>CAZJRX010000080.1:0-13311 GCA_964548145.1 uncultured Pseudomonadales bacterium | reverse complement strand
TGCGTCGCGAGGTTTCGCACCGCCGACTCGCTCTGCACATGCATGAAGTTGACGTAGTCGTCCACTTCGAACGTGGCCTCCGCCGTGTCGACCACCTTCCAGACCACCACCGCGGCGATCTCGATGGGATTACCGTCCGCGTCGTTGACCTTTGAGCGATCGGTCTCGAAGTTCCGAATCCGAACCGAGATTCGCCGTTTGGTGTAGAACGGATTCGCCCACCGCAAGCCCTGGTCGCTGACCGTGCCCACGTAGCGCCCGAACAACTGCAGCACCCGCGCCTCGTTGGGATTGACGATGAACAGGCCCACCAAAAGGAAGATCAGGACCACCAGGATCAGCACGGCGCCGATCACCTCCAACGGGCTCTGGCGCACGATGCCGGCAACGAACAACACCACATCCCCGATGAGGGCCAAGAGCAGGACGAGCAGCGCAAGAACACCCGAGATGGCATTGCGAGGGATTTCATGGATCACGTCAGGGTCTCCAAAAGTGATATCACACAGATATCCTAACGCTCTCTAATTGGGGCTGCCAGCCACATGCCGGACCCGCGTGGCAGAATCACGGCGAGAAACTCGCTACGGCAGAATCGTCGGCGGCCGAGAGAAGGATCTCGATGTTGGTCGTCGGCCACGCGGTCGGCGTGGTCCGCCACCGTTCCCGGTCGCCGTCCAGAAGCCACGCCGACGACCATTTTTCCGGTTGGAACCCATCCAGACGGATGGCGCCAGCCTCATCGGTGGCAGCCAAGGGTCCTGAACAGGCACCGCACGAGCAGTTCGACATATGGCCGTGGAGGACAACACCGGCGGCGGCACCCGCCGGCCGCAGGATCCGCATCTTGAGTGGCCGGATGGGGAACCGGTGTACGACCACATCGGTCTCGACTTGCCTCAAGTCGGTCACCAGCCGCTCGCGCTCGTAGCGTCCATCGGCCACGAACACATGGTCTCCCCGCAGCGTGGACGCCAGTTCCAGAGCGTATTCGAAGTCCCCGTCGGGAACTTCGATCCATCCGCCGGCATCGGTCACGTAGCTGCCCAATGGCTCACCGCCGGTCAAGACGGCGCAACGGTTGGACTGGGACCAGAACATGTAGGCGTCGATCGCGATGCCCGAGAGCGGCGCGCCCTGGGTGTCCACTATCCGAACCCTTCGAACAGACCCGGTGCGAAACGCCAGTGTCATCTTTGCCTCACTCCCCACGTCGACAACGGCGGACCGGCCCGTTGGGAAGCCGATGGTCACCGCGCCGGCCTCCGGGTCGACGCCAGGCCACTGGAACCGTTCAGACCGAATGGCGACGAACGGCGGCGCCTGGAGGTAGAGGTAGGCGCCGATCAGATCGTTGAACCGCGCCGGCCAACGCGACCGCAACCAATCGGGATCCAAGACGAAGTCCAACCCGTCCCCTGACATCTCGAGTTCAATTCGTTTCGTCGCTCCCCACGCGAGCAGAAGCAACTCCGCCTTGGCAACCTGCACCGGCTGCCCATCGGGATCGACGAAATCCAGGTCCAACGTCGTGGCACCACGAGTGCACGCGCAGAACAGACAACCGCCTATCCAGGCGAGCGCCATGAGCGCATTTCGTTGGCCGCGTGGCATCGACATCGACGTTCCCATTACCTCCCTCGCGGCTCTCCCTCACACACCAGCGCCACGGCGAAACAGCTTGACCCCGCCCCACGCCAAGCGTATACGCCACCCTGTGACCAATCGGCAACCCACCATTGCTGCAGCGCTTGCCATCGCCGTGACCTGGGCCGGTGTGGCCTGCGCCTGCACGCTGCCCGCGGCCGACGCGCCCGCAGCAGGCGGTCACCACGCCCATCACGCGATGGCGGAATCGCCCCACACGGCCTGCGCACATGCCGATTGCGACGGTGATTGCGGGGTCGATGCCAGGACGCCGAAGATCACGCCGACCGAGGCGCCCAAGACATCGCTGGACGATGGCCTCGGGATCGTCGTTGCATCCGTGCAGGCACCGATGGGGCTTCGGGTCTCGTCGTACCACCACCCACCTTGGCGTAATGCGCGTCCGGCCGACTCGCCGGTGCGCCGCTTCGACAGGCTTCTGAACTAGCGCTCTCCGTCGATGACGAACGCGGCCCGCCGCGTTCCTCGTCCGTCCGTGTCCGGGCTTCTTGAACCTCGGCGCGGGCGGGGTCCGAGAACCCGTATCGGAGAGTGCGATGAAACCACCGAGAACACTTGTTTGGCTCGTGCCGTGCCTTGTCGGCACGGCAGCGCATGGCGCGTCACCGGACTACGCAACGCACGACGACCCACGGCTCGAGGCGTTGATCGAGGAAGCGCTGGCGCGGAATCCCGAAATTCAGGCGGCAAACTGGGATGAAGCCGCCGCACGACAGAGCGTCGCCGTCTCGGGCGCGCTGCCGGACCCCCGACTGCAGTTGACGGGTTTCGCGCTGTCGCCGCAGACGCGCGTCGGGCCGCAGACGAGCGGCCTTGCCGTCACGCAGGCGCTGCCGTGGTTCGGAAAGCGCGAGGACCGGGCCGGAGCAGCCACCGCGCAAGCAGACCAAAAGCGCGAGTTGGCCGAGGCGCATCGGGCCGACGTGGTCCGCAGTGTCAAGTTCGCCTACTTCGAACTCGGCTACCTCGACCGGGCCGTCGCCATCACCGCCGAAGAACGCGAACTGCTCGAACACTACGAGTCCCTTGCCCGGGCGCGTTATTCGCAAGGCGTGGGCCTGCAGCAGGCGGTCGTCAAGCTGCAGGCGCAGATCACCCGCGTTCGAAACCGGCGACAGGAGCTTCTGCGCCAGCGCGTGGTTGTCGAATCGCGTCTCAACGCCTTGCGCGATCATCCCGTCCACGTCTCGATCCCCGAGGTCCACATTCCCGACCGTAGGACCGTTGCGGTGGATCACGATCAGCTGATCGCCATCGGCAGAGCCAACGCTCCCGAAGTACGTCTTGCGGCGCTTGCCTTCGAGGGCGACGAGATCGGTGTTCGCCTGGCCCGGCGTCGCTACCTGCCCGATGTCGTCATCGGTGCCGTGTGGGGACGCATCGAGGGACGGGACGACCAACCCGGACGAACCAATCCGCCACCGGGCAACGGCAAGGACACCCTTGGATTGACATTCGGGGTCAACATTCCCCTGTATCGGGGCATCTACGACGCGGGCGTCCGTGAAGCCAAGGCCCGCCGGTCGTCGTCCCAGGAGAGCTACCGCCACGCCCAGAACCGCGTCGACGCCGCAGTTCGGTCGATCGGGTTCAAGCTGACCACGATCGACCGCCAGCTAGCGCTTCACGAAGACGCGCTCATTGTCCAGGCCGAACAGGCCCTGCGAGCGACCGAAGAGGCCTACGCAACGGGTACCACGGGTGTGCTCGACCTCTTGGACAGCGAGGAGGTGATGCTTGACGTGCGCCTCTCCCTCGCTCGCCTCGAGATCGACTACATGCAGGCGCTGGCCGACCTGGAACGCGCCATCGGATCGCCATTTCCCCCGCGGAGCCAGCAATGAAATCCCACACGATCACACTAGTTCTGCTCGGCGCGGCGCTCGGTGCCGCAGTGGTAACCCTCCTCGCCTACAACCCGGCGGGATGGGATTGGCTCCCGGGTGCCACGCCGCCAGCCGACGTCACCCAAACCGACGCCAGCGAACAGACCGTCTACACCTGCGGCATGCACCCGGATGTAACCAGAACGGAACCGGGCAACTGTCCGATCTGCGGGATGAAGCTCGTCGCCAAGAAGCCAACGGCAACCGGAGGGGACCCTGGATCGGAGAGCGACGTGCGTGTTGCACAGGGTTTCCAGCAGAACTTCGCCGTTCGCACGGCCGTAGTGAGGCGCGGGACGCTCCCGGTGGCGATTCGCACCGTCGGCATCCTCGCCCACAACGAGGAGAAACTGGTTTCGGTGAACACCAAGTTCGAAGGCTGGATCGAAACCGCGCACGTCAACAACGTCGGCGAGTCGGTTGCCAAGGACGATGTCCTGTTCGACATCTACAGCCCGCAGTTGGTGACCACCCAGCGCGAGTACCTAGCGGCCATGGGCTACGTTCGACGGCTCGAATCGAGCGGCGCGTATCCGGACGCCATTGCGCGGGCGCGATCACTGCTCGAAGCAGCCCACGAGCGCCTGCGCTACTGGGACATTACCGAAGCGCAGATCGACGCCCTCGAACGTTCGGGTGCCGCTCCCCGGACAATACGTTTCTACTCGCCGGCCGCCGGATTCGTCGTCGAGAAAATGGGCGACTCCCTCGAGGGCATGCGGCTCCAACCGGGCATGACGGTGATGAAGATCGCCGACCACTCGACGCTCTGGGCACAGGCCGAGTTCTACGAGGAAGACCTTCGCCACGTGAAGGAAGGCAGCGATGCCGTGATCGAAGTGGACGCGTTCCCCGGGCGACGCTGGGGTGGCCGAATCCTGTTCTTCAGATCCGCCGTCGATCCCGACACCCGGGCGCTGACCGCCTTCGTCGAGGTGGACAATGCCGACCTGTCGCTACGGCCGATGATGTACGTCGACGTTTCGATACGCGCGGAAGGGACGGCCAACGCCGTGCTTGCCCCGGCGGAGGCGATTCTGCACAGCGGCAAGCGGTCCGTGGTCATCGTCGCCAAGGATGACGGCGCCTTCGAACCCCGCGAGGTCAGCTTGGGAACGGCGGCCGAGGGCATGCAGGAGATCACGGCGGGCCTGTCCCCGGGCGAGACCGTGGTCGTCTCCTCCCAGTTCCTGATCGACTCCGAGAGCAACCTGCGGGCCGCCACCGCGCAAATTCTGCGCGGCGACAAGGCCGAGGACGAATCGGAACCGGGGTCGATGCATCACCACCACCACTGAGGACGCAACCATGCTCGAACGCGTCATCGATTGGTCCATCGAGAATCGGTTTCTGGTCGCCGTTGCCACCGTGTTGCTGGTTGCGGTGGGGGTCTATTCGCTCGTCCGGGCACCCCTCGACGCGATACCCGACCTGTCCGACGTGCAGGTGATCGTCTACACCGAGTACCCCGGCCAGGCACCGCCCGTCGTCGAGGACCAGGTCACCTACCCCCTGACGACGCAACTGCTGGCGGTGCCCCATGCCGAGGTGGTTCGGGGCTACTCGTTCTTCGGGTATTCGTTCGTCTACGTGATCTTCGAGGACGGCACCGACCTCTACTGGGCGCGCGCCCGCGTACTCGAGACCTTGAGCCACGCCGCCGGCAAGCTGCCGGCGGGTGTCACCCCCTCGCTTGGCCCCGACGCCACCGGGGTGGGTTGGGCTTTCATGTACGCCCTCACGTCCGAGCACCACGACCTCGGCGAACTGCGATCCATCCAGGATTGGTTCCTGAAGTACGAACTGGCAAGCGTTCCCGGCGTCGCGGAGGTCGCCAGCATCGGCGGCTTCGTCCAGCAATACCAGATCACAGTGGATCCGAACCGGCTTCGCGCCTACGGCATTCCGATCTCCAGGATCCGCACCGCGGTCGAAGCCAGCAATACGGATGTGGGCGGTCGGTCCCTCGAGTTCGCGGAGAAGGAATTCATGATTCGCGGCCTCGGCACCATCGAGTCGGTCGAGGACATCCGCAAGATCTCGCTGGGCGTCGACGGCAACGGCACGCCGATTCTGCTCAAGGACGTGGCGCGGGTCGGCGTCGGCCCCGAAATGCGCCGCGGAATCGCGGAATGGAACGGCGAAGGCGAGACCGTCGGCGGCATCGTCGTCGTGCGCCACGGGGCCGGAACCCTCAAGGTAATCAGCGACGTCAAAGCGAAGCTTGACGAGGTCAAGGCGGGTCTTCCCGAAGGTGTGGAAGTCAAGGTCGGCTACGACCGCACAGCTCTCATCGAGCGGTCCGTCGCGAGCTTGACGACCAGTCTGCTGCAGCAACTCATCATCGTCGGGCTCGTGTCGATGCTGTTCCTGCTCCATTTCCGCAGCGGGTTGGTGGCGGTCGTTTCGCTACCCGTGGGCATCCTGATCGCCTTCCTCGTCATGTCCGCGCAGGGAATCAACGTCAACATCATGTCCCTGGGCGGCATCGCCGTCGCCATCGGCACCATGGTCGACGCGAGCATCGTCATGGTCGAGAACGCGCACCGGCACCTCGCCCGCAACAACGGGGAGCGCGACCATTGGACCGTCATCGCAGCGGCGGCCAAGGAGGTCGGACCAACGCTTTTCTTCGCGCTGCTGGTCATCACCGTGTCGTTTCTCCCGGTGTTCGCGCTCGAGGCCCAGGAGGGACGGCTGTTCAAGCCCCTCGCCTACGCCAAGACCTATGCCATGGCAGCTGCGGCATTGCTCGCGGTGACCCTCGTTCCCGTCCTGGTCGGCTTCTGGGTCCGCGGCAGAATCTCGCTCGCCGACCGCAGCCCGTTCAGCCGTGTGGCCGCGGAGTTCGGCCTGGTGGTGTTCGCCTTCTCCTGGTTGGTGCGCCCCGCCTTGAACGCGGTCTTCCGCTTCAAGTTCGTTGTTTTGGGACTCGCGGCGCTGGCGTTGGCGGCAACCACCATTCCCCTGTCCCGCATCGGCTCCGAGTTCATGCCCACCCTGTGGGAGGGTGACCTCCTCTACATGCCGACCACGCTGCCTGGCATCTCGGTCACCAAGGCCGGCGAACTGCTCCAGCAAACCGACCGGATCATCCGGACCTTTCCGGAGGTGGAGAACGTTTTCGGCAAGGTCGGTCGCGCGGATACCGCCACCGATCCCGCGCCGCTGTCGATGATCGAGACCACCATCACGCTGAAACCCAAGAGCGAATGGCGGCCGGGCATGACACCCGAGAAGCTCGCCGACGAGATGAACGCAGCCATCGACGTGCCCGGACTGACCAACGCCTGGACCATGCCGATCCGGACCCGCATCGACATGCTCTCAACCGGCATCAAGACCCCGGTGGGCATCAAGATTGCGGGCGCCGACCTCGCCGAACTCGAACGCCTCGGCAAGGAAGTCGAGGCGGTGGTGCGCGAGGTTCCCGGCACCCTCGATGCCTATGCCGAACGGACAATGGGCGGCGGGTACCTCGACGTCACCATCGACCGGGATGCCATCGCCCGCTACGGTCTCACTATCCGCGACGTGCAGGACGTCATCCAGACCGCCATCGGCGGCCTGAACATCACCACCGCAATCCAGGGATTGGAGCGGCGTCCGGTCAACCTGCGCTACAGCCGCGAGTTGCGCGACGACCTTCCCGCGCTGCGCAACGTCCTGGTCCCCACGCCGGCGGGCCCCCAGATACCCCTAGGACGTCTGGCCAGCATCGAGTTCACCGTCGGTCCGCCGAGCATCAAGAGCGAAGGCGGCAGGCCCAATGCCTGGGTCTACGTGGACATCCGGGATGTCGACGTCGGCGGCTATGTCGAGGCAGCGCAACAGGCGGTTGCCGACAAGGTGCAGGTACCCCCCGGTTACACCATCGCCTGGAGCGGACAGTTCGAATACATCCAGCGCGCCGAACAACGTCTCGCGCTCGTCGTCCCCGCGACGTTGTTGCTGATCGCCGCCATCGTCTACCTCAGTCGAAAGTCGCTTTTCGAGACCCTGCTGGTTCTACTCGGCGCGCCGCTGGCCGTGACCGGGGCCATCTGGCTGATCGACCTGCTCGACTACAACCTGAGCATCGCCGTCTGGGTCGGCATGATCGCGCTTGCGGGACTCTATGCCGAAACGGCCACCGTGCTACTCCTGTACCTCAACCTGTCGGTGGCCGAACATTCCGACCGCGGCTTGCTCACCCACCGCGCCGCCCTGGTGGAGGCCATCAAGGAAGGCACCGTAAAACGGGTCCGCCCCATACTGATGACCATCGCCACGGACGTGATCGGGCTGGCCCCGATCATGTGGAGCACGGGGGCTGGCGCGGACGTGATGAAACGGATCGCCACCCCGTTGGTCGGCGGCGTTGCAACCGCGGGAATCGTCGTACTGTTCGTCTTCCCGGTCGTGTTCTACCTCTGGCATGCCCGGGATCTGCCCCGAACGCCGCAATGATCCCACGCTATTTTCAGCAATGACGCACAACCAAGTGGGGCGTTGTTGCACAGACCGATCAAATGCCAAACGTCATGATTGGACTTGCTAGACTTGCCGTGGTCCGATAGATGAATGCCACAGTGATCGACACGTTGCGGTTCGCTGATCGACTCAAGAACGCCGGTGCCCTCGGCGACGAACTCGCGGTTGCGACCGCGCATCGACCTGCTTCGCCGATCATCGCAGCACCCCACCGCGAGCTCGGCGTCGCGCTGACGTTGCGCGCCGCATCGACTCATGGCGCTTGAGTACCCGTACGCGACGCATCCTCAGCCCGGCACCACCCTCGAGGTTGCCGACGGGGTTCGTTGGCTCACCATGCCGATGGGCGGCTCGCTCAATCACATCAACCTGTACCTCCTCGAGGACACTGACGGCTGGTTCGTCGTCGACACCGGCCTGGCAACGAACGAGACCAAGCGACTTTGGCACGAGGTCTTCGACGCCGAATTGGGTGGCAAGCCCGTCAAGGGTGTGATCTGCACCCACATGCATCCCGATCACGTCGGCCAGGCTGGCATGATCGTCAACCACTTCCGCTGCCCGCTCTACATGACGCGCGCCGAGTACTACCAGGCACGCTCGTTCATGACGATGGGCATGGCATCCGCCAAAGGCGGTTGGCTGGGCGAACAGTTCTATCACCGTTACGGCATGTCGACAGCGCCCATGCGATCGATGCGCGACGCGTGGAAGGCCCGCGCCAAGGCCAAGGGGACGAACGTCGTCGATGACTCACCGGACCCATTGCCCATGGGCTACCACCGACTGCAGGACGGTGACCTACTCACCATCGGCGATCACGACTGGCAGGTGGTGGTCGGTGCCGGGCACTCCCCCGAGCACGCCTGCCTGCACTGTCACAGCCTCGGCGTCATGATCTCCGGCGACCAGATCCTGCCGGTCATCACCTCCAACGTGAGCGTCCACCCCACCGAGCCCGAGGCAAATCCCTTGAAGGTGTGGATGGACTCCCACGACAGGTTTCTCGACACGCCGGAGAACACCTTCGTCCTGCCCGCCCACAACCTGCCCTTCTACGGCGTCCGCGAGCGCTTGCGGGACCTCATCGCCCATCACGAGGACCGGATGCTGGCCATCGAGGAGTTCTGCGACGAGCCGAAGACGGCGAAGGACATGCTTCCCGTCCTGTTCCGCCGCAAGCTGGACGCTCGCCAGACCATGATGGCCCTGGGCGAGGCAATCGCCCACTGCCACCTCCTGATGCACCGCAACCGCCTCAAACGGACGCTGGCGGAAGACGGCCGCTACCGGTTCCTTGCCATCGACCCCGATCTGGAGCGACGGGCCCACCCGGGGCGCCACGACGCGCCGGACGAAGCCCCCATCATGGTGTAGCGACCATTTCAATCCGAGTACGACTGAAAGCCCGGGTCGGCAGGATTCGCCGGGCGCTGTCACGCGAGAACGTGGCACGCATCACCTACGCGACGCTGAAGTGGGGCGACGAGCACGTCCCGTTCGGACTCCGTTCGGTACTGGGCGTGCTGTTCCTCGCCGGTGGCGTGATGTGGTTTCTGCCGATTCTCGGGATCTGGATGCTGCCCCTGGGTGCCGCGTTGATCGCCTTGGACATTCCGTGGACACGGCACAAGGTCCACGATTGGATGGTCACGCTGAAGGCGACGGCGGAGTCGCCGGCATCCGCTGGCCGGGCCGGTCACTCCCCCGCTACGCGCAAGTAGTAGCCACCTTCGTCCCGATGCTCGACGTGGCCGGCCGTCGGCGTCGCGAAGTGCGTGCCGATAACCAGCACGCCGGAGTCGACGTAGCGTTCCAACAGCGACTCGCGGGTCTCGCGTCCCTGCGCCTGGTCGTAGTCAGCTGAACTGCACCAATCCGTGCGCGTCATCTGGCAGGGATGGTGGATGCAGTCGCCGGTGATCAGCGCCTCGTTCCCCGCGGAGCCGATCCGCACGCTGACATGGCCCGGCGTGTGTCCGGGTGTCGGCTCCAGCCAGACCTCGTCGCACAGGCGATGGTCCATGGGCACGAAATCCACCAAACCGGCGTCCAGTACCGGTCTCACGGAATCCTCGAGCACGTCCCGGCTGGACTCCACATCGCGCCAGTATCGCCACTCCGTATCGGCCACGAGATAACGCGCGTTGCCGAAGGTGGGCACCCATTCGCCATCGACCAGCATGGTGTTCCAGCCAACGTGGTCGACGTGGAGATGGGTGCACAGAACGGTGTCGATGGAGGATGCCGGGTACCCCGCCGTCTCAAGGTCCGCGAGGAAATCCGTCTGCAGATTGCTCCAGTTGGGAATGGCGCGCTGCTTGTCGTTGCCGATACAGGTGTCGACCACGATCCGACGCTCGCCGGTGTCCACGACCAGGGCGTGAATACTCATCACGAGGTTCCCTTCGGCGTCCATGAAGTGTGGGTACAGCCAACGGTAGCCCCGCACGGCCTCACGGGTGGCATCCGGCAAGATGAAACGCGAGCCACCGGTCACCTCCATCTCCACCACCCGCGTGATCGTGACCCCGCCGATCTGCCAGACCTCGTTCATCGATGCTCCGAATCGTTCGTGTTATGCGATTATTGGTGACGCACCACCGTGAGACAACAAGCCCCGGAGGCAGACGACGATGGACATCAAGGGAGTTTTTTCGGCGCTGACGGAGTTGCCTGCGCTGTTGGCGTTGAAGAAAGGTCTGGTGCCGCGGCCGAATACCGACCGGGACTGCATCGGCTTGGCACTCGAACGCAACGCGGAACGGATAGGTGACCGTGTCGCCGTGGTCACCGAGGATGCCCAGGCAACATGGGCCGAACTCAATGCCGAGGCGAACCGCTATGCCGAGTTCCTCACCGGTGCCGGGTTGGCGTCCGGCGACACGATCAGCGTCATGATGGAGAACCGCATCGAGTTCTTCGCCGTGCTGCTCGCGGCCAACAAACTCGGCATCACGGCGGGCCTCATCAACACCAACCTGCGCGAGAGGCCCTTGGTCCACTGCATCACCGTCACGGCATCGACGAAGTGCATCTTCGGCGGCGAGTTGACCGACGCCATCGCCGAGGTCAAGGGGGACCTCGACCTCACCGAAGGCGCCGACTATTTCGTCGTGCCCGAGGACGGCGGAATCGCTCCCGACTGGGCGGTGGACATGGGGGCGGCCAGCGCCAACCTGCCCACCGACAACCCCAGCCACACCGGCGAGGTCACGCTGGGGGAGACCGCGATGTACATCTTCACCTCCGGCACCACCGGCCTGCCGAAGGCCGCGCTCGTCTCCAACCGGCGCTTTCTGATGCTGGCGACCCTGACCGCCAAGGCCGGATTGCGTTGCACGGAAAACGACCGCATCTATATCTGCCTACCGCTCTACCACGCGTCCGGACTCATGATCGGCGCCGGTGCGGCCCTCATGTCGGGCGCTTCGATGTTCATCCGCAAACGTTTCTCGGCGAGCGCGTTCCTCGGCGAAGTGCGCGAGCACAACTGCACCCGTTTCGTCTACGTCGGCGAGCTTTGCCGGTACCTGTTGTCGAGCCCCGCCAAGCCCGACGACCACGACAATCCCCTGGATACGGTCATGGGCAACGGCCTGCGGCCCGATATCTGGTTCGAGTTCAAAAACCGGTTCGGACTCAAGCGGATCACCGAGTTCTACGGTGCCAGCGAAGGCAATGTCGCCTTCGCGAACCTGCTCAACAAGGACTGCACGATCGGCATGACGTCGTCAAAGGTCGCTCTCGTGGGCTACGACGTCGACGCCGACGAGATCATTCGCGACGCCAACGGACACTGCGTGGAGGTCAAGCCGGGGGAACCGGGTCTGCTGCTCGGCCATATCAATCCGAACGCGGCGTTCGAGGGTTACACGGACCGCGAAGCCACCGAGAAGAAGGTTCTGCGCAACGTCCTGGAAGCGGGCGACGCCTGGTTCAACACCGGCGACCTGGTTCGGGAGATCGACGTCGGCTACACGCTCGGCTATCCCCACTACCAGTTCGTCGACCGCGTCGGCGATACGTTCCGATGGCGCGCGGAGAATGTCTCCACCAACGAGGTGGGAGAGATCGTGAACGGATTCGGGAGCATCGAGATCTGCAATGTCTACGGTGTCGAGGTACCCGGGGCGGATGGTCGTGCCGGAATGGCGGCAATTTGCCTTGCGGCAGATGCCGAATTGGATCTCGAAGGACTCTCTCGACACGTCGAGCGCGAGCTTCCCGCCTATGCTCGACCGGTATTCGTGCGCATCCAGAGGAACTTCGACCTGACCGGCACATTCAAGCTCGTCAAGGGCGACTTGAAGCGGGAGGCATACAACATCGACCAGTTCGCCGACCCCGTGTACGTCATGAAGCCGCGGACTTCGGACTATGTTCCCCTGGACGCCGAATACCTGGCGGCTATCCGCAGCGGTGCCGCCGGGTTCTGATATCCCGGTGATCGAGACCTTCGAGGCCCACCCCGACTTCAAGGGCTACCGCGTCGACACCGGTTCGCTTCGAGCCGAATTGATCGAGCTTGGCGGGACCGTGACCCGCCTCGAAATACCGGACCGGAACGGCACGTTCGCCGACGTGCTACTCGGCTGCCCGACCGCCGACGACTACACCCGCCCCCATCCGCACTTCAACTGCTTGGTCGGCCGCTATGCCAACCGCATGACTAATGCCAGCTTCACCCTCGACGGCGTGGCCTACCACCTCGATGCCAACATATCGCCGCACCACCTGCACGGCGGCCGGACCGGATTCGGCACGCGCCGCTGGGAGGGACGAGTGGAAGGCGACGACATCGTGTTCGGTCTAACGAGCGCCCCGGAGGATGGCGGCTATCCCGGCACGCTCACGGTAGAAGCCCGGTATCGTTTCGCGACGTCGCGCATCGGCCTCGTGTTCACCGCAACCACCGATGAGCCGACACCCGTCAGTTTGACGTCGCACCACTACTACAACCTAAGCGGTGTGCCCGGTTCGACGATCAAGGACCACGACGTGTCGATCAACGCGGCGGCATACCTGCCGATCAGCGACGATCTGACTCAACTCGGGATCGTGCAACCCGTGTACGGGACGCCGTTCGACCTACGACGCCCGACCCGGCTCGGCGACGCCATGGCTGCGGACGACCACCAGATCCAGCTTGCAGGCGACGGCTTCGACCACACGTTCGTTGTCGCGGGCAGCGGACTGCGGCACGCGGCAGAAGTTCGCCACGCCGCATCGGGTCGTGCCCTTCTCGTCGCAACGGACCAACCAGGCGTTCAACTCTACACGG
>CAZJRX010000079.1:11257-13329 GCA_964548145.1 uncultured Pseudomonadales bacterium | reverse complement strand
TTGGCGTACACATGGGCCGACGCCCGCCGGATCATCTACGTCCCCGGCAATCACGGAGTTCTATAACGGCGACATCGGCTACGTCCGGTCCCAGTTGGCCGATCTCTGCGCCCGCCGATCCATCGAGTGCTTGGACCGGCGCTCGATCGAGATCGACGGCGTGCGCTTCGTCGGGGCCATCTTTGGACCGACTTCGGGTTCTTCGGAACCCCTGGGACATCTCAAGGATACGCCGAGCGGCGCATGAACGACTTCCGCCTCATCTGGACCAAGGGCGGATTGTTCAGACCCTCGGATTCCATCCGGGAACATCGCGAAGATCTAGGCTTCTTGGCCGACCAGTTGAAGAAGGCGGACGACCGGGGTGAACGGTCGGTTGTCGTGACCCATCACCTGCCGAGTCCGGCCTGCGTCGCGCCCCGGTACAAAAAACGACAGGCTGAACCCGGCCTTCGTGTCGGACCTAGACGAACTCTTGCTGCGGCTCGAACCGGGCCTGTGGGTGCACGGACATACCCATTCGAGCATCGATGCGACGGTTGGACGGACCCGGATCGTATGCAATCCGGGCGGCTACGACCGCGAGGAAAACTCCGACTTCGATCCCCGTCTGGTCGTGTCTGTCCCTAGGAGGCCATCAGGCCGCGGGGAGGCTCCGAATCCAATCGAAAGCACCATCAAATTGGCCAAGACCCTGACGTACCACATAGGCCTTCGAGGCCGTACCCTTGTTCAGGAGCGCGCGTGCGGAATCCATCGGGGCCAGGGAGCAGGACGTCTCCCAACAAAAGGCCGAATGTATGTGTGCAACCGACACCTCCACTCGGCACAGCCTCGCACCGTCGCAAACGCGGGGCGGACCATATATGTGGTCGCCCGTCGGGCCATGTAACGCCTATCGCGGGGACGGGACGCCACAAGGGCGTCCCCTACTGCGCCGATTGCCTGCCCTTCTCCACCGGCGTAATGTCCGGCCCATGGAGGCAATGGCCGTTCCGAACAAGCACGATGTGCGTGCCCGTTTGGCCGCGCTGAAACCGAGTGCGAACGCGCGGAGCGCAGGGCGCCGACTAGCGGGAGTGGCGGCAGCCCTGATAGCTGCGGCCACGGCCGTCGCGACCGAAACGGATCCCTATACCCATCGCGACATGGAGTTGGCCGACAGCCTCGAAATCCTGGACTCGAAGGTCAACGATGCCCTCGACCGCGTCGCCGCGTCATGGGACCGTGGCGAAAACGAATGGGCGTTCATAAACGCGGTGTTCGCGAGGCTCGGCAGCATTCACTGGGTCGACCCCCTGGAACGGTGGGCGATGGATGCGCCGGAGGTCGACAAGCTGCCGACTACCCGTCGGGACGCCGTATTCGCGAAGGTGCCGCTGTTCCGCGCGCAAATGGCGCGTATCGGGCTTGCTCGGACGATCAACGTCAACGGCGTCTACATCGGCACGGACAAGATTGGCCATTTCATTTCCCAAGGGCGCAAGTTCTACGCGCGCTTTCGACGCCACGGCACGGAAGAACGCGCCGCCCGCCTGACGGCCGCTTGGGAAGCGCTGATCTGGGGGCGCATGATGTCGGGCATCTACTCGAACGCCGACCTCGTCGCCAACTACGAGGGATACCGGTTCTTCCGCGGGCTATTCCATGGCGGCATGGTGGCAGGCAAGGAACCCATGTTCCGCTGGCAGTCGGGGCGGCCAATACGGCTGCGCTCGTTTTCCTGGGCCGATCACGTCAACCCGTTGTGGGACGAGATGCTCAACCCGGCTGACTACGTTGCGGGGTTCGTTCCGTACTTGCAGCGCCGCATGCTCAAGCTCTGCGACGACTTCGCGCGGCGCCCGGAACGGTACCGTGTCGAACACTTCGATGCCCTCAACGAACAGTACCGACTGCTCCGCATGCGCGACAACGCGGCCCTGCGCCCCGCGCCGTACTTGTCGGCGCATTGCCCCACCGTCGCGGTGTCTGGCAGCCGAATGACGGCGCCGGCCACCTGATGGTGACCGTGGTCGACATCGTGTCGTAGCTTCCGGCGAGCGTATCGGTCGCCACACCGTTGACATAGA
>CAZJRX010000079.1:0-11243 GCA_964548145.1 uncultured Pseudomonadales bacterium | reverse complement strand
TTGTGCCCCACTTGATATTCTCCTGGTCGTGCACGAAGAACTCCACGGGCTTGTCGCCCGGCCTGCCGGAAGCAGCGTCCCAGCACGGACATCGATGCCGGCGAATCCATCCCCCCGGCTGGTCTATACTCGAAGCCATGGCCAACACCGAAGCCATGGCGCACTTCAAACGTCTAGGTCGGACGATGGCCGAGACACGTGTTGTCGAGCCTCGTCCCAAGGACTTCAGGGAACTGATCGACCGCATGTGCGCCATCGACTCGCGGTGCGGCATGGGCACGGAAGATCCGCTCGGAGGCGACCTGCCTTCCCATTTGGCGTACCTGGGAAACCGCAAGGTTCTAATGGAGCGGAGTAGTCGGCGTGGCAAATGCCGATGAGCGCTACACCTCTGCCTTGCGGGACTTGTCCGACGCACTAGACCCGCAGGGTATCGATTGGGCGGTCACCGGCGCGGTCGCCGCCAACAAATACCAAATCCCGACGACGACCGACCTCGACGTGATCCTGACGCTCGCGGACAACGACATCGAGGATGTGCAGGACGCGCTTCGCCAACGCGGGTGGTCCACCGAGGTCGTCGCGGATTTCCTCCTGCGGGCACAACACCCTGTCGGCGGGAGAGTGGATGTGTTGGTGACGGAAACCGACTACGAAGCCGGGGCCATCGCCAGAGCGCACCAAGTCAGCCTCGACGAACATCTTGCCTTCAGGACGCTGGCCGTCGAGGACGTGGTGATTCTCAAGCTCATCGCGGATCGCTTCCAAGACAACGCGGACGTGGAATCGATCATCGCGGCGAAACCCGATTTCGACTGGGACTACATGGCTCGTTGTTCGAGGAGTTCGAGTTGGAAGGACGGTTCCAACGGATAGAGAACGCCGCGTTGGCCAGCGGCAGCCTCACCGACAAGATCCGGCGCGATTCCGGTCGTGGCGACACGCGATCTTGCCAGCCCAAGGGCGGCACGCTCGCCTGAACCGTGCCACGTCGACGACCGTTTGGCGCGCGAGGGGACGTGGTGACGGAATTCGTGGTTTTAGCTGCCGACCCAGCCCGCTCCGAATAATGAAGATCCAGATCGCATCCGACCTCCACCGCGAGTTCCCCGGGTCCCATCCGGTTCCGGACCTGATGCCCGGCGTGGACGTCGCGGTGTTCGCCGGCGACCTGTGCGAGTTCTCCCGGTGGCCCCGGTTCGGAGACGAGTTGGCGTACACATGGGCCGACGCCCGCCGGATCATCTACGTCCCCGGCAATCACGAGTTCTACAACGGCGACATCGGCTACGTCCGGTCCCAGTTGGCCGATCTCTGCGTCCGCCGATCCATCGAGTGCTTGGACCGGCGCTCGATCGACATCGACGGCGTGCGCTTCGTCGGGGCCATCTTGTGGACCGACTTCGGGTTCTTCGGAACCCCTGGGACATCCCAAGAATACGCCGAGCGGCGCATCAACGACTTCCGCCTCATCTGGACCAAGGGCGGATTGTTCAGACCCCCGGATTCCATCCGGGAACATCGCGAAGATCTGGGCTTCCTGGAAGACCAGTTGAAGGAGGCGGGCGACCGGGGAGAACACTCGGTTGTCGTGACCCATCACCTGCCGAGTCCGGCCTGCGTCGCGCCCCGGTACGAAAACGACAGGCTGAACCCGGCCTTCGTGTCGGACCTAGACGAACTCATGCTGCGGCACGAACCGGACCTGTGGGTGCACGGACATACCCATTCGAGCATCGATGCGACGGTTGGACGGACCCGGATCGTATGCAATCCGGGCGGCTACGACCGCGAGGAAAACTCCGACTTCGATCCCCGTCTGGTCGTGTCGGTCTAGGGACTCGCCGACGTAATCGATTTCGGTCTGTCGTCCCGAGAAAACGGGGCGTAGTCGCGGTCTTCGCCACGGGAGATGGACTTCAGGAGATCGGAGGTCATGTGTCCGCGAGGCGGCCTCGATGATGGACGGGCCGTATCTTACGGCAAATGAGAGATCCTTTACGGCGTTTGGGGCCTGCGGTTGTTCGGCTATGGCGGAGAGGCAGAAAGTGAATGGCCGCTGCACACCGAAGTAAATTGCGGTAAATTGTCCCAATAACTTCCTGTTTATAATGTTAAACCCTGCGCAAGCCGTCTCACGGCCGATGCACGACAGTTCGCGGCTGAACTTACCATGTGGTAGCATGGCCAATCTGTCCGGCACCTTCGAGAAAACGTGTCCCTTCCCCCGAAAAAGCTCTCCGCCGCGTTCGTCTCCCGGATCCTTCCGCAGGCCCGCGTCAAGTCGTACGGCGACGGCCGCGGCGGCTTCGGTCTCACCCTCCACGTCCATCCCACGGGCGTCAAGTCCTGGCAGCAGCACATCCTCATCAACGGGCGCCAGACCAACATCGGCCTCGGCAAGTACCCGGCGGTCCCGCTCGCGGAGGCGCGCGCGAGAGCGCTGGCCAACGTCCGCCTCGTGCGCCGGGGAGGCGATCCGCGGCGAAAGGGGCGGGGAGTTCCGACGGTCGTCGATGTCGTCGAGAAGGTGATCGCCCGCGACGCGCCCACCTGGCGCAACCCCGAACGCACGGCCAAGGAGTGGCGGGACGCGATCCGGCTCCATGCGTCCGATCTTGCCGCGCGTCCTGTCGACGAGGTCACCAGCGCCGAGTGCACGGCCGTGCTGGCCGCGCTTTGGAACGGCAAGCGGGACACGGCGTCCAAGCTCCGGCAACGCCTCACGGCGGTGTTCAAGCTGGTGGTGGCCGAGGGCCACCGCGCCGACAACCCGGTTGACGCCGCGCATGCCGCGCTGCCGAACCGGCGCGGGGACGCGCAGCGCAAGCGACATCACGCGGCCGTGCCGCACGGCGAGGTCGCGGCGGCGCTCGCCGCCGTCGACGCGTCCAGCGCCTGGACCGGCGCGAAGCTCGCGCTCCGCTTCCTCGTGCTGACCGCCGCCCGCAGCGGCGAGGTGCGCGGCGCGACGTGGGACGAGATCGACCTCGGCCGCGCTGTCTGGACCGTTCCAGGCGAACGCATGAAGGCGGGCGTCGAGCATCGCGTGCCGCTCGCCACGGGCGCCCTCGGCGTGCTGCGGGACGCGGCCGGGTCGGTCGGGGGCGGGACGCTGCTGTTCCCGACCGTCCGCGGCAAGCGCATGCACGACAACTCGCTCAGCAAGCTGCTGCGCGACGAGGGCGTCGCCGGCGTGCCGCACGGGTTTCGGTCGTCGTTCCGGGATTGGGCGGCGGAGCGCACGGACTGCCCGCGCGCAGTCGTCGAGGCCGCGCTCGCGCACCGGGTCTCCGACAGCGTCGAGGCCGCCTACTTCCGCAGCGACCTGTTCGACCGCCGCCTCGAACTCATGCAGGCGTGGTCCGACTATCTGTCGCCTCCCGGCACGCCCTCGGCGGGGGAGAGCACGTGAAGCCCAAGGGACTGCTGACGGACCGCTTCGTGCGGCGCGTCCGGCCCGACGTCGTGATGCGCAACTACACCGACGGTCGCGGCGCGCACGGCCTTTCGCTGCGCGTGCAGCCGAATGGCTTCCGCCACTGGTACCAGCACATCCGGATCGACGGTCGCTATACGAACCTGGGGCTCGGCGGCTACCCGATCGTGACCCTCGAGGAGGCCCGCGCCGCGGCGGCCGCAAACGCCCGCCTGGTCGCCGAGGGCGGCGATCCGCGGAAGACGGAGCGCGGCGCGCCGACCGTGGCGCGCATGCTCGACGCGCTGATCGCGCGGGACTCCGCGACGTGGCGGAACGCCGAACGCACGGCGAAGGACTGGCGCAACTCGCTCGCGAACCACGCGCCTCCGATCCTGCGTCACCGCGTGGACGCCGTGACCAGCCGCCAGTGCATCAACGCCCTGACCCCCCTGTGGAACACGAAGCGGGAGACCGCGCGCAAGGTCAAGCACCGGCTGTCGGCGGTGTTCAAGCTGGCGATCGCGGAAGGGCACCGCCAGGACAACCCGGTCGATGCCGCGGACGCCGCGCTGCCGAAACGGCGCGGCGACGCGCAGCGGCGAGGCAACCACCGCGCGCTACCCCACGACGGGGTGGCGGACGCTCTGGCGGCCATCGCCGCGACGGACGCCTGGGCGGGCACGAAGCTCGCCTTCCGGTTCCTGGTCCTCACGGCCGCGCGCAACGGCGAGGTCCGGGGCGCGACCTGGAACGAGATGGACCTCGACGCCGCGCTGTGGACGATCCCGGGAACGCGCATGAAGGCCGCCGTCGAGCACCGCGTGCCGCTGAGCCGCGCGGCGCTGGCCGTCCTCGACGAGGCGCGCGCCATCGCCGATCCCAGCGGGCTCGTGTTCCCGAGCGTCACGGGCCGGCCGATGAGCGACAGCACGCTCAGCAAGCTGCTGCGCGCGAACGGCGTAGCCGCCGTACCCCACGGGTTCCGGTCGTCGTTCCGCGACTGGGCGGCCGAGTGCACGCCGTTTGCGCGCGAGGTGATGGAGGCGGCCCTGGCGCACCGGGTTCCGGACGCCGTCGAGGCAGCATACTTTCGCAGCGACCTACTCGACAGGCGGCGCGAATTGATGGACCGCTGGGCCAATTACGTTGCGTGACCTACTCAAGCAGGTCCCCGTCTCCGACCATCGGTGCCTGAGCCAGTCGTATGCCATCGTCGCCGTGCCGACTGACTAACGTTGCATTACAATATCGTGCACGACTCGACTTGACCCGATAACCACTATGGCAAACCACCTCGTTCAGGCGCGGATCGACAAGGAGATCAAGGAAGAGGCCGCGACCGTTCTGGCCGCCATGGGGCTGACCGTCTCCGACGCGGTGCGGCTCCTGCTTACGCGCGTGGCCAAGGAACAGGCGCTGCCATTCGCGCCACTCGTCCCGAACGCCGAAACCATCGCCGCCATGAAGGAGTCCCGCGCAGGCAACTTGCCACGGTTCGACGACGTGGAGAGCCTCTTCGACGATCTCCATGCGGAGCATTGAGCGCACGCGTGCCTTCAAGCGCGACTACAGGCGGGAGTCCCGCGGACGCCACGGCAATCGCCTCGACGAGCGACTAGCCCCCATCGTGAACGCCCTGGCCAACGACATCCCGCTTGCCCCCCATCATCACGACCACGCGCTGAGTGGCCCGTGGGTGGACTTCCGCGACTGCCACGTTCGCCCCGATCTCATCCTGATCTATGAGAAAGTCGACCGCGATCTTCTACGTCTGGTCCGCCTTGGCTCTCACGCGGAGTTGGGACTTTGACTACTGACGAACATCAGGCCGCGTCACTCGCATTCCGCGGCACATCCCTCGACGTCCACATGCCCTCGTTCGTGCTTCGGGATCACAACGCCGGCCGGGTCAGCAAGCTGATCGGCCGAGCTGGACCGGTACGCTAATGTCCAGATTGACCGGTCTACTCCGCCAGGTCGACGCTCTCGACCCCGAACTCTGTGCCGACCTCAAGCGCGAGGTCGAAGCACTGTCGGAACGCCGCGCCTTCGGCCTCAACTTCGAGCGTCACATCCCAGAGACCATCGAACTTCCCAACCGGCCCGTCCGGCGAGGCGACAAGGTCCGCTTCTTGCCTGAGCGCCGTCAGCAGCTTCACACTGTTGATGATCGAATCTGGCGGGTTGACCAAGTTGTCCCGATGGACAGCGGACGGATCGCCCATCTCGTCCGGCGCAACGATCAACAATCCGCCGCCGAGACGACCCAGCGAGCGGTCGAGGATCTCGTTGTGATCGCGGAGTTCCGCGATCCCGTGTATCCAGGCCTCGCGTCGACATGCAGAATCGAGCGCGGCGGCGACAAGCCTTACCAAACTGTCATCAACGCCGAGAACTTCCACGCCCTGCAACTCCTCCTTTACACCCACGAAGGCAAGGTCGACGCGATCTACATTGATCCGCCTTACAACAGCGGCGCACGTGACTGGCGGTACAACAACCACTACGTCGACGACGACGACCTCTACCACCACTCGAAATGGTTGGCGATGATGGAACGTCGACTCAAGCTCGCGAAGCGCCTGCTCAACCCGGATCGCTCAGTCCTCATTTGCGCGATCGACGAGAACGAGGTTCACCGCCTGTCCCTGCTCCTCGAGGACCTGTTTCCTTCATCCAAGATCCAGATGGTCACCGCGCTCATCAACCCCGCTGGCGCCTCGATCATCGACCAGTTTTCACGTGTCGACGAGCATCTTTTCTTCGTCCACATCGGCGCGGCCCGCCCCGCCCGAACCATTGCGGACACAACCCCTTTGCATCTGGTGGGCAGCAAACGGTCCAAGTCCGCCAATGTCTGGGAATCCCTGCAAAGAAGCGGCGGCAACTCGAGACGAGAGGACACCAAAGCCAAGTTCTTTCCTGTCTGGATCGACGAAGGGAATCGCCGTATCACGGGTTGCGGAGACCACCTCCCGGAAGGGGCAACCCGTCAAGACGCCGCGCCGCCGCCGGCCGGGCACGTTGCGCAGTGGCCAATCAAGCAAGACGGTTCAGAGGCATGTTGGCAACTCTCTGCGCCAACGTTCCGCAGCTACCTCAACGAAGGACGAATCCGCCTCGGGCGACGGAAGGCGCCTCGAAACGGCGGAGGATGGGGAATCTCTTTCCTAACCGGGGGCCACATGAAGGCCATCTCCGACGGAGAACTGAAGGTCACCGGCCGCGACCACGGCGGGGCACTAGTCGTCGAGGCGACCGAAAAACCCCGAACACGAGTGGGCAAAACCATCTGGATCAACGGGAGCTACAGCGCCACCGAGCACGGATCTACTTTGCTCCGCAAGTTCCTGCCGAAGCGCAAGTTCCCGTTTCCAAAGTCCCTCTACGCCGTCGAAGACGCGCTTCGATTCTACGTGGGCGACAAGCCGAACGCCGTTGTTCTTGACTTCTTCGCTGGTTCCGGCACCACCGCGCACGCCGTGATGCGGCTGAACCGCCAGGATGCCGGACGGCGAACGTGCATCTCGGTCACGAACAACGAGGTCTCGCCTGCCGAACAGACCGAACTCCGTGCGCGTGGTCTGCGCCCGGGGGATGCCGAGTGGGAGGCTCTTGGGATCTGCGAGTACATCACGAAACCTCGCATCGCAGCTGCCGTCACGGGCAACACCTGGGAGGGCAGCCCGGTCGAGGGGGACTACAAGTTCATCGACGAGTTCGCCATGGCCGACGGCTTCGACGAGAACATCGAGTTCTTTGCCATGAGCTACGAGGCGGCGCTACCAGTCGCGCATCATCGGGCCTTCCGTGCAATCGCGCCGCTACTATGGCTGAAAGCGGGATCCCGCGGACGCAGGATCGAGCGAGAAGCGGACGACTTCGCGGTGGCGGACTCCTACGCCATTCTGTTCGATCTCGACGCCTCGAGGGGTTTCCTCGCTGCTGTTGCCGAATCCGACACCATCTGCATGGCGTTCATCGTTACGGACGACGAGGGCGCGTTCCAACTGCTCGCACGGGACCTGCCGGGGCGAGTGGAGTCTGTCCGTCTCTACGAGTCGTATTTGGCCAACTTCGCCATCAACGCCGGCCGAGGATAACCCGTGCGGTACGCGCTAAAGGACTATCAGGAAGACGCCGTCGCCGACGTTTTGCAACTGCTCGCAAGGGCGCGCGACGATTGGACCCGATGGAAATCCCCGGTTGCCCTGTCCCTTACTGCGACTACCGGGTCGGGCAAGACGGTAATGGCGGCGGCAGTGATCGAGGCGTTGTTTTCCGGCAACGCGCCGCTGCAGTTCGACCGAGACCCCGGCGCCGTCGTACTGTGGTTCACCGACGACCCCTCACTCAACGAGCAGACACGCTCCCGCATCCGGGAAGGCGCCGACCGGATCCCCGGCACGCGCCTCGTCGTCATCGACAACGCGTTCAGCCGACCAAAGCTGGAACCGGGCAATGTCTACTTCCTGAACGCCCAAAAACTCGGCAGGAACTCCTTGCTTGTCCGAGGGGCACCGGACGATTCCGAGGACAATCCGCAGACCCAATTGCCAATGCCGGACGCACGGGCGTTCACCATGTGGCAAACGCTGGCGAACACCATTGCCGACGAGCGCCTCACTCTGTACGTAATCCTCGACGAAGCGCACCGCGGCATGAGGCTCCCGACCACGCGCGAGCGAAACGAGAAAGCCACCATCGTGCAGCGCCTCGTCAACGGCGCCCATGGCGCTCCGCCGGTACCGATCGTCTGGGGCATCTCCGCAACAATAGAACGCTTCAACGACGCGATGGCGAAGGCCCAGGGCCGGACCACATACCCACCTGTAGTCGTTTCCCCGACCCGGGTGCAGGAATCCGGGTTGCTCAAGGACGACATCCGCCTCGATTTTCCCACCGAGTCTGGCCAGTTCGACACGGTCTTGTTGGCACGTGGCACGCGGATGGCGAAACAAGCCACTCTGCTGTGGCGAGACTACGCACAGCGGGAGCACGCGGAGCCGGTAGTCCCTCTTCTGGTCGTGCAAGTGCCCAACAAGCCAACAGACGCGCTTCTCGTGCGCGCTTTGAACACCATTAGGGAGGCGTGGCCGGAACTCGAAGACGACGCGATGGCTCACGTGTTCGGCGATCATGCCCCAATCAAACTCGCGGCGGTCACCGTGCCGCACATCGCCCCCGAAACTGTCCAGGATCGAACCCACATTCGCGTGCTTTTCGCCAAGGACGCGATCTCGACCGGATGGGACTGTCCTCGTGCCGAAGTGTTGGTATCGTTCCGCCCCGCCAAGGATGAAACGCACATCACGCAGCTCCTTGGTCGCATGGTCCGCATGCCGCTGGCGCGACGGATCCCCGGCAACGATCTACTAAACTCTGTTGCGTGCGTGCTGCCGCACTTCAACCGAGAAACCGCCACCAAGGTCGCGTCCAACATGCTCGGCGAGCGCGAGCATGACCAAGACGGCACCGGCGGCGGCGACGGTCGGCGCGTGTTCGTCTCGCCGGTAGTAGACATGGATGTCAATCCGGCCGTTCCGGAGGCGGTGTGGCGAACGTACGACGAACTCCCATCCGAGACGGTGCCGCGCAAGGCGGTTCGCCCCGTCAGGAGATTGTCCGCGCTCGCACATGCGCTCTCATTCGACGAGTTGAGGACAAGTGCCCGCAAAGACGCCTATCGCCGTCTCTGCGGCAAACTGGACGGCCTCCTGGCCCAACACAAGGACGAGATCGCAAGGGCCAGCAAGGGCATCCTGGAAGTCGAAGGTGCGACACTCGTTGCGCGGGTCATCGGGGGCCAAGTTCGCAGTCAGGATGTCTTCGTCGAAGCTGCGGACGAGCGATCCGTTGAGGCCGACTTCCAGTCCGCCGGACGGACGCTGAGCGCGGATCTCGCGCGCGCGTACGCCGACCACCTTGCTCGAGCCGACGCAGACGACGATGGGCTTTTCGACGCTCGCGTGAAGGTTGCCGCGTTGGCCCAGGTCGAAGGAATCGCGGACGAGTTGGACGATGAGGCCGACCGACTATGTGCCGAATGGTTCGACGAGTACCGGGTACCCGTCAAGAACCTCTCCGACGAACGCCAAGCCGCCTATGACGAGATCAAAGGCATGTCGCGTCAGGTCCAAGCAACCGAACTCAAGCGGCCACGGGTTCGAGCCGAGGAAACCGAAAACGAACACGGGGAGAAGCTGGAAACGCGCCCCGGCCACCTCATGTCGGATTCCGCCGGCAACTTCCCGATCCGCTCACTGAACAGCTGGGAAATCTACGTCCTCGACAAGGAACTGGGGCATGCTGGATTCCAGGCTTGGTATCGGAATCCCGCGCGCCCGTCGGGCGATGCTCTCGCAATCGCGTATCAGGACGCCCACGACAACTGGCGTCGGATGTGTCCCGATTTCCTCTTTTTCCACGGCGACGACAGCGACATCAAGGTGTCCATCGTCGATCCGCATAGCCACCACCTTGCCGATGCCCTTCCCAAACTCCGCGGTTTGGCAAGGTTCGCCGAGGTCCACGCCCAGTCCTATCACCGCATCGAGTCCGTCTCGCGCATGCCCAACGGCACTCTCCGCGTTTTGGATCTCACCAAGCCGAACGTGCGGAAGGCAATCGCAGAACACGAGGACATCGAAACCTTGTACCTCAGTGAACTCGCCAGTCGCTATTAGGTGGCCGTCCGCACCACGGACACCCGCCGAGCACGCCAAATAGGTTCGCGCCTGCGGTCTGTTCGGACCGATCAACGCCAACGCCCGGCGCCCAAATCACTGAAGCTCGCGCGCCCCCAGCTCACTCTCTTACCGATCCGGTCGGTACCACCGCCCTGCCTCGAACGATTTCGGCTTCGCCTCCCACCTCTCGAGACCCTGCAGCCACCGATGGCCGTAGCCGATCTCGTAGTCAGGATTGCGAACGGTCGCCCGCGCCCGTTCGTAGACCCTAGGCCAGTCGGCCATGCGGTCCACGGTGAACCAGCCGAGTGCAAGCAACGCCGTCCGCTCGCCGTCGGTCAGTTCCATGAACATCGACTCGAGCCGTTTGTAAGTCGGCAGCTCCCTGTGGGCGGCGAGCTCGCTTGATGGGCGAAACAGGGACGAACTGTATTTGCCTTGACCCAGCCGCCTATCCTCCCGGTCGCACTCGTCGTCCCACGCCGCATAGGCTTCACTCATTGCCTCCACCTTCGCCCGGGTGATCGCGGCCGGCGGATCCCGCACCGCCTCCGTCCTCTCGATCCACTCGATCGTCAGCTTCCGTTCTTCCCGCAGTTCCTCGATGGTCTTGCCGCCCGCGCGATCAAACAATTCGAACGGCCATAGGGGAAACGACCAGCTGTCCACGATCCGGTCGACTCCGGCCTGGTCGAGGTCGCAATGGCCGCAGACATCCAACCGTGTCAGCATCGTCACGATCAACTCTCTCAACTCCGACCGGCTCGTATCTTCCTGCGGCTCGAAGCCCCTCCACGTTTCCGCGACGATCGCCAGACCGCCGCTCGACTTCGCTCCCGCCTCCCCCAGCGCCCGACAAAGCTCAACCGACTCCGGTGGCCTGTACGGTCCGTAGGGCTCCCAGCCGTCGCCCGGTGCGCTCCACCCGTAGCCGCCGGATTGCACTGTGAGGTTCCTCACGTAGTCCACGTAGATCGCCATCTCCCTCTCCGCCGTGATCGAGTTCCGGAATATCCAGTCCACCGAGTTCGGACCGTCCAGATAGTAGGGCTGGCGCTCCCGTGTCACGAGTTCCCCCAGTTCGCCGAATGTCTGGATGTTCGGGTACGTGCAGGTCAAGGCGTAGATGCGCT
>CAZJRX010000078.1:5707-13386 GCA_964548145.1 uncultured Pseudomonadales bacterium | reverse complement strand
TAACCGCGAACTCGAGGAACGCTACGACGAGTGGGCGGGCGAGTACGATCGGGATCTGCGCGAGGAATTCGACTGGATAGCGCCTCGGACAACCGTCGCACTGTTCTCCAAATACGTGGCCCGAAGCGCCAAGATCCTCGATGCGGGCGTGGGCACGGGTCTCGTCGGCGAGTGCCTGATCGACGTCGGCTACGACGATCTCCACGGAATCGATCTATCCGTGGGAATGCTCGATGCGGCGCGAGACAAGGGCATCTATCGGGAGTTGCGGCAGATGACCCTTGGCGAGCCCCTGGGCTTCCCCGACGAAACCTTCGACGCGGTGATCAGCGTGGGCGTGTTCACCACGGGCCATGCGCCGGCACACGCTTTCAACGAGCTGATCCGCATCACGCGGGATGGCGGGTACATTTTCTTTTCGCTGAAGACCGAACTCTATGAGGCGGGGTTCGGTCGGTATCTCGATGGCCTGGAAGCCGCCGGCAAGTGGAGCTTGGTGGAGCGTTCGGAACGGTACCGCCCGATGCCCAAGGGCGAACCGGAAGTCGAACATCAGGTCTGGGCTTATCGGGTTGGCGTATACCAGATGGGTGACGTGTAGGCCCTCTCTTGGGTGACCATGGGTATGTCATCCGCCAGATCTCTCAAGCCGTAGAACTTCGCGTCGTAGGCCGTCCAGCGCGGGGTGGGGATCTCCAGCACGCGTAGGTAGTAGAAGGCGAGTTCGGCGCGGTTGAAGTCGGGGTCGGTCCACACCACGGCCAGTTCCGGATCGCCAATGCTGTTGGTGTAGGAAGCGTCACGAACGTCGACGGTGCTGCCCACCGCTTCGACCTCGCCCTTGCTGTCCTCGATGCGGCCGTCGGACAAGGCAACGTTATAGATCCGCTCATGCAACTCGCCGTTCGCGTCGCGCCAACCCTTGATCACCTGTACGCGGTCGAGATTAGCGCCGTCGGGGTCTTTGACGGCTCGGACGAGGAATCTCGGGGCTTTCCCCTACCCCACCTGAATATCTCGTCACCGGCGAACTCATCGGTCGGCGAGAGCAGCGGGTGGGTTTCGCCGTGCCCCTTGATCTGCGTCACCTCGTAGAGCGGCTCGAAGCGCGAGCGCCTTCTCGCGTACGTTTCCGTCAGCGGCTCGCCTCGGCGGGTGGTGAGCGCGAACATGCGGTTGCCGCTTAGATTGCCGTTGTGGGGAATCGCAATCGCTTGCCCGCCCGAGCGTTCCTCGTAGTCATTGAGGTATGCCCACAGATCCTCCGGATCGCTGCTGTCGAGGGCGGAGAACGGCACGACCTGGCGGGTCCGCTCGGGCCCGTCGGCAAAGATGACGTTTCGGTGGCCACCGGCAGCGACGGTCCACTCGTAGCCGGAGAAGGTCGTAAACCTGCCGGGATCGTTGTGCCGTTCGGCGCTCGCGATGACCTCTTCCCAGACCGAACGGTAGAAGCGCTTTTCGATCTCATAGTCAGCGTGGCCAAGACCCTTCACTGATCCCTGGTCGGCCTTGATAGCCGTCAACGTGGCAGCGTTGAAAGCGTTCAACAGCTCGTCGGTGTCCGCGTTGAGGGCTTCCACCAGTGAGACGGGGTAGTTGAGTGCTTTGGCCGTACGCCGACCGGCCTCTGTCGCCAACAGGGCCTCGTCTCCGGCAGCGATTCGCGCGATGACGCCCATATTCTCGGCATGATCCGACACCATGAGGAAATCCAAAGGGCGGCGCAGGCGAACGTCCTCACCGCTCGTCGCGCGGATCTTCTCACCCTTGGCGAAACGATAGGCGTCGTCCGGCATGAGCCTCGTGCCGAAGATGAAGGCGTCCGACGACAGGGCGGTGTGCACGTGCGTATCTCCCCAATAGACATTGGTCGTATGGGGTCGGTCGGCGTGAGGGGAATATGATTCTTGAGCGAACGCGCCGTGCGCCATGGTGGCCAGCGCAAGAACGAGGGCGCGCGCGTGCGGCTGCGCTCGCACATGCCAAAGTTCGTTCACCGGAGTCTCCGTCGCTGCCATCCGCACAATTGTATGCTTGCGACTGAAACGCGAGCCGACGAGGAACTTGATGCGGTATAGGCCTTTGGGGACATCGGGAATCGACGCCTCCATCGTCGGACTGGGTACGGCCGCAATCAGGGCGGGCCGCACGGACGACAACGAATCCGTCAAGGCGATCCGCGCAGCCATCGACCATGGCGTCACGCTCATCGACACCGCGCCGTCCTACGGTTGGGGGCACAGCGAGGAAGTCGTCGGCAGAGCCATCAAGGACCGGCGTGATCAGGTGGTCATCGCCACCAAATGCGGTGTTTGGTGGGAAGACGAGCGAGGTTCCTACAATGGTGTGAAGGACGGCAAGAAAAACTACGTCAGCCTGCGTCCGGACACCATCGTCATCGAGGTCGAGAACAGTCTGAGAAGGCTCGGCGTCGACACCATCGATCTTCTGCAGTGCCACAAGCCGGCCAAGCCACCGGAGGATACGCCCATTCCCGAGACCATGGGCTGCCTCATGGATCTGAAGGCGCAAGGGAAAATCCGCGCGATCGGCGTGTCCAACGTGTCGCTCGATCAACTCGATACATACCGCCAGGCCGGCGACCTCGCGAGCGATCAGTTTCGCTACAGCATGATCCTTCGCGACCGCGAGGCAGACATCCTGCCGTACTGCGCAAAGCACAACATTGCCACGCTGACCTATTGGTCGCTCGAGCAAGGGCTACTCACCGGCAAGGTGGGATTGGACCGCGTGTTCCGGGAGGACGACTTCCGCAATACTGCGGGCGCTTGGCTGCCTTGGTTCAAGCTCGAGAACCGGCAGCGACTGCTCGACATGTTTGCCGGGTGGACCGATCTGACCGAGAAGCACGACTGTACGGTCGCCCAACTGACGATCGCTTGGACAGCCGCCCAATACGGTGCCACGCACGTACTCTGCGGTGTTCGCACCGTAGAGCAGAGCATCCAGAATGCGGGCGCGGGCGGCGTCGAATTGGAAGCAAACGAAATCCGGCGCATTCGGGACGACCTAGTCGCCCTGGGCGATCCAGTCTGACAATGGAGCGGACGATGAGATTCCTGCTATGTGGTGTGGGCTTGGTATTGTCACTGGGAGTCGTTGGTTGCGGCTCTCAGTACGAAATCTCTTCCGCAAATGTCAAAGCAACCGAGACTCGGGATGAGAAGGAAATGGATGAGGCCAAGAAGGAACTGATGGCGAGAACGGTCAACAGGAGAACCGAGCAATCGACGATCGAAGGCACCATCGTCCACTACGAGGAGTTTCCATCCGAATTCATACGAGTTCGCCCGGTGGATGTCTGGTTGCCTGAAGGCTACGACCCTGCGTTGAGCGACCGATATCCCGTCATTTACATGCACGATGGCCAAATGATGTTCGACCATCACACGTCGCCCTATGCCGGATGGGATCTGTTCTGGGATGTGGACAAGGCGATAACGCGGCTCGTCGACGATGGCGAGATCCGCCCGGCCATCGTTGTTTCGGTCTGGATGGCCAGTTGGGCCAAGGGTGCGCGAGGCGCCGAGTACATGCCGCAGAAGGCCGTAACCGACGAGGTCTGGCAATGGATGCGAGAGCAGGAGGAGGGATTCGCCGTCGAGGAAGGCGGAGGGGTTTTGTCAGCGGACAACTACCTGGAGTTCATCGTCCATGAGCTCAAGCCATTCATCGACGCGACCTACCGCACGCAATCGGACGCCGGGAACACCTTTGTGATTGGTTCCAGCATGGGTGGATTGATCTCTGCCTATGCCCTCGCGGAGTACCCGGGCGTGTTCGGCGGGGCAGCCTGCCTGTCGACTCACTGGCCCGCCGGAGATGGCGCCGTTGTTCGATGGCTCGACGGCCACCTGCCGTCAGCCGGCGCGCACCGGATCTATTTCGATCACGGGACCGAGACCTACGATGCCAACTACGGACCGTTTCAAGAGCAAATGGACGAGGTGATGCGCCAACGCGGCTACACAGCCGGCGAGGACTGGGTCACGCTTCGTTTCGAGGGTGCCGATCACTCACCCAAAGCCTGGCGCGAGCGTCTGCATATTCCGTTGAAGTTCCTTTTGCATCCGTAGGGGAGACCCTGGGGCGACCCTAACCGGCCCGAAGGGCGCGCGGTTGCCCGTCTCGATGTGCCAAGCGTTCAACGGGACGGGACAACGCCGCCAGACCGCTCGTCCGCGCCCGAAAAGGGGGCGCACTCGCCGTCTGGCCCCAACCCCCACTGCCCCGGGCCTCACGCCTTGCAGGGACACTTCGTGCCGTTGCAAGGCGCAGACGCTTGGGCCCGTCCTACGGCGGGCATCGCGTTCGTGGAACCCCGCGGTCGCCGAGGGCGGTTGCCAAGGGCTTTCTACCGCCCGCGCGACTGACATATCATCGCCGGTTCGTCTTGAGGGGAAACCGCCAATGCCCATGATTCTCAACGAAGAGCAGAACATGCTGAAGGACAGCGCGAAGGACTTCTGTGCCAACAGCGCACCCATCGATCAGTTGCGCAAGCTGCGCGATGGCGACAATGCCGATGGCTTCGACCGGGACACGTGGTCGCAGATGGTGGAACTCGGCTGGGCCGGCATTCCGTTTCCGGAGGAACACGGCGGCCTGGCGTTCGGCTACAAGGGCCTCGGCGTCGTCACCGAGGAGACGGGGCGAACGTTGACCGCGAGTCCCCTCTACGCCACGGTCTGGCTTGGCGGCACGGTGCTCAATATCGGCGGCACCGACGCACAGAAGTCTGAACTGTTGCCCAAGGTCACGACGGGCGAACTGCTGCTTGCCTTGGCGTTGGAGGAGTCGCACAAGCACAACCCCTACGGCATCGCGGCCACGGCGACTAAGACCGACGACGGCTACACGATTGCGGGCTCGAAGAAGTTCGTCCTAGACGGCCACGTGGCCGACAAGCTGATCGTCGCCGCTCGTACGTCGGGTTCGGCGGGCGACCGGGATGGCATCTCGCTGTTCCTGGTCGACCGTGGCGCGGACGGCGTATCGGTCACCCGCACGAGAATGGTGGACAGCCGGAACGCCGCCAACATCGAGCTCGCGAACGTCGCCGTGGGTGCGGACGCGTTGGTCGGGGAAGAGGGCGAGGGTGCCGACGTTCTGGACCCCGCACTGGACATCGCCCGTATCGGCATCTCGGCGGAGATGCTCGGCGCCACCCAGGAGTGTTTCGACCGCACCGTCCAGTATCTCAAGGACCGCGAGCAGTTCGGCGTCCCCATCGGTTCCTTCCAGGCATTGAAGCATCGGGCGGCGAACATGTTCTGCGAGATCGAACTGTCGAAGTCGTGTGTGCTCGAGGCCCTCACCGCCCTCGACGAGGAGCGCGATGCGGCGGATATCGCCAAGCTCGCGAGCCTTACCAAGGCCAAGGTGGGCGAGACGTTTCACACCGTCTCCCGGGAAGGCATCCAGATGCACGGCGGCATCGGCATGACCGACGAGTTCGACATTGGGTTCTTCATCAAGCGCGCGGCGGTCACCGAGCAGACCTTCGGGGACGTCAATTTCCACCGCAACCGCTACGGCGAACTCGAGGGCTATTGATCTCGAAGTCGCGAACCGCGATGACCGATAGTCAGGCCGTGATGGGGGAGCCCATCGGCTACATGGAGCGCACTCGGCGCTACTACGAGGCCCAGGGCTTCGAAAAGCCGTACGCCTGGGCCCACTTCGACGACATTCCGTTTACGCCGTTGGCGAAACCCGTCTCGGATTCGACACTTGTCCTCATCACGACCATGGCGCTCTACGATCGCGACGCGTCCGAAGTGCGCCAGGTCGCTTCGGGTTCGACCCTAGATGCGCCGTCTCGCCTATATGGCGACGACCTGTCCTGGGACCGGACCGCCACCCACCTGGAGGACCGGGAGTCGTACTTCCCCATCGACGCGCTGCTTGAACTCGTGTGCTTAGGACGGGTCGGCGCGCTCGCGGAACGGTTCCATTGCGCGCCGACGGAATACAGCCAACGCCGAACCCGCCAAGCCGATGCGCCCGAGATCCTGAAACGCTGCCGCGAGGATGGCGCCGACATCGCCTTGCTGGTGCCGATCTGACCGGTGTGCCACCAGACCGTGAGTCTGGTAGCGCGGCACTTGGAATCGAACGGTATTCCGACGGTGATCCTCGGGGCGGCCCGGGATATCGTCACCCACTGTGGCGTACCTCGTTTCGCTTTTCTCGACTTTCCCCTTGGCAATCCCTGCGGCAAGCCAGACGACCCGGACATGCAAGCCGCAGTCGTGGAACGGGCGATTGACCTGTTCGAGTCGGCGAGTGAGCCGGGAACCACGCTAACCCTGCCGCAGCGCTGGAGCGATGACGAGTCTTGGCGCGACGGTTACTTCGAGGTGAGCGAGGCGAACATCGATGCCTTGCGCCGGGCTGGCGAGGAACGCCGGGCCGCCCGGGCACTCCTACGGGCGACCGGGCAGGTTCGAACCGAATAGCCAACCCCGGGATTCGGAATCCGACGGATGTTGGTTGGATACCATTTCTTTGGTAGAACGTGGTCGTACACGGAGCAGCCGACGAACATCGACATCATCTCGTGACCGTCAATGCACTGCTCAAGGAAGAGTCCACGGCGCGCGATTGGGGATTGCCGTTCCGCTACGACGATGTCGCCGAGATGCTCTCCCGGTACTCGGTCGATATCGCGGCGGATCTGGGGCAATTGGCACGACAAGCGCTCTTCAACCAGGCGATCAACAACACCGACGACCACAGCCGAAGCTTCAGCCTGATCCACCGGGGCGACGGCTATCGCCTGTCGCCGGCCTACGACCTAGCGGGGGCACCCCAACCCGACGAGTGATGGCCATAATACGGCATCGCAAATGCGACTCGAGTGAGAGCCTTTTTCCGCGTTCGATAGACTGGTACCGAGCCTCGCGGTCGGCGAGTACCACGTAGCGGGCTTCGGCTACGAACCTTGGCCACCGAAGCCCAGCGACGTGGCGCGGTTGGGCAAGGTGTTCGGCTTGAGCAAACCGTGGATGCGTACATGCGCCGAGGAAGTGGTGAACGCTCTCGCCGGCTGGCTCGGGTTCGCCGAGGCAGCGGGAGTGGACGAGTTCGAGAGCGAACGGATCGGGGAGAGGATCAACCCCTAATCGGCCACCGCGCCACTTGCCGCTCAAGCGCCAAATCGACAGACTCCCTCAAACCGGTGCGACAAAGCAGGACGACCTTGAACAAGACCATCGCCGTCATCGAGGGCGACGACGCTGCCCCCGAGGCCGTGCGCCCCGTTGTCGACCTGCTTGATTCCCTCCAGCTTGGCTTGAACTGGGTCTACCCGGAGGTGGGCGAAGGGGCCGAATCGAAGACAGGTTCAACGTTTCCCGACGCGGCTCGGGCCGTGATCGATGACGCCGACACCACGCTCTTCGGCTCCACCAGCGGCAACTCGGGTGCCGCGCTCGGCTACCTGCGCTGGGGCAAGGAAACCTTCGCCAACGTACGACCCTGCCGGTACCTGCCGGGATGTGCGAGCCCCTTGCGGAATCCGGAAGGCATCGATTTCGTGATCGTGCGCGAGAACCTCGAAGACCTGTACGTCGGCGCGGAAGGCCCGCTGGAGGATCTGGCCGCGTTGAACCTCGTCGGTCGCACGATCCGCAAGCCGGTGCACGAATTGG
>CAZJRX010000078.1:2592-5697 GCA_964548145.1 uncultured Pseudomonadales bacterium | reverse complement strand
GGGTGATCGCCTTGATGGCGTAGCGGCCATCCCCCAAGCCGGTGCACGAATTGGGGGATGGCCGCTACGCCATCAAGGCGATCACCCGGGATGGTACGGAGCGGGTCGTGCGGTTCGCCTTCGACCTGGCGGCCAAGCGCGGCGGCAAGTGCAAGCTGACCTGCGCGACCAAGCACAACATGCTGCGCACCACCGACGGCCTCTTTCTCGACGTGGCGCGAGAGATTTCGGCGGACTATCCCGACATCGAGTTCGAGTCTTTCATCGTCGACGACTTCGCCTGCCGGATGATCCGCGAGCCCGAGCGGTTCGACGTCGTCGTGATGCCGAACCAGTACGGCGACATCCTTTCAGACGCGGCGGGCGGTCTGCTCGGCAGCCTGGGCCTCGCGGCAAGCGGTTGTTTCGGTGCCGACTACGCCTACTTCGAGCCGGCCCACGGCACCGCGCCCGACATCGCCGGCAGGAACATCATCAACCCGACGGCGACCATCCTGTCGACGACGATGATGCTCGACTATCTCGGTCTCGAAACCGCCGCGACTCGGATCGAGGACGCGCTTGCCCGGGTCTACGCCGACGGTTCGGCGCTGACGCCGGACCAGGGCGGCACGGCGACGACCACGGAGTTCTGCGCGGCGCTCGCGCGGGCACTTTGACGCAGAGCGATGCGATGACCCACATCATCGACACGCTGATCGAGGAGCGCGCCACGCGCCTGATGCGGCACCCGGCGCTGTGGTCGTTCCTCCGACGCGGCTTGGAACCGCTCCTGCTCTACGACCGGGCCCGCGAAATGATGGATACGATCAAGCCGATGACCAGCGTTGCGGCCATGGACTACCTCCGCGCCGAACTGGCCATGAACGTCGAGGTCACGGGGCTCGAGAACATACCGGCCACCGGTGCTGCGGTGGTCACGCCGAACCACCCGGCGGGAATCGCCGACGGCATCGCGGTGTACGGTGCATTGAAGCGCGTTCGCGAAGATCTGACGTTCTTCGCCAATCGCGACGCCATCCGGATCTGTCCCGGCATGGCCGACATGATCGTGCCGGTGGAGTGGCGCGACGAGGAACGGTCGCTCGCCAAGACGCGTGCGACGCTGCGGGAAGCACGCCGGGCCTTCGAGAGTGACCGTTTGATCGTGATCTTCCCATCGGGACGTCTGGCTCGGCCCACGCCGGTCGGGCTTTGGGAGCGTCCCTGGCAGGCGACGGCGTTCGCCCTGGCCCGCAAGCATGGCGCGCCGATCGTGCCGATGCACGTCGATGGCCACAACTCGCTGCTCTACTACATCTCCTGGTTCGTGAACCGGGAAATCAAGGATATGACGCTGTTCCGCGAAGTGGTCAACAAGCACGGCGGCAACTACCGCATCGACGTGGGCGAGCTGTTCGAGTCGGACGCCGACCCGGCAGACCTCGCCAAGTCGCTACGCCGGTTCGTGGTCTACGGAATGCGTCGCGGTCTCAGGCGGTTTCCCGGCGTGGACGCGCCACCGGCCGCAACGGGACTACCGCTTCTGTCTCCGTTTTGCCGCAGCTCGCGATGACCTCGTAGGGGGTTCCGGGCTCGACGTTCACGGTGGCGAGTCCATCGGCGGTTTCAAAGGTCACGGCACCGCCTTCGACCGAAACCAAGTTGCCGTTGAGGACTGTCTCCGCGACCTGGGCTTCGGGTGGATAGGCTGAGCGGCCGCGCAGGTGCGATGTCGACAGTTCGCCGTGTTCGATTCGCGTCGTGAACGCGGGAACATCCTCCGCAAACACCCGCCCGTAAATCGCGCCTTGGGGCAGTGTCAGTACGTTGGGCGCGAAACGGTGACCACCCAGGTGCGTGGTCTGCCACGCGCGCTCGCCCACGAGGGCTCGTAGTTCCGTGTACACCGGCAGTCCGTAACGGGCACAGCAGAGGTCGCGCTGGCCGTTCGTGCACACGAAATACTGCGGATCGCCGACCTCGTCCATTGGTGCCGCATGGATGTCCAGATGTTGGATTTCGGCGTAGCCCTCGCCCTGGAACCGCCGCAGCGTGCCCGATTCCGCCACGAACAGGGTGGTGAGGGCGGTGTCGAGTTCGGGCCGGCGCACGAACTGGACGCGCGCCTTGCCGCCTTTGGCTTCCACCGCGGCAATCGTGTCGTTGATCCAGGCCTTTGTCCGGGAAGCGAGATCGTTGTCCTCGACGGCCTTCGCGCGCCAGACCGGCTTGTATTCCAGAAGCAGCCACACGTCCACCTGCGTGGCGGTGCCGAGCATCGGCTCGCCGGACGCCAGGCACAAGTCGGAGCAATAGATGCGGTCGTTGCCCATGAATCCATCGCGGACGGTTGAACGAGCGATTGTAACAGCGAGCTGACGCTGGCTCTGAGGCCGGCCACCATCGTAGGGGAGGGGCTTGTCCCGTCCCGAAGTCAACGCCGATGCGGCGCGTTCCGTCCAATGGTACGTTTGCCGCTTTCGTGGAGCCCAGGTCTGCTCGTGACGGTTCCCTGGTTGAAGGCGTGGCGCTACTGCCGGTGGTTCCTGCGCCAGATCGCGACCCAGTTCCGCGACGACGGATGCACCACGGCGGCGGCCGCGTTGACGTTCACGACCATGATCGCGGTGGTGCCGTTCGTCGCCGTCGTGTACCGGGTGCTGTCGCTGCTGCCGGAGTTTTCCGACGCCGGGGATCTGCTGACCGGCTTCGTCTTCGAGACGTTCCTGCCGGGTTCGAGCGACGTCGTGCTCGAAAGGGTGCGAGAGTTCTCCGCCCGGGCGAATGAACTGACCCTCGTAGGCGTCGGCGTCGTCTTCGTCACCACGATGCTAATGCTCATGCGCATGGAGGCGTCGTTCAACCGGATCTGGCACGTCGCCAACACCCGAACCGGCATCACGCGGTTCCTCTGGTACTGGGGGATCGTCTCGTTGGGTGTGCCGATGGTCGGCGTCGCGGTCTCGGCCGTCGGCTACGACTTCGGTGTGGCGTATCTCGCGGACTTCCAGTCGTTCACGTTCATGCAAGGTGTTCGCACGGCAATTCCGCCGGTCGCGACGGCGCTGACCTTCACGATGCTCTACTACGCGGTGCCAAGTTGCCGGGTCCGCTTCGTCCATG
>CAZJRX010000078.1:1663-2582 GCA_964548145.1 uncultured Pseudomonadales bacterium | reverse complement strand
CATCGTCGCCACCGTGCTGTTCTCGGTCGCCAAGGAAATCTTCGCCTGGGTGGTGCCTGTGCTTCAAAACGAGCTGGTGTACGGGGCGTTGGCCGCGCTGCCGCTGTTCGTGATGGGTCTCTACCTCGTTTGGGTGTTGATACTCGTCGGCGCGATTTGCGTGCGTACCCTGTCGTTGATCCCCTGGGAAGACGAGCCGGATGGCGTGCCGGCAGTGGTCAAGTGCGCCAGGGTATTGGCCATGCTGCACAACGCACACTTGCAGGGCGCTTCGGTCACGGATGCCGACGTCCTTGGCACCGTGCCGATGACGCGCACGGAACGCGCCCGCGTGTTCGACGTCCTGCATGAGGGGCGGTGGTTGCGAGCGACAGAGAACAAGACCTGGGCGCTTGGCCGAAGCCTCGAGAGCATGACGCTGTGGGAGCTCTTTCTGAGGCTGCCCGGCGGCGTCGCGATCGAGAATCTGGGTGGCGATAGCGCCGTCGAGGCTCGGTTGCGTGCGTTTCTCGAAGAGGGTGCGATTCACCTCGACGTGACGCTCGACACGCTGAACGCCCCCGCTGCCGATTCGAAGGACGCGCGGCCGGATTGATCGGGTCAAATCCCGCCACGGTTGGCGTGCGGTCACGCGATTGTCACATTGCGCGGCTAAAGTCCGTTTCCGACGGAAACAGTGGAGACGCCAAGTGCGCCGTATCTCGACTTTCTTCCTATTCCCTTTGTTTCTTGGACTGTCGGCGTGGGGCGATGGTCGCGTCGAAGGTCAGGTTGCCGGCGACGACGGGGGATTCCTCGAAGGTGCCCTCGTTCGCCTGCCCGAACTCAAGCTCGAGGCGGTGACATCCGCCGACGGCAGCTACGCCATCGGCGGCATTCCGGCGGGTCGCCACGAGGTCACGGTCAGCTACATCGGCTA
>CAZJRX010000078.1:0-1653 GCA_964548145.1 uncultured Pseudomonadales bacterium | reverse complement strand
CTCCGCAGTGCGCAGGCGGACGTTCGCGATGGCGAGACCACCCGGCTGGCGTTCTCTTTCTCCGAACTGATCGAGGAGGTCGTCGTCTACGGCGAACAGACCGCGAGCACGGCGTCGGCCTTGAACCAGCAACGGGCCGCCGACGGCATCGTCTCCGTCGTCTCGGCCACCGACATCGGCCAGTTCCCCGACCAGAACGTCTCCGAAGCCCTGCAGCGGGTCTCGGGCGTGTTCCTCGAGCGGGACCAGGGCGAGGGTCGGTTCGTCGGTATCCGCGGCATCGACCCGAACCTGATCGTGACGACGATCAACGGCGTCAATGTTCCGTCGCCCGAGAACGACAAGCGTTCGGTGGCCCTCGACGTCATCCCATCGGAACTGCTCTCCGCGCTGGAGGTGAGCAAGTCCATCACGCCCGATATGGACGCCGACGGCATCGGCGGCGCGGTGAACATCAAGAGCGCCTCGGCCTTCGACTCGCCGGGCCGGAATATAACGGTGAGCGCCCAGGCGAGCTTCAACCAGTTGCAGGAGGAATCGAGCCCCAGGGCTTCCGTGATCTTCTCGGACACGTTCGACCTAGGCGATCACGCGGACAGCCTAGGCGTGGCGGCTGCGGTGTCCTGGTTCGACCGCAACTTCGGTTCCGAGAACATCGAGACGGACGGCGGCTGGTTCGGCGACCTCGAACGTACCGACGACGTCGAGTTCAAGGGGGCAGAGGAGATCGAGCAGCGCGACTACGTGATCAACCGGGAACGTCTCGGCCTTGCCGCGAACTTCGACTACCGCCCGGACGGCGACGCACGTTGGTACTTAAGGACGCTCTACAGTTCCTTCTCAGACCAGGAATACCGCACCCGCAACGAGTTCAAGTTCGACAAGGGCGATGCGGTGGAAGGCGGCGACGGCTTCGCAACTTGGAGCGATGCCACCCTGGAGAAGGAACTGAAGGACCGCTACGAAGCGCAGGACATCCTCTCGATCAGCGCCGGCGGGAAGCAGGAGTTCGACCGCTGGACGCTGGACTACCGCGCAGGCTATTCGAAGGCCGACGAGTCCGAACCCAACCGTCGGGACACCGAGTTCAAGATCAAGAAAGTCCAGATTGGCTATTCGAACCACGGTGAACGTCCGGGATTGTTCGCCGATCCGGCGACGCTCGATGCAGACGGCTACGAACTGAGCGAGATCGTCATCGAGGACAACGAAACCGAGGACGTCGAGCGAAGCTTCAAGGTCGACTTGAAGCGCGACTTCGACACCGAGAACCTGCACGGCTACGTCGAGGTGGGCACCAAGCTTCGCCGCCGCGAGAAGACGAACGATATCGGTATCCGGGTGTTCGACGGATTCCCCGGAGATCCCACGCTCGCCGACTTCGCGCTGGACGGGGTCGACTACGTGCAGGGCGCTTTCGGACTCGGCGTCTCGGAGGACGCGATCGACCGCTACATCGCCGGCAACCTCGGCTCGTTTGAACTGAACAGAAAGGACACTCTCGCAGCGTCGACGGGCGGCGACTACCAGATGGACGAGAACGTGGACGCGGTGTACGTCAAGAACAGGCTGGACTTCGACAGCCTGCGCGTCGTCTACGGCCTGCGCTACGAACGAACGGCCTTCGACGCCGCCGGCTTGCGGGTGATCTAC
>CAZJRX010000077.1:0-13516 GCA_964548145.1 uncultured Pseudomonadales bacterium | reverse complement strand
GTTCGTACGCGTCATTCGCGCCAACCCCCGCAACTACATCGGCCAGCCGACGCTCACCCTGTCGACCGCACCGACGCTGGCCGGCGCAACGGTCGAACCCCGACACCTCGACCTCCGGCCCTTCATCCTGTCCGGCAAGGACATCTACGTGACCACCGGCGGGCTGACACGCGTCGCCATGCGCAAAGGCTCCATCGTGGTCAACTCATCCCAGGGCGGCGGCAGCAAGGACACCTGGGTCGTCGAGCGCGCCACGAAGGAGCGACCATCGTGACCGCCAACGTGCTGTCCCGCGTTGCCGAGCGCGTCTACTGGCTGGGCCGCTACCTGGAGCGCGCCGAATCCACCGCTCGACTCATCACCGTCAACACCAACCTCATCATGGATCTGCCGGTGAGACTGCCGCTCGGCTGGCGGCCGTTGATCGACATCACCGGTTCCGGCGAACTGTTCGAATCCCTCTACGGTACCGGCAGTGCCACCGAACGCAACGTGTGTCGGTTCCTGACCACCGACGCGCGCAACCCCGGATCGATCATCAACTCCATCGTCGGCGTCCGTGAAAACGCCAGGACCGTCCGTGAGAACATGCCGCGGATCACGTTCGAATACATCAACGAGCTCTACCTGTTCGCGCGCTCTGCGCTGGTTCCCGGCCAGTCGCGCAGCCGCCGCGGCGAGGCGCTGACGAGCATCAGCCGCCTGGCCCAGCAACTCGAGGGATTTCTGTCGCAGAACATGCTGCACGACGCGCATTGGGAGCTGCTGCGCCTCGGCAACTACATCGAACGCGCCGACATGACCACCCGCATCATCGACGTGCGTACCGTCGACCTCATCGCCGGCCACCATGAACTCGAACCGTTCCAGGACATCCAGTGGCGCAGCGTCCTGCGTTCCTTCTACGCCATGCAGGCCTACCACGCCTCGGTGCGCGAACCGGTCGATCCGCCGCTGGTACTCAAGTTCCTGTTCAATGACGAACGCCTACCCCGTTCCTACCTGCGCTGCCTGAACTCGGTCCGTCGGAGCCTGCGCGAGTTGCCCCGCAACGGCGTCGCCGTGGGCGCTTGCGACGATGCCCTACGGGCGTTGCAGGCCACCGACGTCGCCCGGTTGGGCGGGATGGCCCACAGCATGGAATTGCATCAGTTCATCAACGACTGCCAGGCTCACCTGGCTGAGCTGCACGACGCCATAGTGAGCACTTACTTCGTGTAGCAGGTGTCCGGTCTTGTTGGGGCAAGTGCTGTTGGACGCCTATCCTTTCCCAATTAACATTCGCTTCTACTGCTTCTCGCCGATGTGCGGGGTTCCAACCGCCAACCATGCTCTTGCCGGAACATCACGACCGATTTCGCCGTCAAGGGCTCGTCCGTCTCAATGCGTTTCTGCCCCGTGGTGAAGTTGACGCCGCCTGCGCGGTGACGAGGCAAGTCTTCGACGACGCGCGGACCCAGGCCAATGGCACGACACGGCCTTTGGTTCCGGCAAAAGGGAAGTTGCGCAGCGCAAGCGAGTCGGGACCGGTTCGCAGCCTGTTTTCCCCGGCACTCATGGACGCAATTGTCGAACTGGCCAGCGGTCGTTCGGTCCGGCCAATGGGCAACCGCCCGCAATTCCTGGTGACCATGCCCAACGCCGAGCGGTGGACGGTGCCGCCGACAGTCTGGCATGTCGACCTGCCGCGGCTCCCGAGCAATTGCCTGGTGGGCATCCAGGTCTTCACATTCCTAGGAAATGTCGCGCCCGGGGGCGGCGGCACGCTGGTGGTCGCCGGCTCGCATCGGCTGCTGAACAACGGTTCGCACGTGCGCTCGAAGAACATCAAGAAACGACTACGGCGACTGCCCTACTTCCGGGAGTTGATGTCCAAGGAGTCCGTTGATCGGGAACGCTTCCTGACCGAGCCGGGGTCGGCACAGGATCCCAACGAAGGCGACGTCTCGCTGCGCGTTGTCGAACTGTGCGGGCAACCCGGCGACGTCTACCTCACCGACATGCGCCTGCTGCACACCCTCGCGCCCAACGCGACAAACGAGCCGCGGATCATGCTGACGCACCGTTTCGTGATCGAGGAGTTCGCCAATTCGGTGTGGATCGCATGAGGCCGATCACCACACGTTGCCCGACTACGACCGAACGCGCAGCGTACATACCACCCGCTTAGCGTCAACTTGGAACTCGGGCGCCGCCTGATCGTTGTCGCGCAACGCCCGCCGCGCCAAGGGAATGCCCGCGCCGTAGCGCACACCGGGCCTGCGGTGATCGGGAAGATCATTCGCGAACGCGCAGATGGCCTGACGCACCGTCGTCGGCGCCTGCCCGTCGAAGGTCGCCTTGCGTTCGACCAGGTCCGACTCCGGGTCTGCCATCATCGACTCGAGATCGGTGTCCGAATACGGGGTCATCCATTCAGCTCCGCCATGACGATCCCCGCCGAGTTCGCATGGGTGTTACTCCCCGCCGCCAGGCGACTGTTCCACCGACGGCCCGCTGACAATTCCCCCTGCGAGCAACGACTCCCGTCGATCTTCGTCGTATCCTAGTTCCGAGAGAACATCCCTCGTGTGTTCGCCCAAGTGCGGCGCACCGTGGCGAATTTCGGGAACCGTGACCGCGAAACGCGCCGCGTTGCGAGCCTGGCGGAGGCGACCGGCGTGGGGATGGTCGGTCTCGATGACGATGCCGCTCGCCTCGACCTGGGCATGGCGAACCATCTCGGCGCGGGTCAGCACCGGCGCGCAGGGCACACCCGCAGCTTCGAGCATTTCGAGCCATTCCTCCGCCGTCTTCTCGAGAAGCGCCTCCTGGGTCATTTCCAGGCGCTCGTTGGCATGTCGGTCGCGCCCGGCCGGTGTCTTGAAGCGCTCGTCGTCGAGCCATTCCGGGTGGCCGACCGCGTGACACAGGCCCTGCCATTGGTCATTGGCCATCACCGAGACGCTGATGTAGCCGCTCGCGGTCTCGTAGATCAGGTCGATGAAGCTCGCGGCGTGGGCGACGTCGACCTCCTTGCCGACGAAGGTCTGGCTGCCCATGTCCGTCGACCAGAGGAAGGCGACGACCGAGTCGAGCATGGACAGCCGGATATGCTGGCCAACACCCGTGCGCTCGCGGGCGAACAGGGCGGCCGACACCGCCTGGGCAGCGGTGACGCCGGTCAGCTTGTCCGGTAGAACCGTCCGGATCAGCCGGGGACGGTCATGGTCGGCACCCGCCTGCACGCTGGCCAAGCCCGACAGCGCCTGAATGATCGGGTCGTAGACCGGCTTGTGGGCGTAGGGGCCGCGCTCGCCCCAGCCGCTCATGGATACGTAGATGAGATCAGGTTTAACCGCCTTGAGATCGTCATAGTCGAGGCCCAGGCGTCCCATGACCCCGGGACGGTAGTTCTGCACGAACACATCGGCGGTCCGCGCCAGGTCGAGAACGACCTGACGTCCCTCCGGCGACTTGGCGTCCACGGAGATCGAGCGCTTGTTCCGATTGTTGTTGACGAACGCCGCCGTGAAGTGGCGCTGGCCGTTGCCCGCGCGACGGGCATGGTCGCTGCGTGCCGGCGCCTCGACCTTGATGACGTCGGCGCCCTGGTCGGCCAAGATCATCGTGCCGTAGGGGCCGGCGATCATGGTCGTGAAGTCGATGATCCTGACGCCGTCGAGAGGCCCGGTCATGTGGCTTGCTCCTCATCCTCGGCGGTGCGCTCCAGACACGTCAACCAATCGTCGAAGTGGCGACATTCGCTCCGGATCTTCGGCAGTCCAATCTCCAAAATGGCCAAGTTTCCCATGAACGGCTTGTCATACCCCCGAACGATCTCCCTGATGCGCTTCGACGGGGCCGTCTGAGGTGAGTCGTCTATCTCTTCCGGCGTAGCAAACTGAGCACGAACCGCTTGCAGATCCTTGATGACATCACGTCGGTCGATAGCCGCCGCAAATCGGACGCAGTCGCTGAAAAGCAATGCCTCGAACTCGTGCATCAATACAAACGGGATGAATCGATGCGTATCGAATCCACGGCCCATCCCTTCGCTGACATCTTCGAGCAATGCCTGCTCGACGGCCGTGGCGCGCTGTTCGAATAGCCTGCTTGGCGCCGCCGCCCTTCCAGGCCAAGCTTCGTCGCCGCTCTTCGGTAGGCCGTAATAGTCGACCATCATCGTTGCGACACAGTTCCTATCCTCCTTGAGATGTCCGACGACGTCGTTCCGAACCGCCGGCCAGGACCGGATGCCCCCTCGATGCGATCTCGCGCGCGCATTGCCAACCAACCGGGCCGCGACGCTGGCATAGCCTCGGGCAACAAGGTGGTCGGCGAGCACTTCATTGACGAAAGACTCCTCCGTCTCGCCTTCGACATGGACCAACAACCGCCTCACTTGGCATCCCGGTCTTCCGACGCCGGCCTGCCGCCAATTTCGTTCTTTTCCCATAGCTGCCCGAGGCTGTAGCGACGGAGCCAAGACTCCAGTCGGTCGCCGTCCAACCTGTTGAGCCGAGTACTACCGTCGACACGTTCGGCCACGAGTACGTCACTCGCCTCGAAATGGTCGAGCAACGTCGACGACTGCGTGGCGAGCAGAACCTGCGTTTCCGTCGACACGCTCTTGATGACCGACGACAGGACTGCGATGGCGTAGGGATGCAAACCCAGCTCAGGCTCGTCGAGAAGGACGATGGAAGGACGCAGATCGCCAGGCTGAAGAAACAGGGTCGATAGAGCGATAAAGCGCAGGGTTCCATCAGACAGTGCCGCCGCGTCGAAGTAGGCATCAGACCCTCGATGCCGCCACTGCAGGCGAATTCTGTTCTCATTGAGCGCATCCGGCTCGAGGATGAAGCTGTCGAAGAAGGGGGCGACGAGGCGTACGGTGCGTTGTATGACGTCAAGCGAGTCTTGGTGTTTCTCCTTCAATAGGTAAAGGAACGCCGCCAGATTCGATCCGTCCGTTCGCAACCGCCGGTTGTCGTTTACGTCGGCGGTCAGCCTGATCGCCGACCTCCTGGACGTGTCGTCGAACTGGTACTTCGACCACGTCCCCAAGCAATGCTGCAGGACCTGGGCAACCTGCTCGGGTAGATACTCGTTTCCGATCTGGGCTTCGACACCACCACCAGCCAGATCTGCCTTGTACGGCGTCGCGTATTCTTGCTTGTCGCTCCAGTAGTACGCCGCCTCGGAAACCGGGCGCAATCCGTCGCTGTCCGTTGCCACCAAGGTGATTTCGTATTGGTCTACCTCGTCGTTCATGGACACCCTGAACGAGATCTCGGCTGTTCGCGCAGCGCCGAAGTGGAGCAGTTGGCTGGCACCACCGGCTTCTGCGACGTAGCGCTGCAGGTTCGCCTGGCGAAGGGCCCGCAAGAACGAAAACGCCTCAACGAAATTGGACTTGCCCGACCCGTTCGCTCCGATCAGGACATTGACGTCGTTCAAGCGGAGCTTCTCGATGTGGGCGAGGCTTCGGAATCCCTTGATGGTGATGTGGTCTAGTTTTCGCTGCATCTATCGCGCATCGAAGAAGCGACTTGAAGCGTGGCCTACGGTTTCTTCGAGAGACTACGCAGCATACCGCGTCGACGCCAGCAGTCGACGCATCGGCCGCTTCGTCTCTACTCGGCCCGGAACATCCCTTGCACCGCAGGATCCGTCAGAGGCCGGCCCCGAGCGGAGATGGCCACGTAGGTGATGGTGGATGCAAAGAGCGCGGGAAAGACCTCGTGCACCACGTCCCCCAATCCCGCCAGAAGCCAGCCCAGGAGCACCGCGATTCCCACGCCGAATGCCCACAGCGCCGCCGCCTCGTTGCCACGGCGCCAGTGCAGGCCCAGCAGGATGGTCGGCACGAAACAGACCGCGAACAGGCTTCCCGAGAAGATCGTGATCTCGACGATGCCGCCGGGCGGGTTGAGGGCAACGACCGCCGCGACGACGGCAAAGCCCGCAACGCCGAGTCGGGCACCCTTCACGACGTTTGTTTCATCGCGTCGCCGTCGGCCGAAGATGTCGCGGGATGCCACGGACGCCGCGACCAGCAGCACGCTGTCCAGGGAAGACATGGCCGCAGCGAGGATGGCGATAACTAGGAAGTCGCCCACGAGTGGCGGGATCACGCCTGGGTCGTTGACCAGCGTCGGCACGACGAGATCGGTATCCGTGACGCCATCCAGCAGGAAGTGCGCGTAGAGACCGAGCGGGAACAGGCAGAACTGGATCACCAGGATGCCGATCACCGCGACCCAGATCCCGACGCGCACGCTGCGTTCGTCCTTCAAGCCGTAGAAGCGGGTCACCTGGCGGGGATCGACCAGCAGTTTCAGCGACCCGGCCAGTGCGATGCCGATCAGGACCACGAAGGGTATGGCCCCGTTCAATTCGACCAGATGGGCGCGGGCCGGCTCGTTCGGCAACTCGGCGATGACCCCTACGCCACCAGCCGCCGTCGTGATGAAGTAGAACAACAGGATCGATCCCACGACCATCAACGAGCCTTGCAGGACATCCGTGCGCACCACGGAAACGAATCCGCCGAGCATCGTGTACATGACGATCAGGCCCAGCGTCACGGCGACTGCGAGTTGGTAGGGGATGCCCAGGAAGACCTGGAGCAGGTTGCCCGCACCCTTGAACACCGCGATCAGGTACAGCAGGCACGAGAACACGATCACCACCGCGGCGGCGACGCGCACGCGGTCGCTGCCGAACCGGACGGCGAGGAAGTCCGGCACCGTCAGCGAGCCCCACGCCGCCGCGAAGCGTCGCATGCGGGGTGCCACGAAGCGCCACGACAACCAGCAGAAGATCACCAACATGGCGGCCATGGTCAGCCATGGCAGCCCGTATTCGTAGCTCTTTCCCGCGAGTCCGACATAGCTGTTCGTGCTCGCGAAGGTGGCGTAGAACGACACGCCGATCACCGCGCCGCCAAGTCTGCGGTTCCCGATGAAGAATCCCGCGGCGGTCTTGCCGGCGCGGAGTCCGAGTCGTGCGTGAGCCAGAAGAAACGCCGTGTAGACGACTGCCAGCGCGGCCGCGAACCAGTGCTGGCCGAGCCAAGATTCGATCACGGGTCGTCACATCCCTTGGCGATGTCACCCCGCCGATTGACAAGACGATCCGGGTCCGCCGTCGGCGTGTTGCGCATCGCTCGGTCCACCATGGCGTCGTATTTGGGGTCGAGTCGCGCCACCTTGGAACCTTTCGACAGGTGTACCGAGGGTCTTGAGATGATCCGTGCCGCCGTGCCGCCGCATGCGCACTCGATCGCTTCCGGAATGGCATTGATCGACGCCAGCGTGCTCGTCACCGCCCCGCAGTCGGCGCATCGGTATTCGTATACGGGCATCTGAATGTTGCCTGGCGGGGCATCCCAGCCCGACGATTGATGGTGATGATACGGCATCGAAACTCGACCGTAGGGGACGGGCCAAGGGCGGTGGAGGCTCGAGCCTGACGGCGAGTGCGCCCCCTTGCGGGCGCGTGCGAGCCGTCTGGCGGCGTTGTCCCGTCCCGGCGCGCCCTTCGGGCGCGTATCGAGAATGCTCCGCATTCTCGTGGTAGTCGACCGAAGCCCACTGTAACCCGGTGCGGGCGACCACAACGCGCCCGCGGGCGCGCAGTCGCCCCTACGTCACGGCGCTCCGACGTTGCGCGCGGGTGCGCGCGGCTTCGATGCGCGCCCCCGCGTCGCACAGCGCCTGTATCGACAGGTGGTAGCGATCGAACTTGAGCCGAAGCATTGGATCGGCCGCCCGTACGATGCCCCGGTCTATATCAAGGCTGACCAGGGACGGCGCGGTGCCGCGGGCACGGCGGTTGAGATAGTCGGTCCACTGCCGGGGTGTCATCTCGATGACCAGTTCGCAGTCCCTGAGGGCCGTCTCGTCCGCCGCTTCGACGGAGGCGACTTCGAACGCCTCGAAACCCACGATGCGCACGGCCTTGCCCGACTTGAGGCCGACAACGAGATCCGTCGAGCCAAGCTTGCGAAACGCCGGGTCCTGATTGACCGCGGCAGCCGCGGATCCCATCCAGTCTAGTTGGGCCATGCAACGCCTCCCGCGCTAGCCGAACTCGGTCGCGACCCGCGCCGAGGCGTCGAAGAAGAACTGCAGGGTCTGGTTGTAGCGGAAGAACAGGTCCTCGCGAACCTGGTCGCCGTGCCTCGACATTGCCAGGCCGTCCGCCCGGTCGAGATCCAACGTGTTAAGGGTGTGATGAAGATCCGCCCCGTCGTTGGCCGCGATGTTGGCGACCATGTCCCGCCACTCCTCTGCCGGCATCTCAAGGTAGAAGTCGACGTCGTCGAGCGTTCCGTCGTCGCCTTCCGCGGCAGCACTGCATTCGACGCCGTCGAAGGTGAGCACGAAAACCCGGTCGGCTATCTTGAAACCGGCTTCGCAATTGCAGTAGCCGCCGCCGGCGCCACGGTAGCGGTCGTCGGCGTTGAACACGTTGCGGACTTCGTCGAACCAGTCGACGGACGGAAACATCGCCACTTCAAGCCCCGGCGTCGGTCGTACTCGCGTATTCGTTCAAGGGCGGAGGCAGACGTGCCGGGTCCCGGGGCACCCCGAGCCACTGGCAGTAGCCGAGATAGGTTGCGACGTAGTTGCGCATCATCTCCCCATAGACCGCCATGCCGCGTCCCGCTGCCTTGGCGACACCACCGCCGAATATCACGGCAAGTGCTTCCTTGAGTACGGGGTCGCGAAGATCCCGGGTCAACCCTCCCTCGCCGATGGCGATCAACGTGCGCACGACCTGGAGTTGGTCGTCGGTGTGGGCGACGGCGTACTTCAAGTGATCCAGGGCATAGGTCAGGTGGCGCGCCTTGTCCGCCAACGCGTGGGCATAGATGAAGCGCTCGGCGTCATTATGGGCATAGCGGCCGAGATACCTGTAGAGAGTCAGGGTGAACGCGCCACGTAGGACGAGGAGATAGACGACCGCTTCGGTCCAGCCGCCCCGGCTCTCGAGGATCATTCGATTAACCATGCCCGGCCCTTCCAATCCCAGCCCGCCGCCGTTGACGAGCGCGCGTTTCCGGAAGCACTCGTAGTGGCGGGCCGCGTCGAAACTGGCTGTCGCGAGAAACTGCTTGACCTCGTGGTAGCCGTAGGACATTTGGTGCTGCCACCCCGTGATCGTCTCGATGTCGACGTTCGCGTAGCCGACCAGTTCCGTGCAGACCTGGCAAACGGCGTGCTCGACGTCGTCCGGGAGCGGTTCGATAGTGTCCCAGGGGACGTCGGTCGCCGGCGCCCACCGGCGCTGGATCGCCTCCTCGTAGAGATCCGCTGCGCAATCCGCCCACATGCCTGCCTTGTCGCGGACCGAATAGCCAACCGGTGGCATTCCCCGCCGGGGCACGGCACCCCTGGGATTGCGGCTCTGATCCGCCCAATGGGTGGGCGTCTCGCCGTAGATGCCGACGTTCAAGTCGCCGAGTTTCAGGCCCGCTTTGCCGGGTTTTACCCGCACGCCCCACTGGCGGGTCTTGTTCATCCAGTTGTACTTGGGCTCGAAGGTCCGCTTCTCGTCGGACGCGGTCGACTTCGGCGGTGCCGGTCTCGGCGTGGGTTCCTTCGGCGGCGTAGGCTTCGCCGCTGGCTTGTTGGCCATGGGTGTGGGCGGTGAGCGAACCGCCTGCTAGGCGGCGGCTTCCTCGATCATCTGCGCGACCCGGGACCGGCCGTTCTCGAAGCGTTCCCCGAATCCCGCGGAAATGACCCGTTTGCGGTATTCCTGAAGCTGGCGGCGGCGGATCGCGATGATCTTGTTCATGCCGTCGTCGAAATAATCCTTGCCGCCACCGAGGATGATCGCCATGGACTCGGACGTCGGCGTCAGTTGCCCCACCGGGTTCGCGGCCCCGATCAAGCCGCCCTCCGCCTCGTCGAGGTAGCAGTGGATCTCCTCGCGCCGCTCCGGCGCGGTCTCCGACATGTAGCGCAGGTGCATGACGCCGAACGCCACATGGCGTGCTTCGTCCTGGGCGCACAGCCGGTAGATGACCTTCTCCGCTTCGTTCTGCGCCATCAGTTCGCCCATCCGGAAGAGCGTCAATACGGAACCCTCGCCGGATACGTGAAGCCTCGACGACATTTCGGTGAAGTCCCGGGACAGGTCGATGCTGCCGACGAAGCCGGAGGTGGCGCCCGTGGCCTGCATGAGGCCGCCGCCGTTTGCTAGCGCGCGTTTGCGGAACACGTCCATGTGCCGGGATTCGTCCATCACCTGGGCGAGCAGCACCTGGCGCGGCTCGAAGTAATCAGGCGTGGTCAGCGATACCCAGCGGGCCGGCACATCGCCGGCGACAAACTCCACTTCGGTGAGGAACGTGGCCAGTTGGCACTCCGCCTGCTCGACATCGTCGGGCAGGGGCTCGATGGTGTGCCAGGGTACGTCGGTGGCCGAACTCCATTGCCGCTGCAGCGCTTCCTCGTAGAGGAACGACGCATTGTCGAGCCAGATCTCGTTCTTGCTGCGCACGGAGTAGGCACCGATCCGGTACGACGCCGGTCGCGACGCCGCACCCCGGGGCCGGCCGGTGAGATTGTCGCTGACCTCCGGGGCGTCGCCGTAGTCGCCGATGCTGATGTCGGCGATGGTCAACCCGTATTTGCCGGGCTCTGCACGCGTCTCCCACGGCCCCGTCCGATCCATCCAGCCGAGATCGAGTTGTGCCTCGGTACCGTTCGCGGCTTCGCTCATTTGGTCGCGCTTCTCTTCGGAGTGGATGCCAACTATAACTGCCACGGTCGGTTCAGCAAACACTACTTTGCGCGCGAAATCGACCGCGCAGAGCAGAATGGTTGACCTGCGGTTGGTGGCGTGTAGACTCCCCATTGACCGTTCGTTTGAGCGGCCACTAAAGGACGGCTGGAACTGGCCTCCCAGCCGTGGGGATTGGTGCCGAAGGAGGGATTCGAACCCTCACGGCATGCGGCCTAAGACCGTAGGGGCCGGCGGGGTGCGAGTCCGCTGTGACTACCAGTTCCACCACTTCGGCTAAGGGCCCGAACCTCTCAACGGGGTTCGGGCTTCTTTAATTGCCGGGATGGTTCAGTTCGACGCTGCGGACTCGTCCCGCTCGCAAGGGCTCTCGTCGACCAGGTCGTCCCAGTCCACGTCCTCGTCGTCGAGGTCGTCGAGCCAGTGGATGGCGAATCCGGCCGGCAGCGGTTCGTTGCGCTCCAGGCGAGAGCCGAAGTCGCGCAACCGAGCGAGCATGTCCTTCAAGTACGGATCCGTGGGCGGTGCCGGCCGTTCGATCTCCGCAAGCTCCAGCAGTTCGTTGTGGCACCACAGGAAAAGTTCCTCCCCGGGCAGGTAGTCGCGCTTGGCCGGGGTGTCGGTGACCTGGTCCAGGTCGTCGTAGACCCGGTCGCAGAACCGCCGCAGTTTCTGACTGCCCTGCGATGCGGCCTTGACGGTCTTGAGTATCTTGATCATCCGATCGCGATGGCGATCGAGTACGGTTTGCGGGTCCACGGGTTGTCCTCGTCGTTGAAAAATGGACCCGGAATGATTACGCACACGGTCGGCAAAGCCTGTAGGACGACGACCCCCACCGGTGTGCGACATTCGCCCTTCTGCGGGTGAGCAATCGTTGACCGCCGGCCCTACTTGAGGCTGCTCTCCATGTAGAGCATCAACTCGAGCATCCGGATCGAAGAGCTCTACGGACGACGCGCCAGGGAAGTTGCGGAGCACAAGCTCCTTGACGAAGAGACGCGCGCTACCGGGTCGTCCAACGACCGCGCAAGTCGTCCGCCAAACCGCTAAAGTCGACGTTCGAACAGGCATGCGGATCTCTCAATGACGGACATCGAAGCGGTCGTCCAAGGTGTCGGCTGGGATTTGACGGGCGAGTATCCTGCGGCGGAGTCGCCCGAGATCGAAGCCGACATCGAGCGGCTCGGCAATCTTCTGGACGAGGTCGAGCGCCGCAACGACGCGCTGGTGCCATTGCTGGATGACATCGCCGCGTTGACCCAACAATCCGCTGCGGATGCGATCGAGGAGGGCCGGGAGATCTACGCGCTGATCGAGTCGGCGCGAAAGCTCCTGCGCGACCCCGAGACCTACGCCGAGTGCTGTCTGAGCGTGGACAGCCAGGACGAGCAGGCGCAGGCGCTGCTCGGCCGCCTGCAGGCGGTCTCGAAGCGTTTCGAAGAGCTTTCCGAACCCTTGGGTCAGTTTCTAGACCTCGCCCCCGAGTCCGTGGTCGACGCCTATCTCGCCGACCCCTCGGTCGCGCCTTCCCGGTTCAACGTCGAGCACTCCCGGCGTCGGCGCCACGAACTTCTGCCGCTAGCGGAGGAGAACCTCGTCACCGGCCTCGGCGAAGACGGGATCCATGCCTGGGGTCGCCTTTATGATCAGCTCTCCGGCACGCTCTCCTGCGCTGTGACCGTGGGCAACGAGCGTCGCGACCTGGGGCTGGCCGAGGCGGCGGGCCTCATGCAAAAGCCCGACGACCGATTGCGCGAAAACGCCTGGCGCGCCATCAACGAGACCTTGGATGGGCACGTCGAGTCCTGCGCGGCGGCGATCAACGCCATCGCCGGTTGGCGGCTTGAACTGTGTCGGAAGCGGACAGCCCGGGCCGGAACCCCGGTGCACTACCTGGATGCCCCGCTACACGCCAATCGGATCCAGCGGGAGACGCTAGAGACGGTGCTCGGGGTCGCGGAGGAGGGCATTCCCCTGGCGCGCCGGGCGGCGCGTCTCCAAGCCAAGGCCTACGGCAAAGAGCACTACGGGCCTTGGGACAACCGCGCCCCGGCACCCCTCGCCGACGGGGAGTCCGCCGAGCCCATCGCCTACGACGAAGCCCTCGATCTCATCGCCACCGCCTACGGACAGGTGGCGCCCGAGATGGGCGAGTTCGTTCGCATGATGGCCGACGAACGCTGGATCGAGGGGACGGTGGGACCGAGAAAACGACCCGGTGCCTATTGCACGGGATTCCTAAAGTCGCGCACGCCCAAGGTCTACATGACCTACACCGGCGGCAGCAGCGACGTCATCACCCTCGCCCACGAACTCGGCCACGCGTTCCACTCCTGGGTTATGCGCGACCTTCCCGACAGCCAGCGCCGCTACGGCATGTCCATCGCCGAGACCGCCAGCACGTTCGGCGAGACCATCGTCCGGGATGCCCTGCTGCAACGAGCCGAGAGCCCGTCGGCGGCTCTCGACATCGTCTGGGAGGAAGCGGCCGCGCTGGTGACGTTCATCCTCAACATCCCCACGCGGTTCGAGTTCGAACGGAATTTCTACGACGCCCGTGCCGAGCGGCCGCTGCTGCCCAAGGAACTGAAGGCGATGATGAGCGCCGCCTGGGAGAAGTGGTACGGCGACAGCATCTGCGAAGGCGACCCGATGTTCTGGGCGAGCAAACTGCACTTCTACATATCGGGATTGAGCTTCTACAACTTCCCGTACCTGTTCGGCTACCTGTTCAGCCTCGGCGTCTACGCACGCCGCGAGACGTTCGGGG
>CAZJRX010000076.1:0-13646 GCA_964548145.1 uncultured Pseudomonadales bacterium | reverse complement strand
CCGATGGTGCCCTTCTACATCTTCTATTCGATCTTCGGCTTCCAGCGGGTCGGGGACATGATCTGGTCCTGCGGCGACATGCTCTGCAAGGGCTTTCTCTTGGGAGGCACATCCGGGCGAACCACCCTCAACGGCGAAGGCGTTCAGCACCAGGACGGGCACTCGCACGTCATTGCTTCGACGGTACCGAACCTGGTCAGCTACGACCCGGCGTTCGCGTTCGAACTGGCCGTCATCGTCCGGGACGGTATCCGGCGCATGTACGAGGCGCGGGAGGACGTCTTCTACTACCTTACGCTCACCAACCAGAACTACCCCATGCCGCCGATGCCGGAGGGGGCCGAGGAAGGCATCGTACGGGGCATGTACGCCCTCGAGCGGTCGGTGCGCGCGTCGGTGAACCTGCTCGGTAGCGGTGCCGTGATGACCGAGGTGCGGGCTGCGGCTGCGACATTGCGGGGCATGGGCAAGCGGGTGAACGTCTGGAGCGTTACGAGCTACACGGAACTCGCCCGTCATGGCGTGGCGGCGGAACGGGCGCAGATGCTCGCGGCAGGCGGTGCCGAAGAACGACCCTACGTGGAGACGCTTCTGGCCGGCGAGAACGGCATCTTCGTCGCCGCCTCCGACTATATGAAGGCCCTGCCGCTGTCGATCGCCCGCTGGTTTCCGGGCGCTTACACGGTATTGGGCACGGATGGCTACGGTCTCTCGGAGTCGAGGGAGGACCTGCGGGGCTACTTCGAGGTGTCCAAGGACTGGATCGTCTTCTCGGCCCTCTCGACGCTGGCGCAAGCGAACAAGGGAACGGTCAAGGACGCGATGGGGTACGCCGCCTCGGTTGGGCTGGATCTGGACAAGGCGATGCCGTAGGGGCGACGTTTTATTCCGGTATAAATAGAGCTCTAGTTAGAGCGAATCAATCTAACGCCGGCCTTCCCTTGCGCGATCATTGGGTGCTAAATAAACAGCATGTTGATGCTGCAAAATTAGCAATTCGATGGATGATCACGTACACCTGACGCGCCGCGAGCGGCAGATCATGGATGTCCTCTACGAGCAGGGCGAGGCATCCGTCGGCGAGGTGCATCGCGCCCTTCCCGACGCCCCGAGCTACTCGGCGGTTCGGGCCCTGATGCGCAAGTTGCTCGACAAGGGCCACGCGTCCTACCGTGCTGAAGGCAACCGCTACGTATACCGACCGGTGCTGGCACCCACCCGGGCCCGGCGAAGCGCCCTGCAGCGGGTGGTCAATACTTTCTTCGGTGGCTCGGCGGCGGATGCGGTAGTGGGACTGCTCGGCAACGAGCGCGACCTCTCCGCCGAGGAACTGGCGCGCATCGAAGCCAGCCTCGAGAAGCTCAAGCGAGGCTAGCGGGCACCCCAGCCCGACGAGTGATGGCATGGTACGGCATCGCAAATGTGGCTCGAGTGAGAGCCTTTTTCCCCGATCGCGCCCGCAAGGGCGCGCATCATCGCGGCCGCTGGTGAGAAATCCGGGCAGGGGGCCGAGAGACTAGCCATGACCGACGTCGTGCACATCGACGCCCGTTGGATCGTCCAACTCGTCCTGTGCTCGGCTCTGTTGAGCGCGTTTGCGTTCGTGGCCTTCCGGAGCAATCCGGTAACGCGTCGCGCCTACACCCTCACCGCGGGCATCGTCCTCACCGCTCTGCCGTTCGTGCTCGCATTAACCAGTGGCTGGCATTGGACGGCGCCGTTCGAGGTGCTGACGCTGGTGTCGCTGGCGGGAAGCGTGCCGGTTCCGGTGTGGCTGATCGTCGTCTGGGTCACCGGTGCCCTGGTCCTGAATCTACGCGGCCTCTACCGCCTGGTGGAGACGCGCCGCGAACTACACGCCCTGCCGGTGGTCGATGATGCGCGAATTGCGGCGGAGGCCGCGAACGTCGCGCGGCGGCTCGCCTACGATCGTCCCTACCATCTGCATTTCGGGCCGAGCTCCTGCTCCTCGACGCTGGCCGGCAACCGGATCGTGCTGCAGGCGGATGCTAGGGACTGGGAGCCCCGCGCCTTGCGGGCGGTGCTGGCCCATGAGTTCGTCCACCTGGAGCGGCGCGACGATCTCTGCCTGTTCAGCCTCGGACTGGTCCTGAACTGGTATTGGTTCGCGCCGTGGGTGTCCCTGCTGCGCCAGCAATACGCGGCTGCCATGGAGCAGAGTTGCGACGACCGCGCGGCGGAGATACTGCCGAGTTGTGCGGACTACCTGGACGGCGTCCTGTGCGCCGCGCGCGCCGAACAGGAGGGGGCACTCGTTGCCGCTTTGGCGGGCAACGGCATGGTAATGCGTTTCCAGCGCTTCCTCGGCAGCCGCGAACGACAACTGGACGTCGGCGGCCTGTATTGGGGTCTCGTAGTCGGCCTGGGCGTGGCACTGCTATTCACGAGTGTCGAATTCGAGGCCCACGAGGCAGCGTCCATCACGCTGATAGGCGACTACTCCGGGCTACGGACGCTGACCCTTGAACCCGAACTCGACCTGCCGGAAGTGAGTGATCGGACGTTCGGCGGCGACCGCGCCGCGAAGCATGCACCGCGGCCGGTCTATCCTGGGGACGCGATCAGCGAAGGCATCGAAGGTTACGTTGTCGTCGAATACAGCGTGTCACGCGATGGTCGCGTAGTCCGGCCCACTGTGGTGGATGGCGAACCCCCTGGCGTGTTCGACGAGGCGGCCCTGCGGGCGGTTGCCCGTCGAGAATACGTACCCAGCCACGAGCTCGAGAGAGCCGGGTCGCCCACGCCGCCTAGCCGAATCGTTCGCCGGTTCGACTTCGACCTGCCGGACACGGCGCCCGCGCCGACGACGCTGGCCCCATTGGCGCCGCCGCCGAACCTCCCGGCACCGGGTATGGAGCTGCCGGAGCGGGGCAACGGCTTGGTGCCGCAGATGCCGAAGGTATCCACGAGAGTCGTGGGTTCCGACCTGTCGATCCCGTCAATCGATCCCCAGAACTTCCTGCCGATTGTCAAGGTCGCGCCGATCTATCCGCGGTACGCGCTTGAGAGAAACCTAGAAGGTCATGTGCTTCTCGAGTTCGCTGTCACGACCACCGGCACGGTTCGCGATCCTGTTGTCATTGAGGCGACGCCCCCCGGCGTCTTCGATGACGCCGCCATCGCTGCGGCAACAAAGTTCATCTACAAGCCCCGGATGGTCGACGGCAACCCCGTGGAGACCGCCGGTGTGCGCAATCGCATCAGCTTCGAGATAGCGGACTAATGAACCGACGTTTGCCGAAGGTGCAGAGCACCATTCGCGCGATTACTGCCGCGTGCCGTGCCACGCGGACAACAGAGCGGCCTGGCTGGTGCTCCGGTGGTCTTCGGACGCCGGGGCACCAGCTTTTTTTCAACGATAACGCCGCCAACCAGTATCAAGGCCGCATCCTTGTGGCAGCGTCAATGGCGTTGCGGCTGAGTTGAGAGCACCCGAAAGGAGGGTTAGAGATGCTGCTTCGATATACATCCGCCGTTTTGCTCGGCACCGTGGCGACCGTCGGCCTGCTGACGCTGATGCGCTCGGTCATCGCCGATCCCATGCCTGCCGAGGATTCCGGCATCAAGGGCGACATCCTCGATTTCGTTCGCCTCGTGAAGGAAATGGAACCCGTCGCCGACAAAAACAAGCCCAAACCGCCGCCGCCGCCGGACGAGCCGCCACCGCCCCTGCCGCCGAGCGAAATCGACATCGACGGACCTACCATAGGCGACTGGGAGCCGCAGGAACCAACGACTTCACCCGGCGGAGGCACGCTCAAGACCTACGTGTTCGACGGCGAATACCTCCCGATCGTCCGGGTCGCGCCAAACTACCCGAGGCGAGCGCTTACGAGGGGTATCGAAGGCTATGTCCTGGTCGAATTCGTCGTCACCGAAACCGGCGCGGTTCGCAACCCCGTGGTGCTCGTGGCCGATCCGCCCGGCTTCTTCGAGCGCGCCGCGGTAGGCGCCGTCCTGAAGTACAAGTACAAGCCAAAGGTGGACAACGGCGAGGCCGTGGCCGTAGCGGGTGTTCGAACGCGCATCGTGTTCGAGATGGAGGACTAGCGTCGAAGGCGTCGTGTGGTACGGTTCGGTGGGATCCATCACCGAACCGCACAACGATGTGGGGACAGGAGGGAATGATGAACACACGGACGGTTGTCCACGGGGTGGCAGCCTTGGCGCTTGGTTCTGTCGCTGTCTGCGACTTCGGCGTAGCTTCGGCGGACACACCGGAGGGGCGCGACCGACAAGGCATCGACGGTAATCCGGAAGCGATCCGCATCGAGCACGCGCCGGACATTCGCCAGTTCAAGTCGTTGACACCGGAGGAGCGCGGCAAACGGACGATGCGCAGGAAGCTGCGCCGGGTCGACGAGCTCATCGCCAAGGGCGAGTACGAGAAAGGAGAGACGCTGCTTAAAAACCTGCGCGTGGCCAACGATCCCCGGGCGTTCGCCCAGGTACACAACACGCTCGGCTTTGCCTACAGCCAGACCGATCAGCCCGAGAAGGCAATCAGGCACTACGAGCGGGTGCTAAGGACCATGGGCGCACCGGCTGAAGTCGAACTCTCGGCCCGACGCCAGCTGGCGGGGCTGTATTACGTGCAGGGCCAGGAGCAGCTCTGGGACGAAGACGCGGCACCGTTGTTCCGGAAAGCGCTGTCGTCGATGCAGAAGTGGATGAAACAGGTGCCCGACGCGGACCCGCCGGACTACCTGTTCCTCGCCCGGATCCAAGTCGAACTTGGCGATTTCGTCGGGGGCATCGAAAGCCTCGAGACGGCCATCGGGATTGCCGCCGAGCGAGGCGACCCCATCGAGACGGAGTGGACCGACCTTCTCGAACGGATGAAGTTGGCCGAACGCTGATTCGGTGATGCCGCCTGGCGCGTGTACCCGGCGCGTCCCGCGTTGATCTACGTTCGTCGCGGCCTGCGCGGTGCGCGGGGGTGTGCGTTCGACATGTCCATCAACCGGTCGATGTGCGGAAGCAGATCCTCGTAGCTCGCGCCGGCGCCGAGCTGCACCGGATCGTTGACCCAGACTTCGCTGCGACTGTAGTTGCCGCCGGAGGCGTGGATGACCGCGCCGTTGGGGGCGTCGTCGCTGCACATGAACAGGACGGCGGGGCTCACCAGGGCGGGATGCCGCATGGGGTCGGGATCACCGATGTCCTCGTCCCGACCGGGCACTGTGTTGGTCATGCGCGTGGCGGCGCCGGGGCCGAGCACGTTGACCCGGACATTGTGGTTGGCACCTTCGAGGGCCAGGACGTTGGCGAGTCCCAGCATGCCCATCTTGGCGGCACCGTAGTTCGATTGGCCGAAGTTGCCGAAGATGCCGGAGCCGGAACTGGTGAAGACGATCCGGCCATAGTTCTGCTCGTACATGTGCGGCCAGGCGGCATGTGTCACGTAGGCGGTGCCGGTCAGATGCACCTGCATGACCAGGTCGAACTCGTCGAGTGTCATGTTCTTGAAGGTGCGGTCGCGCAGGATGCCGGCGTTGTTCACCAGGATGTCGATGCGGCCGAAGTTGCCAATGGCGTCGTCGACGATGGTCCTGGCGCCATCCCGGTCGGCGACCGAGGCCTTGTTGGCGACGGCCGTGCCGCCAAAGGCTCTGATCTCCGCCACCACCGCGTCCGCGGCGTCGCCGTCGCCCGTGCCATCGACACAACCGCCCAAGTCGTTGACCACGACCTTGGCGCCACGCTTGGCGAACTCGATGGCATGGCAGCGGCCGATTCCGCCACCCGCGCCGGTGACCGCCGCTACCTTGCCTTGAAACTCGCTGTTCTCGAAATCGCTCATCAATGTCCCCCCTTGGCGTTCGGTCTATGCTCTGGCTCGGCGCGGCACTCAGGACCAAGCGGACGATGACCCCCGACCAGCGGAAGCCAAATCTCACGGACTCAGATGTCGGCCAATACAAAGAGGCGGGTTATACCACCGTTCCCGGTTTCTTCGCACCGGGGATCGCGGCACTGCGGGTAGTCGACCGCTGGGTGGTTGCCGGGTTGCCCCGCGACTGACCATGGCCCGTCGACGCCGAGAGGATCCCCGCAGCGATGAAGCGCTGGTAGCCGCGTGCAACACGGGTGACGCCGCCGAGGCGGCTCACGCTTTCGATTCGCTCTACCGGCGCCACAAGGACTTCGTACTTCGCGTGGCGCTCCGCTTCGCGCCGGATACGGACACAGCGCTCGACGTGCTTCAGGAAACGTTCACCTACCTGCTGCGTCGCTTCCCGCCGACCGGCGACGGGTTCGAGCTGACCGCCAAGCTGACGTCGTTCCTCTACCCGGTCGCCAAGAACACGGCGATCACGGCGTTGCGGAAATCCGGTCGTTTTCCGGCGGCGGATGTCGCGCCGGACGATCTTCCGGGGCAAGACGATGTCGACACCGGTGATATCGACGGGGTGCTCGCTAGCCTGCCCGGCGGGCAGCGCGAGGTACTCCAACTTCGGTTCGTGGACGATCTGTCGTTGCAGGAGATCGCGGTGGTGCTCGGGATACCGCTCGGCACCGTCAAATCCCGATTGCACCTCGGTATCGCGAAGCTCCGGTCCTCGGACTTCGCGAAAAACCTCGATGACGAGTGAACCTTTTGCGCCGTTTGGGCGCTAAACGGCCAAGGAGAGACGAAACGTGTCCGATCAAGACGCCAACAACGAGGAACTCGACGCGAACCTGATCCGCGCCCTGAAGGCAGCGGATCGGGCACCTGCCGTGATCACCGCAAGCGTCGACCGGACGCTCGCGGACCTGGCTACCACCTACTTCGGTGCGCGTCGCCCGGCTTGGAAACGGCATGGGGGCTGGGCGTTGGCCGCCTCGGTGGCCCTTGTCGCGGTGCTCGCGGTGCAAATGATCGAGCCGACTCGCCAGGAGGCCGACATGCAGTACGCGGACGTGAACGGCTCCGGCGGAGTCGACATTGCCGACGTGTTCGCCCTGGCCCGCGCGGCGCCCACGGGCCTGACGCAGGCCGACCTCGACGCCTTCGCGATGCGCGTCGTCTCGTTGAACCCGGGAGAAACGCGGTGAAGGGCAAATGGCGCGTGGTGCTGCCGCTGCTCGCAGGCTTCCTCGCGGTGGCTGCGATCGGCGAGGCCAGCCCCCGTTTCGTGCCGGTGAATGTCTTCCTGGACAGCCCCGAACCCGTCGCCGCGTGGCAGAACGAACTGAAGGACCGCAACGCGTCGAAGAAGGTCGAGGGTCTTGAGAACGGTGACAGCGAAGCGTTCCAGCCTGCGCCCTACTACGACCGCGACGCGGTGACCCGGGGCGACGCTGATCGCATCGTGGTCGCCGACTACTCCCTGGCCGAGGCGAGCGAACTGCCGTCCGGCCGCGTGCGCGTCGCCACGGTGCACGTGATGCTCGACGGTGACGCGGACTTCGAACTGAACTTGGTGACGGCGAACGCCGCCGATGGTCGGCCGATCAAGAAGGCGACGGCTAGCCTGGAGCAAACGCAAGCGAGAGAGAGATGAGCAAACGTACCCTAGTAACCGCCCCTTTGGGTTTTCTGGCCGTGCTGGTGGTGTTCTCCATACCGGTTGCGGTCGTGTCGTGCAGTTCGACCGAAATGGCACCCTCGGCGCCGACCGCGCCGGCGGTGTTGCCCGAGCCACCGGTGACAGAGCAGGTACGGGTTTCCGCACCGGTGCCGCCGGCAATGCCGGCTCCTGCGCCAGCGGAACCGGCTGTGCACACCGCCCGGACGGCGAAGCCGGAGCTTTGGATCATCGAGAAGCCGCCTAGCACGGTGCTGACGGATGCGGTGGTAGCCGAGGAAGTCATCGTGACCGGTTCGTCGATAAGGCGCGAGAGCTTCGGCCTGCGTTCGCCGGTCGATCCCGCGGTGCGGCAGGTCCATCCCGGTTCTGGCCAGATCGATACGACGGTGTATCGGACCGCTACAGGCGCCCTGTCGGACTCGACCGCGTCCGCCGGTGCGCGTCAAACGGTCACGCCGGCTATTCGCCACGACCCGGGTTCCGGCACAATGCTGGCGGGATTCCCATCCCCGGGCCGGCCGGACCTAACCCGTTTCGTGCCGCTTCCCTTGAAACACACGGCCGTGGACGCCGCCATCAAGGGGTACATTGGCACAGTCAACGTCAAACAGGAGTACGAAAACCCCTACGACACCAAGATCGAGGCCGTGTACGTCTTCCCCCTGCCGGAGAAGGCGGCGGTCAGCGAGTTCCTCATGGTCATCGGCGAGAGGACGATCCGCGGCATCCTCCGGGAGAAGGAAGAGGCCCAGAGGATCTACCAGGAGGCCCGCCGGCAGGGCTACCAGGCAAGCCTGCTAGTCGACATCACCTACTTCCATACCCTTGCCTACAAGGACGGCTGGTACTCCTTCGTGTTTCCGACCGTGGTCGGCCCCCGCTACAACCCGCCGGGCCATGCGGACCCCGTCGCCGCAGTGCGCCGGGGAAGCGGCTCGACCGGCCCGGGCACCGCGATCGAATACCTTCGGCCCGAGGAGAGGTCGGGTCACGACATCAGCATCAACGTACGCATCGATGCCGGCGTCGAGATCGAGGAGGTGAACGCGTCCCACGGCGTCGACGTGACCCGCGACGACGAACGCACGGCTGCGGTCAAGCTCAGGAACGAATCGACCATTCCGAATCGCGATTTCGTGCTCGACTTCCGCGTCGCCGGCGAGCGGCTGAAGTCCAACTTGTTGACCCATCGCGACCCGGACACCGGCGAAAGCTACTTCACCTTGATGGTCATCCCGCCGAAGGACAGTACGCTCGTTCCCCGCCAGGCCATGGAGATGGTCTTCGTCATCGATTGCTCCGGCTCGATGTCGGGTCAACCCCTCCAGCAGGCCAAGGACGCGGTGCGGATGGCACTGGATCGGCTGGATCCCAACGACACCTTCCAGATCATTCGTTTCTCGGACACGGCGAGCCAGTTCGGCACCCGCCCCGTGCCTGCGACGGAGCGGAATCTGACACAGGCGAGACGCTACCTCGATGGGCTCAGCGGTCAGGGCGGAACGCAGATGATCAATGGCGTCAAATCGGCCCTCGACTTTCCCCACGACCCTTCGCGTTTCCGGTTCGTCACGTTCATGACGGACGGCTACATCGGCGACGAGCGCGACATCCTGGCCGCAGTCCACAGCCGCATCGGCGCATCCCGGATCTTCAGCTTCGGTGTTGGCGACTCGGTCAACCGCTACCTGATGGAACGGATGGCCGACGCGGGACGCGGCGTCGTCGCCTACCTCGGCCTCAACGACTCCGCCCGGGACGTGATGGACGGCTTCTTCGCCCGGGTCAGCCGTCCGGCACTCACGGACGTGGATGTGGACTGGGGAGGCATGGCCGTGACGGATGTATATCCACCGAAGCTTCCCGATCTCTTCGTCGGCCGTCCGCTGGTGATCACCGGCAAGTACACCGGCGATTCCAAGCCCGTCAAGGTATTTGGATCCGCAGGCGGCGAGCGTCGAACGGTTATGGCGGCGGATGAAAAGGCAGGCAACGCCGGCGCGTCGCTCGGCAAGATCTGGGCCCGGCTGCGAATTGCCGACCTCGCCAACCGCCAGACCTGGGCCGGCGATCCCTACGGGGAGTTGGGCGATGCCATAAGGAGCACGGCGCTGCGCCATCAGCTGGTGTCGAATTACACGTCGTTCGTGGCGGTGGATTCTTCGGCCACGACCGGGGGCGACCACGGCGTAACGGTCCGCCAGGCTGTGCCGGTACCGAACGGTGTACGGTACGAGACTACCGTCGACTGATGCACGGATTCCGATGCGACGTTGGCTTCAACGTCGCATGCGGAAGTCGTTGCCGCCCGATACGTCCGTTCCCCGCATCAGGTAGAGAGTCCGTTCGGACATGGCCAGCGGACCGAGTCGGTGGTCGGCGAGATCGCGGCGATAGACGGATGTGGTCGGCATGTAGCGTAGCGTCATACCTCGGCGTGGCGTTGCCGAGCGGTTCGCTTCGGATCCGTGCGCCAGGTAGATGTCGTGCAGCGACACCTGACCGGTATCGAGAACGATGTCCCGGGCGGTTGCGTCGTCGAACTCCTCGGCGCGTAGTTCCAGCGGCAGGCTCAAGCCCTCGGCCCCGTTGAAGTCGTGCCGGCCGAGTTGGCGGTGGCGGTGGGACCCGGGAATCACCCGCAGGCACCCGTTCTCGGTGGAGGCGGGGTCGACGGCAATCCATACCGAACAGGTAGCCAGCGGCCGAATCGGCCAATATTCGCCATCCTGATGCCAGGGCGTCTTGGTGCCCACGCGCGCGGGCTTCGCGAAAAAGCTCGAGTTCCACAACGCGAAGTCCGGGCCGATGAGCTGCTCGACCATGTCGAGAATCGCCGGGATTCGGGCGACGTTCAGAAATCCCGTGTCGAATGCCAGCACGGCCGGGCAGTAGTCGGTGAACTCCGGGTGCCTCGCGACTAGCCGGTCGTGGCAGGCGCGGATGTCCGCCAGCACGTCGTCGCCGAGCCTGAAGTCGGGGATGACGTAGCCGTCGGAATGATAGTGTTCAATCTCTGCGGCGCTAAGCATGGCCTTGGTTCTCCGATCGATGCATGAGCGTAACCGGAACACGCCGCCGTTGGCACGCCGGGTCAGGACTCGGGGTGGGTACCCAGGGCGAACGAGAGGCTCCACTCGTTCAAGGTTCCCTCGTCCGCCGCCGCCGCATCGACGATCCTGATCGTCCAGTCACCGTTCGGGGACTCGCCGTAGAAGGCGTTGCTCAGCAAGTGCCAGTCGAGGTCGGCGTTGCCCGCCAGGGCATCGTTGAAGATCGGGTTGAGGATGCTCTCGGTTCCCGAGGGGGAGGTGAGGTGGATGCCGAGATCGTTGGTTTGGGGGTGGGCGACGTTCACATGCAGTGTGACCGCCTCGATGTTGGCGTCCTCCGGGATGTCCTCGACGGTGAGAGTCTGCGTCGCGCCGGCGCCATCGTCATCGGGTATCGAGACCTGCTCGCTTCGGGTGAAGGCGTCGGTCTCCACGAACTCGCCGAGGCTGCCCGGCTCGTACGAGGCAACGAGATCCAAGGCGTTGTCGACAGCAACCGCGCCGAAACCGTACCAGTTGTGGAAGTGGTAGCCGGCGGCATTCGTCACCCACGGCAACTGGGCAATATAGACGGTGCCGCCGACCAGGTACTGCACTTGGTCGATCTCCGCGTCGATCTGTCGGGCGGTCTTGGCGAGGATGTGCCGGATGTCCCGCCAGGTTAGCTCGGGTTCCGCTTCGAGCAGGAGCGCCACCGCGCCGCTGGTGTTTGGCGCAGCGGCGGAAGTACCGTTGAACGTACTCACGTAGTTGCCGTGGGGATTGTTGACGGTGTCGTGGGTGACCCCGCGACCCCAGATCACGTCGTAGCCCCGGTTCGAACCCACCTGGTCCGCCGTGATGATGGCACCGTAGCGAGCCCCGAACTCGCCCGCCGGGGCGCTGATCCAGAGGTTGGAACCGGAGGACGAGTAGCTTGCCCGGGTTCCCTGGGCGTTGAACGCACCGACCATCAGAAGGTACGGCGAGTGATGCCCCGAAGCGGCGTTTGAACTGTTGCAGCCGATTCGCGCGTTGGCCGGGCGGGTCATCGATCGGCACGAGTAGAAGCCATTGCCGGCGGACTTGACGTAGATTGCTCCCTTGCCGTCGCGCAGATTGGTGACGCCGTTGCGGAACAGTTGCCCTTCGTTGGGGTCAATGCCGAACTCGCCGGGCAACGTGCCGAAGCTCATGTTGAATATGTCGACGCGGCTCGAGTCCGGGTCGCCGTCGCCGGCCCCTAGCGAGTCGTAGTAGGTTCCTGCGGACTCCACTGCGGCGAGCATGTTGTAACCACGCAGGATGGCGTCGGGGGCGACACCGCGCCCCCCCGTACCATTGTTCACTGCGGCTGCCGCGGTACCGGCCACGGACGTACCGTGGTCGCCGACCGCCCAGGGGAGGTAGGGCTCGGCCGCGTCGGAATCGAGCCAGTCGTCGCGGTTGAAGTTGTGGGAAGCACCGGCTTCCACGTTGGCTGCCAGGTCGGGGTGACACAGCTCCATGCCGGTATCGACGACGGCGATGCGAACGCCTGCCCCCCTCGGCGTTCCCGCCGCCAGCACACCGGTCATTCCGAGATCCTCGCCGGGTGTGCCGGGTACGGTCGCGTAGCGGCCCTGGCCCGTGTTTTCGAGGTGCCATTGTTCGGCGAACAGCGGGTCGGTGGCACCGTCCTCGCCGTCGTCGGGCGCGGATTCGTCGCAGCGCACGACGACCCGCCCGTCTTCGTCGAGTGAGAAACCCGAATAGTCCCAGTTCCGGGTGCTGAGTTCCTCGTCGAGACCGTCGGCTTGCATCAGCAGGTAGTAGTCGCCGTCCGGGTCGAGTTCGTCGAGGGTGATGTCGACGGTGAACTGGATGGACGCCTTGGAGTCGAGCGCCGGGACGGTTTCCTCGAGGAGGAGTCTCGTCGTCGAATCCGACCAATTGGGCCGCTCGTTGATGTAAACCCGTAGCGAGGTCTGTGTCGACGGTGCGGCACCCCAATTCAGCACCGTGACGGGCAACTCGATGCGATCGGCGTGGATCGGCGCATCGCCGGCGAACACCAAGAGGTCGGGGGCGATCGACTGTTTCGCATCGCCTCCGCATCCGACCGCGAGAACCAGGCAGAGCAGCGATGTGATCATCGCTGCGCCTCCGGCGGCATTGCGCGAGCGATTGCGTCGGGTGCCTGTTTGTTGCTACTGCGGAACACGGAGGGGTTCCTTCAATGTCACTTCGGCGCTCATGACAAGCGGATTCTCCGAAAGCGTCCGGGCTACGGCGGCCGGGTCCTGGTCAGGCCGCAACCGTATCAGTGCCCAGCCGAGTGCGGGGTAGTTCTTGCCCCGCAAGGCACCGGTCGACGCAACGACGTCATCGAGGCGTTCGTCGTCCTTCAGACGCACGCGCAACGTCGACGTCACCTGCGCGAATCTCCTGTCCACCGGGTCGTAGGCGTACCGTTGCGACGGGCCGTCGGCGGGCTCGTGCACCGTGCGGATCTGCCCATCGTGGTGTGCGCGATATACCCGGAAGGCACCTTCGACGGACATTTCGACGCGTACGCCGTCGAATGTCATCGATCCCGGACCCGCCGAGACGATCCGAGGCAGGACGATTACGGGATCCTTTGCCGTGTCGGCTAGCTCCCTGTCCTCCTCCTCTTGGGCGTTTCCCCAGGCGCTGGCGAGGATGACCGTGACGAGTGCGCCGAATCCGCCGAGGCGCTTCGTTTCGGATGTCCGCAGTGCGTACACGGCAACTCCTTCAGTTGGCTTCGCCGGCCGGTGGTCGGGAAACAAGGCGGTGGGGCGGCGCGCTCGTGCATCCCTGTGGCGTCTCAAGGTCGTCGGTATCGCCGGAAGCCGACAGAACCACCGGACCTAAGTTGGTGAGGTGGCCGGTGGGCGACTCGAGCAGGTTCATGACCACGATGACGCCGTCCGTCGCAACGGCGAGCCGCCATTTCCCGGTACCGTCCCCTAGCGTCTCTTCGAGGCCGGTGCCGTTCTCTAGTTGCTGTGACGTGACGCTACTAGTGTGCCGTCTCTAAAATGAGTTTACATTCGTTTCGGCCAGCGCCCGG
>CAZJRX010000075.1:13270-13745 GCA_964548145.1 uncultured Pseudomonadales bacterium | reverse complement strand
TCCTTCGGACGCGGCCGGGCCGGCCATGGGGCGCTCACGTGAACCAAGCACCTTGCCAACGTTGGGATCATATTTTGGTTGCCGCGATGCAACGACCTCCCGGGCAAAGACCGCCTACGAAGCTAATCCAGCGACCCGCTTGGAGATGCTGAGGCCCCGGCGCCCGAGGCGCATCGGGTGGCGGTCGTGGCCGTTGGTGCAGTAGCCGACGGAGATTCCCGTCACCGGATCGCCCCAGGCGATCTGCCCACCGGCGCCGCCGTGACCGAACGCCAGCGGCGAATTGTCACGGGCGAAGCCGCGGAAACTCCGGTATTCGTCGCCAGCGACGACGATCCCAAGACCACGATTCACGGGAGCGCCGGACATCGGGTCGCGGAGGTCGCCGGAACGTACCGTTCGGGCCATCTCCAGGGTGCTCTGCCGCCAGATTCGACGACCGCCCGCGCTACCACCGTGGATCAGTCCCTGGTAG
>CAZJRX010000075.1:8237-13260 GCA_964548145.1 uncultured Pseudomonadales bacterium | reverse complement strand
GTTCCGCCGCCGACATCACGCCGCCGCCGCCCGGGACACCCACCGCGCGTACCTCCGGTCGGTTGAAGCTCAGGATGGCTTCTTCCGTGACCTCGGTGACCGGCGGTTCCGGTATCCCCAGCCGTTCATAGTCCTCGCTGGTCATGGGCTCGCCGCAGTGCTTGAGTTCGGTGACGCGGTGGTTCTGCGCTTCGGGCAACCCTACGTAGAGATCATCCAGCCCCAGGGGGTCGGCGACTTCGGTTCGTACGAACTCGACGAAGTCGCGACCGGTGCGGCGTTCGATGATCTCGGCGATGACCCACATGCCGGACGACGGGTGGTACTCGAAGCGGCTACCGGGCGCCCAGGTCAATCGCCATTGGGCGAAGCGGGCGAGCCGCCGGTCGCGGTCCAGCCAGTCCGTGGGTCGAAACGGCGCGTTGGGAAAGCCGGCCGTGTGCAGGAAGAGCTGCTCGACCGTGACGATGTCCTTGCCGTTGGTGGCGAACTCGGGAACGATGTCGGCGACGATCTCGTCGACGGACAATTCGCCGGCTTCGATCAGGAGCCAGGCTGCGGCCGACGTGATCGCCTTCGTGGACGAGAAGACGCAGTAGAGGCTGTCGTTAGTCGCGGCCCCGAACGTCTCGAAAAGGACCAGACGCCCTTCCCTGGCCACGGCGATCTGTGCCGACGGCAATACACCCTCGTCGACTTCGCGCCGAACCCGACGGGTCACCTCGGCGAGTTTGTCGGGATCGATGCCGACGGACTCTGGGGATTCGGCGTAGAACTTGGCGTTTCGCACGCACCACTCCTAGGGGACGAAAACTACCCATCTTACTGGACTCGCGTTGGCCGTCGCCTTGGCCAGGATTGCCGCGGTGCGAGCGGCTCGGCGCGGTCGCGTCGATATAACCGCGAGTTGCGTGCATAGACCAAAACGGGGACTTGCCGCGTTGACGGCGAGCCGACAAACTCTCGTGCCCGCGCGCGCCGGCACCGACGGGCGTTGGTATCGAAGCAACCCAGGGCCCGTTCGAAGGATGGAGACGACTGCTGACTTCGCCGCTGCCGTCGGCAATACCCCACTGATCCGGTTGAACCGGCTCTCCGAGGAGACCGGCTGCGAGATCCTCGGCAAGGCGGAGTTTCTGAACCCCGGGGGTTCGGTCAAGGACCGCGCCGCGTTGTGGATCATCCGCGAACACGAGCGGAGCGGCGCCCTCGCGCCCGGCGGTACCGTCGTGGAGGGCACCGCCGGGAACACCGGCATCGGTCTCGCCCACATCTGCAACGCCCGGGGCTATCCGTGCGTTATCTATATCCCCGACGACCAGTCGCCCGAGAAGATCGAACTGCTGAAGACGTTGGGCGCTGAGGTGCGTGCCGTGCCGAAAGCGCCGTACGCGGACGACATGAACTACCAGAAGCAGGCGGGCCGCTACGCCGCGGGCCTCGCCAACGGCGTCTGGGCCAACCAGTTCGACAACACCGCCAACCGCCTCGCCCACTACGAGTCCACCGGTCCGGAGATCTGGCGCCAGACGGCCGGCCGGCTGGATGCGTTCGTTGCCTCGGTGGGTACCGGCGGAACCCTGGGCGGCGTCGCCACGTTCCTGAAGGAGCGCAATCGCGAAGTGCGCACGGTTCTCGCCGACTGCATGGGAAGCGCCCTCTACAGCTACATCACGACCGGCGAGTTGACGATGAGCCAGGGCCCGTCCATCACCGAGGGCATCGGCAGCAGCCGTGCCACCGACAACCTCCAAGGCACGCCGGTGGACGATGCCGTGCAGGTCGCCGACCAGGAGATGGTGACGCTGATCTACCGGCTATTGCGGGAAGAAGGCTGGTTCTTCGGCACCAGCACGGGTATCAACCTATGCGCCGCCGCGAAGGTCGCGCGGAATCTCGGTCCGGGGCATGTCATTGTCACCATGCTGTGCGATAGTGGGGCCAAGTACCAGTCCCGGCTGTTCAACCGGGCGTGGCTGGCGGAGCGTGGTCTGTCGCCCGAATAACGGGGGTTTGCCGTGCGAACGAGATTGAGTTTTGCCCTTGTACTGATCCTGATCGGCGGTGCCGTGGTCTTGGCCGACAACGGCGGCGACGCCACTGCCCCGCAGGTTCGGGTCGTTGAGTTGGAAGGGGCGATCGGCCCCGCTTCCGCCGACTACTTCATGCGTGCCTTGGAGGAGGCCGGCGATGAAGGCATCGACCTGCTCGTGCTGCGGCTTGACACCCCGGGTGGGCTCGACAAGTCCATGCGGGACATGATCAAGGCGATTCTCGCCTCGCGGGTACCCGTCGCCACCTACGTCGCCCCGAAGGGTTCGCGGGCCGCGAGCGCCGGCACCTACATCATGTACGCGAGTCACATCGCGGCGATGGCGCCGGCGACCAATATCGGCTCCTCGACGCCGGTCAATCTCGGTGGCGAGGGTTCGCCGATCCCGATCCCGACGGCGCCGCAGCCGCCGACGGATGAAGGCCAACCCGACGAAGATGCGTCGGACGAGGCGGCCGGGCAGGACAGCGAAGCGAAGGAGGGAGAACCCGCCGCCGAGGATCCAACGGGACCGGCGATGAATCGCAAGGTCATCAACGATGCGGTCTCCTACATCAAGGGGCTTGCCGAGCTGCGTGGGCGGAACGTCGAATGGGCCGAGGCGACGGTGCGCGAGGCATCCAACCTGACGGCCAGCGAAGCCCTCGACATGAACGTCATCGACCTCGTTGCGGAGGATCTGAACGACCTGCTCGAGGCCGTGGACGGGCGGACCGTGAACGCCGGTGGCGTCGACGTCACCATCGCGTCTAGCGAGGCGGAGGTCGAGTTCATCGAACCCGACTGGCGCTACGAGTTGCTTGGCATTCTCACCGACCCGAACGTCGCCCTGATCCTTCTGATGATCGGCTTCTACGGGCTCGTGCTCGAGTTCTACAGTCCGGGCATCGGCATCGGCGCGGTCACCGGAATCATCTGCCTGCTGCTCGCCGCGTTCGCCCTGCAGATGCTGCCCATCAACTACGCCGGGCTGGCGCTCATCATCGTCGGCATCGCCCTGCTCGCAACCGAGGCGTTCACGCCCAGTTTCGGCGTCTTCGGCGTGGGTGGTGTGATCGGCTTCGTGGTGGGTGCCATCATCCTCATGGACACGGACCTGCCCGCCTACCAGATCTCCAAGCCCGTCATCGCCGCCATCGCGGTCCTGTCGGTGGGCGTCATGGTGTTCGTCTTGGGCGCGGCTGTTCGGGCCCGACGCGCGAAATCCGCGTCGGGCAAGGAGAGCATGATCGGCGGACGGGCCGAGGTCGTCGACGACTTCCAGGGCAAGGGCCGGGTGCGGGCATTCGGCGAAGTCTGGCAAGCCGAGGGCGACCCCGGCGTTGCCTTCACCAAGGACAGCCGCGTCACCATCACCGCGTTCGACGGTCTGACCGTACACGTTGCACCCAATCAGTCGAAAGGGGATTGACCATGATCACGAATACGATCTTCCTAATCATCATCGTCGGCGCGATCGTCGCCATCCTCGCAAGCGCCTTCCGCGTGCTGCGCGAGTACGAACGTGCCGTCGTCTTCCTCCTCGGCCGCTTCCAGCGGGTCAAGGGACCGGGACTCATCATCATCATCCCGATATTGCAGACGATGGTGCGGGTGGACCTCAGGACGATCGTCATGGACGTGCCCTCCCAGGATCTGATCACCCGCGACAACGTCTCGGTGAAGGTCAACGCCGTGCTCTACTTCCGGGTGATCGACCCCGACCACGCCGTGCTCAACGTCGAGAACTACATGGAGGCCATCGCCCAGCTTGCCCAGACCACGCTGCGCTCGGTCCTCGGTCAACACGAACTCGACGAACTCCTGGCGGAGCGGGAACGCCTGAACAACAACATCCAGACCATCCTCGACCAGCAGACCGACCAGTGGGGCATCAAGGTGGCGAGCGTCGAGATCAAGCACGTCGACATCGACGAGAGCATGATCCGCGCCATCGCCAAGCAGGCGGAAGCGGAACGGGAGCGACGCGCCAAGGTCATCCACGCCGACGGCGAGTTCGAAGCCGCCGAACGCTTGACGGCGGCGGCGGCCCAGTTGTCCAGCGAGTCGGGTTCGATGCAGTTGCGCTACCTGCAGACGCTCACCGAGATCGCGGGCGAGAAGTCGTCGACCATCGTGTTCCCGCTGCCGATCAACTTGATGGAGACCATGAACCGGCTCATCGGGGACCAGGGCGGCGGTGACGACGGGGATACCCAGACCGCCGAGCCGGCGTAGGGGCGGGGCTTGTCCCCGCCCGCATTTGGCGGCGCCATGGCCGCGACTGGCCGTCGGGTTCCTGCTTGGCCCGTTCCCAGGTACGAGAATGCAGCAGCTCTTGATCGCGCCCCCAACGCGCCGAGGCCGGGACGCGGCGATCCGGCTTTTGGGGCGCTATGGACCTGCGTTTAGGGCGACGCGAGAGAGAGGGACTGGTACCCCCGCCACATTGGCCGGTTGCCGGTAGACGGATCCCTCGCGGTTTCCTTCGACGCCTTCCGAACCGGTCACGATGTAGAGATCGGTGAGGTCGTCGCCGCCGAAGCAGACGCTGGTGCACATGGGCATGGGCACGTCGATACGCTCCCTGAGGCTGCCATCGGGCTCGAATACCGCGACGCAACCGCCGCCGGCCACGGCGACCCAGACGGCACCGTCCGTCGAGACAGCCAGTCCGTCGGGGGCGCCGTCGCCGAGGGCTGCGAACGTCTGCTTTGGACCGAGCGCCCCGTTCTCGATGACATCGTAGCAGTGAACCGTTTGCCGCCTCGAATCCGAGTGGTACAACGTCCTGCCGTCCGGCGAGAAGCCGAGGCCGTTGGTCAATAGTACGTCCGCCGCGACGATCCGGGAGGAGCCGTCGATGTCGATGACATGGAGGTTGCCCGGGAGTTGGTCGCCCTCTTCGAACACCGGGCTGCCCAGCGAGCCGACATAGATGCGACCGTCGGCGTCCGTGGTGAGGTCGTTGTAGCCGACGTTGCCGAGTTC
>CAZJRX010000075.1:0-8207 GCA_964548145.1 uncultured Pseudomonadales bacterium | reverse complement strand
AGGATTACCACGCTGTCACCACCGGCGAAGCTCTTGAAGGCGATGTTGCGGCCGCCAACGACCAGGCCGTTGTCGGCGTGCAATGCGATGCCGCCGATCCCGCGTCGGTGGGGAAACACGGTGGTGACGTTGCCGTCGGCAGCAAGGCAGTGGACGCCGCCGCCATGTACGTCGCTGAACATCAAGCCTCGGCCCGGAACCCACACGGGACCCTCGACGAGGCCGTAGCCGTGGGCAAGTCGTTCCATCGTAATTCCCTCGATCATCGAGTTATTGGACCATGGTCTCCCATGTCAAAGCAATTTTGACCATGGTCGCCCAGACTACGCTGTGCGTGTGGGGAGCGCGACCCGCGCCCTCGTCGCGGACCTCGTTGTGGTTTACTACGGGCGCTCGACTACGTTGTGGCCGCAAGGAGAATGCACGCATGACCACCCGCAGAGATATTGTCGTCGGCTTGGCCATCGCGCCAACGATCCCGCTACTCTCCCGCACCGCATTCTCGGCGGAAGGCGAGGCGACGCCATCGGACAAGCTGAAGACGTCGCAACTCGTCTACATCACGCCGATCAAGAGCAACGGCGAGGAGAGCCGCTGCAAGGCGGAGATCTGGTTTAGCCACCACGATGGCGACGTGTTCGTCGTCACGCCGCCGGAAACCTGGCGCGCGCAGGCGGTGGGCAAGGGGCTGACCCAAGCTCGGATCTGGGTCGGGGAGTTCGGCCAGTGGCAACAGTCCGACGGCGCGTTCCGCGATGCGCCCGAGTTCATGGCGTCGGCGTCCATCGAGGCGGACGCGGAAACACATGAGCGGGTGTTGGCGTCCATGGGCGAGAAGTACGCCCAGACCGGTTGGGGCCGGTGGGGCAAGGCGTTCAAGGAGGGCCTGGCGGACGGTTCGCGGGTGATGATCCGCTACAGGCTCGATAGCTGATCTGCATGGCTGCAAGAGCCGGCCTGTGGCTGGGCTTCGTCTTTGCCAATCTGTTTGCGGCGGCCGACGCCGTGCGAGTGGTCGGTCGTGTGGAGCACGAAGCCCTTGACGAAATAAGCGGCATCGTCAAGTCGACCCTGGGCGACTTCTACTGGGTCCACAACGACAGCGGCGACGATGCGCGTCTGTTCGCTCTCGATCCCGAATCGAACGTCCTATGGCCGCCGTTCGTGCGCATTGCCGAGGCGGACTGGCCGGGGCATGGGATCGACAACGCCTGGAACTTCGACTGGGAGGACATCGCCCTGGCGGACGGTGTGCTCTACATCGCCGACGTGGGCAACAACGGCAATGCCCGGCGGGACCTTGGCGTCTACATAGTCAACGAGCCGGATCCGTTGGCGATTCCCAAGATGCGCTCGCTCCGATTCCTACCGATCCGGTATCCGGACCAGGAGACCTATCCTGCGAAGTTGTGGCACTTCGACTGCGAAGCAGTGTTCGTCGCTGACGACAAGCTCTACTTCATCACGAAACACCGTCGGCCGGGTGAGATTGGCGGCTTCGAGCCCGGTGCCAAGCTTTACCGCCTGGACACGGCGTCTACCGACAGGGAGAACGTGCTGACCATGGTGGGCAGGCACGAAGATGTCTTTCTGGCGACCGGGGCCGACCTGTCGCCCGACGGTTCGAGGCTCGCCGTCTCGACCTACGATGCGCTGTGGATCTTCGACAAGCCCGCGGGCGGCGACAATTGGTTGTCGGGCGCGACGTGGCGGCTCGATCTTGATCGTGCCGTCGTCAAGCAGTTGGAGGCCGTGGCGTGGGACGATGCCCGGACGCTACGGCTCGTCAACGAGAACCGCGATGTGATGTTGGCCGACGTAGCGGCATTCACCTCGGTCTTGGAGCAACGTTAACGCCGAGGTGGCGGAGGCGCTTGGGTTCGTGCGACCCCACGGGCTCTCTGGTAGAGTCGCGACGGCTACCTAAGGGGACTCTGCCTTGGCTCGTGCCGTATCGATAGCAGAGGATGATCGTCTCCCGACTTCGCCGTTTCCGGACGGCTGGTATTTCGTGGCGAGCCGGGATGCCTTGCGCAAGCAAACCCTGATCGAGAAGACGTGGCTCGGGCAGGAGATCGTGGCGTGGTGCGACCCCGAGGGCAACGTTTGCGTTGCGGACGCCTACTGCCCGCATTTGGGGTCGCACCTCGGTCCGACCACCGGTGGAATCGTGCGGGATGGATGCCTGGTCTGCCCGTTCCACGGCTTCGAATACGACGTGAAGGGTCAATGCGTCCGGACGCCATCTGCGCCCCCTCCCAAGAACGCCACGTTGAAGGTGTTGGAAACACAGGTCGTCAACGGCCTGGTCTTCGCCTGGTGGAGTTCCGTCGGCCAGCCGCCTTATTTCAGATTGCCGCTCGATACGTGCGATGAAGACGGCTGGAGCGGGGTGGGCCTCCGGGAGTTCCGACTGACCACCCACCCGGAGTACACGACCGAAAACTCCGTTGACATCGCCCACCTGTCATATATTCACGGCTACTTTGATGTGCATCAGGTTGGATCCGTCACGGTGGATGGCGCCCATCTCGTGAGCGCTTTCGAATTCAAATGCGAAAGATTCTTTCTAGGGCGGAAATTCCGTTTCGAGGTGTCGGCGGTTACGCACTTGTACGGTATGGGCTACTCCTTCGTGGATATCACTGAGCGTACGATTCCCCTTCGGTCCCGCTTCTGGGTGCTGGTGACGCCCTTGGACGGCACCTACATGGAACTGGTGTTGGCGAACCAGATGCAGGAGACCGAGCGCGTCAGGCGGTTGATCGTGGGACTTGGTTTCCTCCCTAAACGGATGCGGGCCAGGGTGTCGAACTACGTGATGCTGGAGGGACAGGTGAAGGATGTGCGTCAGGACGTTCCGGTCTGGAATCGGAAGATCTTTCGTCCGAGACCCGTGTTGAGCGGTGACGACGGGAAGATCATGCTTTTCCGCCGCTACTGCCGTCAGTTCTATCCGGAGAACGAGGGCGGCGCCCGGCAGGACATGAAAACAGCTGCCGGGTAGTAGGTCGCCGCCTTCAATGCCCGAACAACCGACTTTGAGGTTCGCCGAGGAAGTCCTGCTGCTGATGCTGAAGGACGACACCGGCTATGTCGTGCCGATTCCGGAATGGCGGATGTCCTGCGCGCTTGCCGGCTCGGTGTTGATGGACCTGGCCCTGGACAACAAGATCGATTCGGATTTGGAGACGTTGACCGTTGTGGATGCGACGCCGACGGGCGACGAGCTACTGGATCCGACATTGGCGGATGTGGCGTCGGAGAAGGAGGTCCACGCGCCCCAATACTGGGTTGAACGGATTGCCCAGCGCGCCGACGACATCAGCGAAACGGCCTTCGAGCGGTTGGTCGCCTCGGGCGTCCTCGACCACGACACAGGAGGTTTCTTCTCCCTCTCCAGCAAGGTCGCGCGCTCCGGCCGCTACCCGTTGGTGGATGGCAGACAGGGGGAGGAGATCCGGAGCCGGATCATGCGAACCCTGTTCGACGACGAGCTACCGGATCCCCGTGACATCGCGATCATCGGACTGGTCAACTGCTGCGGCGGGTTCGAGGCGATGTTGGAACCGGCGGAGTTCGAGATGGCCAAGGAGCGGATCGAACTTTACAGCGGCATGGACCTGATCGGTCGCACCATCGCTGAGGCCGTGCGTGGCTCCTATCGGCCTCCAGAAAGCCTGCGCGCCATTAGGCGCCGGCCGATACCGGAAATCGGGATTCTCGACTTCGTGCGGTCGCCGACACTCCGCTCTGGCAACATTCCAGGGTTCTTTGCGGAGCAGTACGAACGTCACGGCCCGGCCTTTCGGTTCAAGACAGTTGGTACCGACTTCATCATCCTCGCAGGCGGGGAAGTGAACCGCTGGGTACAGCGCAAGGGTCGCCTGCACTTGAGGACCCAGGACTATCTGCACGACTTCCAGACCGAATGGGGAACGGCCCGGTCGATCGCCAGCCTCGACGGGCCGGATCATTTCCGGCTGCGCAAGGCCGTGCGGGCGGGCAACGCGAGACGCGTGGTCGAAGACCGGATGGACGATCTCATCGGCTACTGCAGGGCGGGTTTTCGGGATTGGGGCGTAGGCAAGGTGGTGCCCGGGGAGATGTCCTGCCAGCGGCTGATCGCCGAACAGATCGCGCAGCTCAGCACGAGCATTTCGCCGTCGCAGGCCATTGTCGAGGAACTGCTCACCTTCGAGTTCCGGGCATTGCTCGTCCATGTCATGGGCCTGTTGCCGAAGTTCACGCTCCGCACGCCTCGGATGAAGCGCTACAAGGCGAAGATCCTCGAGCTCTACGCACACATTCACGCCACCCACACCCCGGGCCAGCGGGAGGGCAAAAGGCGCGACCTCGTCGACGACCTCATGGCGCTGCACCAAGCGGATCCGCAGTTCCTGCCGGAAACGGATCTGGGCTTCGCGTTCATCGCCCCGCTTATTGCCGGACACTACCTCGGGAGTGCGACGGCCTTCGGGGTCTACGAGCTGCTGGCGAATCCGGATGTGCTGGAACAGGTCACGAAGGAAGCCGACGCGTTGTTCGCCGACGGCGATCCAGTGGCGGCGGATCTGGACATGGCGGCGATCGATGCCACCCACCGCGTCGTCATGGAGACGCTGCGCCTGCATCCGGTAGTGCCGGTGCACAACCGAACGGCCATGAACACGTTCGAGGTCGAGGGTATGGAAATCCCGGTCGGCAGCACGCTGCTGGTTTCCTTTTCGTCGACGCACTACCTGGAGGAGTACTTCAAGGACGCGCACAAGTTCGACATCGACCGCTACCTGCCGCCCCGGGAAGAACACAAGCAGGCGCATGTCTACGTGCCCTTCGGCCTCGGCACCCACACCTGTCTCGGTTCGCGCTGGACCGAATTGCAGTTGGTCGTCAACCTGCTCGTGCTTGCCCACCACCTGGAGCTGGAAATGGTGCCCGCGGACTACAAGCTACGGGTCAATCCGTTTCCGAAGCTGAGTCCGGACAAGCGGTTCAAGATCCGGGTGGTACGTCACCGCCACCCGCTGGAATAGCGATGACGTCCAGGCCGCAGCCGTGGGGAATGTCGCTGGCCGCCGGGCTCGGACTCCTCGCCACGGCCTGTTCGGCGATCCCGTTGCCCGGCTTCGAGTGGTTCACCGAAGACCGAATCGATTCCGACGTTGCGGAGGTCGTGGAGCTCGAGGAACCGGTTGCGTGGTGGGAGACATTCAACGATCCCATGCTGAACCGGGTCGTTCAGTCGGCGCTGGAGTCCAATTTCGATCTGGCAACGGCGGTCGCGCGCGTGAAGCAGGCAAGGGCAAGGGCACGCATCGCTTTTGCGGCTCGCCTGCCCAGCGTTCAGGCATCATTCGCCGCTAGTGGATTCGACGCACCCACCAACGTGGGGCTCGGCGCACAACTGGAGGAACTGGGGTTGGGTGCCGACACGTTCGCCGCTTTCGACCTCGATTTGCCCGACCGGCTTGACCAGACGACCTACTCCGTGGCTGCGGACTTCGCCTACGAGGTCGACTTCTGGGGTCGCGACAGAAACGCGGCGCGGGCCGCCCGCGCCGAGAGCGAAGCTTCCGAGGCCGACTATCGGGTGGCCCGGATGGGGGTTCTCGCCGAGACGGTGGCCACGTACCTCGAGGTTGTCGATTTGCGTCGTCAACTGCACCTCGCCGCCGAGACCGTTGGGATACTCGACGAATGGGCAACCCTCTCGGCGAACCGGTACGACCGGGGCGTTGGGGACATCCGCGATGTCTACGCGGTTCGCCGAAATCTGCGCGATGCCGAGGCGGCGCTGCCGGGAATCGACGCCCGATTGGCCGACGCGGTGGGACGGCTCAAGGTGTTGCTTGGCGGCGGCGAACACGCGGATTTCGTCGGTACGTTGTCGGATGCGATGCTGCCACCCGCACTGCGCCCGGTGCCAGACGTATTGCCGGCCGAACTGCTGGCGCAGCGGCCGGACGTCGCGGCCGCCCGGCAACGCTTGGCCGCAGCCCGGTTCGCACTTGGGGCTCGACGTGCGGCGATGTTGCCTGCGTTGTCGCTGTCCGGGTCCATCGGTCGGCAGAGTGCGGCGGCCGGGAACTGGTTCGACCCGGACCAATGGTTCCAGAACTTGAGCTCGAACCTACTCGCGCCGGTGTTCCAAGGCGGTCGGCTGCGTGGCAACGTGGCGCTTGCCGAAGCCGCGTTGGACGAGGCAATCGCAGCGTATGGGCGAGCCGTGGTGACGGCGACGGCCGAAGTCGAAGCCGCATTGGGCGGGCTGGCGTCCAGCCGGCGACGTGCCGTGCTGCTGGCGTCCTTCGCCGTGGAAGCGGGTGCCGAGGCAGCGCTTCAGGAGCGGCGCTATGCAGCCGGGGTTGGCGACTACGCGTCGTTTCTCGCGGCAGCGCAGATGGACGTTGCGGCAAGGGCGGCGCGTGCGGCCGGGGACCGCGACTTGGGTTACGCGTGGCTGGCGTTGCATCGGGCTCTTGGCGGTGCCTGGTCGACAACCCCCGATCATGCCGCTGCACGTGGCCGCGAACCCGTACAAGCCCTGCCAGCGCCCCGATCGGCGCGTGTGGCCGTCGCGCAAGGCGAATACAGCACAGGAAAGTAAGATGCGGAGAGGAACCGGTTATCTGATCGCCGCCGCCGTTATCGTTGTCTCCACCGGCGTGGCCGCCTTGCTCGTGTCGCTTGCGCCGGAGCCCGAGACGCGGGCACCACCATCGCAGATTCCGTACGCGGACACCGCACGTGTCGTTGCCGGGTCCGGACCGATCCCGGTACACGGCGCGGGGACGGTGAGGCCAAGCGCGGAGGTTGACGTGGCGCCGCAGGTGGGCGGTCGGGTGGTCTGGGTGGACCCGGGCTTCGTGAGCGGGGGCCGGCTTGCCTCGGGACAGACCCTCTTCCGCATCGAGGAAGCGGACTACGAGTACCGTGTGCGTGAGGCAGAGGCGGCTCTGGCTGCCCGGCAGGTCTCACTACTCGAAGCTCGTGAGGACGCGGAGATCGCCCGTGCCGAGTATAGGCGTTACGCCGAAAGACGCCCCGACGAGGCTGCGGCGGAACCAAGCCCGTTGACCTTGCGCATACCTCAGCTGCAGGCGGCGGAGGCTGCGGTCAAACGGGAGGAAGCAACATTGGCCCAGGCCGAATTGGCTTTGTCGCGCACCCGGATCACCGCACCGTTCGACGGTATCGTACGCGCCGAATCGGTGGACGTTGGTCAACTGGTGACGGCGGGCCAGTCCGTTGGCAGGCTGTTCTCCTCTGACGAGGTGGAGGTGTCGATTCCCCTTTCCGATGCCGACGCCGCGCTCGTCCCGGGGCTCTGGCGATCCGAATCGGACGGCGATCCCGTCGTCGCCCACGTGGTGGCCGAATTCGGCGACGCGGCTTTCGCCTGGGAGGGCTATGTCGATCGGGCCGAAGCGTCCCTTGATGCCGAGACGCGCACGATCGAAGTGATCGTGCGTGTGCCGAATCCTCTCGAGCCGGGATTGTCGGTACGCTCCGGCCGGCGCCCAGACACGGGCCCGCCGCTCCTGGTGGGCAAATTCGTGGAAGTGATGATCGAGGGCGTCGTGCCGGCGAGCTACTTCCACGTGCGCCGTGCAGCGCTGCAATCGGGCAACGAGATCTGGGTGGTGGCCGACGACGCCGTGCGCATCGTGCCGGTACGGGTCCTGCAACGCGTCGACGACGAAGTCTTCGTGACCGGTGCGCTTGAAGACGGCCAACCGGCCGTTGTTGGCGGCATACGTTTCGCGACACAAGGCATGGCCGTACGAACCGGGCCAGCGCCGGGTGAATGAGCCCGAGCCACGCCTACCCAGTGCGAATCGGCCATCCAGCGAGTGCAGACACCAATACGCTATCCCAAGTGGCTTCGAGTGACGAGTTTTGCCGCCTTCAACTGAACTGACTGAGCGCGGCGGCCCCATCGCCTATATGGCGAGCAACCGGGTCGCGGCCAATCTCCTGATGCTTGGCATCCTGGCGGCGGGTCTCGTGTCACTCACCGGGCTGGACCGCGAGGCCTGGCCGAAGGTGCCTTTCAACACCATCGAGGTCTCCGTTGCGTATCCCGGTGCCACACCCGAGGAGGTGGAGGAGTCGATCGTCGTCAAGATCGAGGAGCAGGTCGAGGCGCTGGCTGATGTGAAGGCGGTCAAGTCGATTGCGGCACCGGGGATGGCGTCGGTGCG
>CAZJRX010000074.1:0-13808 GCA_964548145.1 uncultured Pseudomonadales bacterium | reverse complement strand
ATGCCGCGTCGTCCAGCGACCAATGATCTCGTCCATGTCGTCCTGGTTGGCGAAACGGGTTGGAAGATCGGCGTTGCTCTGCAAGCCATCGACGACCCCGCACAAGGCCCGCCAATCGTTGTCGTCGCGGCAGGCCATAGCGATCCAGGCGTCGTCGCCGGCACAGGGATAGACGCCGTGGGGCGCCATCTGCGGGTGCCGGTTGCCGATCGGTGCGATGTGGCCGCCAAGCTGGTGTTCGATCAGCCACGGCCCCGAGTAGCTGACGCCGCCCTCGTGCAGGGACATCTCGACGCAGGCGCCCTTGCCCGTGCGTTCGCGCCAGCGAAGGGCATCGAGCACAGCCGCCGTGGCGTTGACCGAGGTGATGGGGTCCATGAGTGCCATCGCCGTGTTTCGCGGTTCGTCGGGACCGTAGCCCATAACCTGGTTGAGTCCCGATAGCCCCTCGACGGACGGTCCGAAGGCAACGCGTTCTCGATACGGCCCGCTCTTGCCGTAGCCGGGTATGGCAACGTAGATGATCCTCGGGTTCACCGCCGCGATGGCGTCGTAGTCGAGGCCCAGTTCCGGCATGGCACGGGCGCTGAAGTTCTCGATGACGACGTCCGCTTCCCGTGCCAACTCGAGGAACGTCGCGCGTCCGTCGTCGCGCTTCAGATCGATGGCAACGCTCTGTTTGTTGCGCTGCAGCTTGACGAACACCGCGTTCAGGTTCCACGGTTCCGGCGTCGGCGCGCCGCCGATCCAGCCGCCAATGGACAGGCCGCCCCGGTATTGCCGCGGCCCGCGGCTTAGCGGACCCTCGATCTTGACGACTGTCGCTCCCAGGTCGGCGAGCACGCGGGTCGCCAGCGGACCCGCCCAGACGTGGGTTAGGTCGAGAATGCGGATGCCTCGCAGCGGCCCGTCAGCCATCGTGGCGATGCGCCAAGGTTTCACTGTAGCGGTGGTCCGGTGCGGGTTCCGCAAGTTCATGTGCAGGCCGCCGCTCACTATTGATCCGCCACGAGGGTCGCGGCGAGCGAAGCGACCGGCCGCCAGCGGTTTCGACCGTTTGCCACATGTCGCGTACCGCCAGGTGGGGGTCGGCGAGCACCTCGTCGAACGTCTGCACCACTCCCACGGGGATCCGGCACTCGTCGACGCGTTGTTCGATCTGCGCCCTGGACAACGGTGCCAAGGCATCGGCGATCAGATCGTGCAATGCGTCGCGGTTGCGCATTCGCTTCTCGTTGGTGACGAAGCGTTCGTCGATGGCGAGCTCCGGACGTTCGAGGAAGACGGTGAACGGATCCCAGAACGTCGGCACGATGTTCATGTAGATCCAGCCGTCCGCGCATCGGAACAGGTTGGATGGCACGACCGAATAAAAGTCGCTTCCATGGCGCGAGCGGATGACCCGGTTGCAGTGCCACATCACCGTGGTGAACTGGCTGAGCGACATGACGACTTCGAGCATGCCGATGTCGATGGCGTTGCGCTCGTCGGCAAGCCGACAGGCGTTGGCGGCGGTAAACGCCAATCCGCCGCTTTGGAATTCGACGTAGTGGCCCGGCAGGGACAAAGGTGCCCGGTCGGGATCGCCCATCAGGTTGGAGTAGCCGCCCATGGCGAGCAGTACGTTCGGTGTCGCCTGCCAGTTGCGTTTCGGGCCCGTGCGCCCGAACGGCGTGATGGCGCATTTGACCGGCGTCGTCCAATCGTCGAAACCCAAAGCGTCGAGGCCATCGGCATCTCGGGCTTCGGCGACGACGACATCGGCGTGGGCGGCAAGATCGGCGATCAGCGCGGGATCGTCGGTGCGAACGCGTCGTTTTCCGGGGTGCAGGAACAACGACATTGCCTCGGAACGAACCCAAGCCGGTTCGACCGCCCCGGACTCGATTCGAACGACTTCGTAGCCGGACTGGGTGAACAATCGACCGCAGAATCCGGCCGCGAATCCCCCGATCTCCAGTACCCGGTCCATGGGTTGGCGAGCATAGCGCGACACGCTCCTGCATTGCTGTCCTCTAACGGTCTCTCCGAGCGAAACCGCTGCGGCATTTTGGGGGCGGAAATCGCGTCCTTGGTGTTCACCAACGACGAAGCGGGCGTCAAGTTCGTTGGCTTCGCCGCCAAATCTCCGCCAATCGCAGTCGAAAACCCGCCAACGGAGGATCGCCCGAGATGCTTGTCGGCGAGTCCAGCTCTTCGGGGTCGGATCCCTGCCGGTACACGAGCACCCGGCGATCGGCCGGGTCGATAAGCCAAGCCAGCGTCGTGCCGCAGCCAATGTACTCGGCCATCTTGCTTTTGAGCGTGGAGATCGGGTCTGTGGGCGAGCGCAATTCGATGACGAAATCCGGACAAGCCGGCAAGAATCGGGCTTGCTGCTCGGTCGTTAGACCCGCGAGGCGTTCGTTGCTGACCCAGGATGCGTCCGGCGAACGAACGGCACCGTTCGGCAGCACATATCCCGCCGAGGAGTCCGCTGCCCGACCTGTGCCGTTCGTCTTCGCCCAACGTTGTAGCTGGAACGTGATCTCTGCGTTCATCGCGCCGGTTTCCCAACCTGCCGGTGGCATGATCGATACTTCTCCCTCGGCATCTCGCTCGATGCGAAACTCGTCGTTGAGGCGGCAGAACTGATAGAACTGCTCGTCCGTCGGGCACATCGCCGGTTGCAGCCGTATAACGACGCCGCCATTGGCGGTTTCGCCCTGCCTCTCCATGCGGTGTGGTGCAGCGGTCACGATCGAAGCCTTCGAGTACTTGCTGATCGAGCATACTCGCACCGTGCCGAGAATTCAGGGTGACCGCAAGCAGCAACGTCTGCGTTCTGGCGTCGCCTGGATTCGCGACGCACCGGCGTTGGACGGATCGCAACGCATTGGCGTCCGGGACGGGCCAACGCCGCCAGACGGCTCGAACGCGCCCGCAGGGGGCGCACTCGCCGTCTGGCCCCAGCCCCGCCCCAGGACTCCGCGCCCCGCAACCGCGCTTCGTGCCGTTGCATGGCGCAGACTCCTCGGTGCGTCCCTACGGAAGTGGAACGTGGAGTTCAGCGAGTTGCATTTCCACCTGTTCCGCCCAGCCGCGATTGGCGGCGGGACTTGCCGGGCTTGGGTGAAGGATGTGACCGATGCGGATGTCCTCGTTGCGCAAGACCCTGCGTGCGCGTGCTTCCCCGAAGCGGCCGACGCCGAGGACGAGACTCGGTCGTAGGTAGTCGACGATTTGAACGAGGGCGCGGTCGCAAGCTGCATAGAGCGGCTCGCGTTCATGCGGCGGCAGCTTGTCCGGCGTGCGGTTGCGCCCGGACGCTTCGAGGAAGGCGAGCGGACAGTAGTTCCAGATGAAGAACCGCTGGAAGAAGGCATCGGGCGTTCCAAAACGGTCCTTGGCCCAGCCCCATAGGCGTTGCCCGCTGATCTCGCGACGACCGCATTGGAACCCTTCGACCAATCGCTTGGGATGCTGGTCCCTGGGTGGGACGACACCATCGCGAATGCCGAGCCAGTCCCTTGCGGCGGCCACTTCGCCAAACGGCACGCCGGTCTGCACCATGCCGAATGGCCCGGGGTTCATCCCAAGCAGCAGGATGTTCGCCCCGGGCCGGCAGTAGCGAACCAGATACTGCCGGTGCGCCTCGAAGGCGTAAACCAGCGGATTGTAGACATGGTGGACCGGCGGACCGAATCGGCACCGCCCTGCAGCGCGGCCGAGGGCCTGGGCGATCTGCTCCGGCGCTTTCGGGTTCGTTGCCATGTCGACAGGAAGTCTACGGCAGTAGGCATGGGCTGGTCGTTGGGGCGTCGTCGACCGCTTGGGTTCGCTCGAACAGTGCTGTAGTCTGCCCGTGTGGCAGGCATTTGAGTCCGTATAAGCGTGCGAGTCGCGGTACTTGGCGGAGACGGTTTCGTTGGCTGGCCGACGACGCTGCACCTTTCCAACCTCGACCACGAGGTTGCCGTGGTCGACAACCTGAGCCGGCGGTGGATCGACACCGAACTCGGTGTCCAGTCGCTGACGCCGATGGACTCCATCCAGGAACGCCAGCGCATCTGGAAGGAGGTCACCGGTCGTTCGCTCCTGTTCGAACACATCGACGTCGCGGACCAATACGAGCGCTTCAAGGACTGGCTTGCCGCGTGGCGTCCGGACGCCGTCATCCACTTCGCGGAGCAGCGAGCGGCGCCCTACTCCATGAAGAGCGACCGCCACAAGACGTACACCGTCAACAACAACGTCAACGCCACCCACAACCTGCTGAACGCACTGGTCGCCACCGAAACCGACGCCCACGTCGTCCACCTGGGTACGATGGGCGTGTACGGCTACTCGACCGCGGGTGCGTCGATTCCGGAAGGCTACCTGACGGTCGACGTGACCCTGGACGACGGCGGCAAGACCTCCCGCGAGATCCTCTACCCCACCGACGCGGGCAGCATCTATCACATGACCAAGTGCCTGGACCAGGTGCTCTTCCAGTTCTATGCCAAGAACGACGGCGTGCGAATCACCGATCTGCACCAAGGCATCGTCTGGGGTACCCACACGGACCAGACCCGACGCCACGAGCAGCTCATCAATCGCTTCGACTACGACGGCGACTACGGCACGGTGCTGAACCGCTTCCTGATCCAAGCGGCGCTCCATCACCCGCTGACCGTTCACGGTACCGGCGGCCAGAGCCGCGCGTTCATCCACATTCAGGACTCGGTGCGTTGCATCGAGCTCGCGCTCGCCAATCCGCCGCCACGGGGCGAGCGCACCAAGATCTTCAACCAGATGACCGAAGTGCACCGGGTGCGCGATCTCGCGAAGCTCGTCGGCGAGCTCACCGGTGCCGACATCGTCTATCTTCCCAATCCGCGCAAGGAGGCCCGGGAGAACGAACTCTCGGTGAAGAACGACCAGTTCATGGCCCTTGGCCTCGATCCCATCAGGCTGCAGACCGGCCTGCTCGCCGAACTGGTCGATGTCGCCGGCAAATACATCCACCGCGTCGATCGGTCACGCATTCCGAGCACATCCGCGTGGACGCGGGAGATCGCTGCCAAGCTGGTCACCGAGATTAAAGCCAACGGCGCTCCCGGCAGCGCCGATTGATCCGCTTCGGCGCACCTACCTAATCAAGGCCGATGTGTTCGCCTACGTGACCTTGGTCACGAACGCCGACTACCGAATCGGCGCGCTGGCGTTGGCCCGGTCGTTGCGTGCGGTCGGTAGCGAGTGGCCATTGGTCGTTCTGGCGACCGAATCCGCAGGATCGCTCGCCGAACTCGAACAAGAGGGATGCATCGTCGAGAGGGTCTCCCGACCAGCATTCACGGACGAGTTCCAGCGCCGACACGAACGCGATGCCCTGCACGCGAGGGCGCCTTACACGAAGGGCAGCAAACCCGCGTTTCACGATCCCCTGGACAATTTCTGCAAGCTCTCGGTTTGGCAGCTCACGTCCTGCGAGCGCGTGATCTTTCTCGACGCCGATACGCTCGTCATCAAGAACATCGACAAGCTGTTCAGATACCCCGAGTTTTGCGCGGCGCCGAACCTGTATGCGACGTTGGCGGACATGCACCGTCTCAACTCGGGCGTCTTCGTCGCCGCACCCAATGCCGATACCTACGCGCGAATGCTCGACCGTCTCGACATCCCCGGCAAGTTCTGGCGGCGCACGGACCAGACCTTCCTCGAGAGCTTCTTTCCTGATTGGCACGGCCTGCCCTACACCTACAACGCGCTGCAATACGTCTACTTCAACCTGCCCCAGATGTGGCGCTGGTCGAGCATCAAGGTGGTCCACTACCAGTACGAAAAGCCCTGGGCGGAGGATCACCCGAAGGCCGATAAGCTCCGACCGTTGATCGACCTGTGGCAGAGGGTTCTGGACGGCAACCCTGTGCCGTCGGACCTTGTGGACCCGTGCTGATTGCAGTCACCGGCGCGACGGGAATCGTCGGTCGCTTCGTCGTCGAACGACTCGCCAGGGAAGGAGCCCAGATCCGAGCCCTGGTCCGTCCAACATCGGATCGACGGGAACTGCCTCAGAATGTCGAGTGGGTCGTTGGCGGCATGACCGACTCGTCGGCGCTTTCCGACCTCGTCGAAAGGGTGGACGCCGTTGTCCACTGCGCCTACGAGCACGTCCCGGGCCGGTATCGCGGCGGCGAGGGGGACGACTTGCCGGGATTCTGGCGGGCGAACCTTCACGGTGGCGTCGAGTTGATGCGAAAGGCGGTTGAGGCAGGCGTCACGCGGTTGGTGTTGATGTCCAGCCGAGCGGTGTTCGGCCAGCAATCACCAGCGGGTTCCTGGGTCGACGACGACACCCGCCCGGTACCGGATACGCATTACGGGGCGTGCAAGCTCGCATTGGAAATCCACGCAAGCGCCTTTGCCGCCGTCGACGGGGTTTGCTTCTGCAGTTTGCGACCCACCGGCGTCTACGGGGTCACCTATCCCCTCGAACGAACCAAGTGGCTGGACCTGGCGCTAAAGTTGGTTCGCGGCGAACCCCTGCCGGAATCTCGCTTGGCAACGGAGGTGCATGGCCAAGACGTAGCGGCGGCGGTTTGGATCCTGCTAAACGCGCCGGCCGATGCTGTTGCCGGACGCGCCTTCAACTGCTCGGATCTGACGGTCGACACGCGCGACGTCATGGCGGCGTTGGCAGCACGGCTCGGCTTTCGGCGCGAACTGCCGTCCGCCGCGACAAACCCGCTCCGAAACCGGATGCGCTGCGCCGGTCTTCGCAACCTGGGTTGGCAAGCCGGCGGCGAAACGCAACTCGACAACACCATCGGGGAACTGATTGCCGCAGCGAAACGTGTCCCATAATGCGCAAACCGCAGGTCAACCCAATGCCATGTCCAAACCGTGCCCTGGGATGCCGACAGACTGTTGCAGCAACTGACGCTTGGCGAAGACAGCCGCGTCGAGTTCAATGAGGTGTACTTCGAGCAAGGTCGCGTCCGTGAACCGCGTCGGGAGCGGATCGCCAACGAACTAGCGGCACTCGGAAACACCGTAGGCGGGGTGCTGATCTTCAACGTCTCCGACGGCGGCGAACTCCGCCCGATGAATCGACGGGACTTGAATGCGTTGGAGTCCCTAGTAGCCGAAGTCGGTGCGGACAGCATCCGTCCGCCGCTTCCGTTCTTGACGCAGAGGGTGGCCGTGCCGGGCGGTCGGTTCGCACTCGTAGTCTCTTCGTCCGGGCCTAGCTGACCCGATCGCCCGCGCTGCTGGAATAGGCGACGTAGTGCCTCGGGCGCCAGCCAGACGTTCGTGCCGTTGATGGTCGGCACGTCGGTGTTTACGTGAGGTCGAGTGCGGGTGCCTGAGTCGTCCTTCGGAGAGACCACCAGTCTGCCGTCGCATTCGTCTACGGCGTAAGCGGACGCCCAGGTCAGCGCGGCCCCTATCAGTGCTCTGCTTCCCAAGGCTCATCAAGCGGAGAGACGATGTCGCCAAGAATCTTCACGGCGCTGCCATGCGTGCCTGCCAGAGATGCCCGGTCCTTGCCGTAAGGCATCAGCATCGCCACCGGTGTGCCGTTCTTGGCTATCACGAACGAACTACCCGTAGCGGCTACCTCGTCCAAGAGCCCGATGCAGTTGGCCTTGAGGTCCGAACCCTTGATGCGCTTCATGCGGGATCCAATCAGAACACAACGGTCACAACCACATTCATGGTGCCGTTTTACGGACCCCGTACCCCCAAAGGGGGGATCGCTTGGGCACAAGAAACGGTCTCCTAGCGGTTCAAGCGCAGTCGTCCCATGAAGTCCCGCTTGCCGATTTGCGTGCCCTTCATGCGCAGCATGTCGTAGGTCGTGGTGGCGTGGAAGTAGAAGTTCGGGAGCGAGAACGTCAGCAGGAAGTCCTCCGCCTTGAACGGCATGACGAGGCTGCCCATGCGAAATTCCATGGGGTTGCCCTCGAAGGCGTTCACCTTGTCGGCACTGTATTGGGCGACGCCCTCGCGGGCGTCGGCCACCAGCCCCTGCAAGCCGGCGTAGTCGAGTTCGAGGGATGGCGGTGGCGAGAAGACGCCGGCTTCGACGCCCTTCAAAGCGCCCAGCGAGTGGTGCGCAACGGAGATGACCTGGAAGCGGAACGGCAGCATGTCGTCGATCAACTGCATGGCGATGACATCGTCGAGTTCGATGCCGTTCTCCTCGCAATGGGCACGGCCCTTTTCGAGTACCCCTTCGACTGCGGGAAGGATCTGTTGATAGGTGCCGACAGTGGCGTCGTAGAGGGAAGTGGACATTGGGCCTCCGGTTGTTAAGGATTGCGTTGAAAGCGCGGCAGTATACGACGCGAACGCGACGGCTTCGCCGTCCATGGCGGTGGGTTGGAGGTGGGTTGGAGAGGAGGAGGATCCATGAAGGTACTGAAGATCGTCGGTATCGCACTCGCGGTCTACGTGGGAATCGTCGCCCTGTTCGAGTCCTCGCTCGGCTACTTCCAGCCCGTGCCGCCCGGTTCGCTGACCATCACCACGACCGACGACGACGGCAACACCCACGACCGGGTGCTGACCGAGCTTGCCAGCGGCGGCAAGGTCTACGTCGCGGTCAACCATTGGCCCCGCGCCTGGTACCGGCGAACGCTGGTCAATCCGAACGTTCAGATCGCGCGAGGAGACGGTGAAGCGCAGGACTACGTGGCCGTTGCCGTGACCGGCGAAGAACACGACCGGGTCGCCGAGGACAATCCGCTCGGCGTGGTCTTTCGTTTCCTGATGGGGTTCCCGCCGCGGTACTTCGTGCGGCTCGATCCGGCCTGACTTCGCCTTACCCGCCGCGCCAGCGTCGGGGTCGCATCGTCGCGCCACCCAAGCGCCGATCGAGGCGTTCGAATGCCTCGCGGTCAGCGCCGCGCCAGCGGAGATCCTCCAGGTCCTCGGCCAGCGGGACGTCCTCCGCCAGGATGGCCAAGCGCTTGTAGAGCGCAACTTCGGTGCGCATCTCGTTCAACGTCTGGGCGAGCCGGATTGCTCCCCGGACGGTCACGTCCCAATTCGCGGAATGGGCGGGTATCGCTTCCACGGTCCCGTAACGGGTCAAGAGCGCCGACGCTGTCTTGGCGCCGAATCCCGGAATGCCGGGGATGCCGTCTGCCGTATCGCCGACCAGCGCCAGCCAATCGGGAATGCTCGCCGGGTCGCAGCCGTTGCGTCGGCGAACGCCGTCTTCGTCGATGACGCGCCTACGCATCCGGTCCACCTGAACCACGCGGTTTCCCGTGACGCATTGCCCCAAGTCCTTGTCCGGCGTCAGGATCCGCACTTGCGACACCTGGTCCCGCCAGCGTTTAGCCGCCGTTGCCAACGCGTCGTCCGCTTCGTAGCGGTCCATCGACCAGACCGTGATGCCGAGGGCCGCCACCGCTTCCTCGACCAGATCCATCTGCGCCACGAGCACCGGATCCATGCCTTCGCCGCTCTTGTAGCCGGCGAACAGTTCGTTGCGGAAGGACTCGATCGGGTTGTCGAAGGCCACGGCGATGTGTGTGACATCTTCGTCGGGATCGTCCAGCAGTCCGAGCATGGAGGCGACGACGCCCACCGTTCCCTTGACGTCCATTCCATCCGGCGCAACGCGCTCGGGCCGCTTCGAGTACTGGGCCCGGAAGAGCTCAAAGGTGCCGTCGACCACGTGCAGGCGCATGGGACCATTACAAACGACCCGGCGCAAAGGTGCAAAACGGCTTACCATGAGCGCTTGTCGGAAATCACTGGGGGCTAGCGTGGAGTTCGGCGATTTCAAGAACACCGAGGGCTTTAATCCGACCTTCAAGCGCATCCGCGAACTGGGCTTGGAGGAGAACATCTTCGAACTCGATTCCTACGGCTTCACCGTGGTGCCCCCGGACAAGGTGGCCGACCAGGCGTTCTTCGAGCGCATGCGGTCGACCGTCCTGCGCATCTGCAAGGAGCGCACCGGAATCGACTTCGATCTCGCGAGCAACGGCGCGTTCGGCGACTACAAGGCTCAACCGCAAACGGATGGCCAGTTCCTGCTGTTCTACCTGTTGATGGCGGACCGCGTGTTCGAGGAGTGGGTGTTGAACCCGACGCTCTATTCGCTCATCGACTACCTGATGCGCGGTCAGCAGCAGATTTCCAGCATCACGTCATTCGTGAAGTGGAAGGGCGAGCGGGAGACGTTGGGCCTGCACAGCGACTGCCCGCCGGACCGGGATGGTCGCCTGCCGGCTTGCTCCGACGTGGCCAACGCCGCGTACTGCCTGACCGACTACACGCTCGAAAACGGCGCCATCGCGATGGTTCCGGGCAGCCACCTCTATTGTCGCCAGCCACGGCGCGGCGAGGGCGAAGACTCGGCAATCCCTGTGGAAGCCGAAGCGGGTTCGCTCATCGTCTGGCACGGCAACACCTGGCATGGCGCTTTCGAGAAGAAGACCGACGGGCTGCGCCTCAACGTCACGACCTACCATTGCCACCGGCGGCTCAAGAACCAGGAGAACTACCAATGGCGCGTGACCGAGGAGATGCTCAAGCGCAATCCGCCTGAATTCGCACGCCTGGTTGCCGCGGACGACCACATGGGCTGGGACGAGAACGGCCCCGACTATTCCCGGGGCTACCGCCACATGAGCCCCGAGGCGAAGAAACGGCTGCAGGCAATGCGCAGCCGGCGTTCCGAGCCGAAGGAAGCGTCCGCCGCGTAGGGGAGAGGCTTGTCCTCTCCCGGGCTATTACGTGCGGACGGCAGCGCGGCAGACCGTCCCAAACATGGTTTCAGCCGGCGCCAGGCCCTGTCAGGTGCCCTGCTGCTCGCTTTCGGCCCCACCACCATGGCGGCGACCGATAGCGCAGCGACAGACCCACCGCGTGGCTCAACCGCAAGGAGTTCTAACATGCTCCGAACAGACATTCTGGCGGACGCGGGTCGACTCGTGGCCCCGCATGCGATGGTCTGGATCCGGCGACTGGACGCCCCCGTGGAGGATGTCTGGCGGCTATTGAGCACGCTCGACGGTCTCGCGAAATGGTGGATCGTGCCGCCGACGGTGTTCGACCTGCGTCCGGGCGGCACCTTCAAGCATCACTGGGAGAACACGGTGCACGACTACCGGGAGGGCGAGTTCATCGACTTCCGGGAACCGAACGGCGGTTATGTCGGCACCGGTGGAATGCGGTTGGAACTTCGTCGCGACGGTGCCGGAACGGTATTCGCCTTCCTCGACACCTGGGCCGAAGGCGTCGAAAGCGGTGGCGAAGGCGACCTAGCCCGCCAACCGGGCGGACCGGGCACGCCGTGGGCAGGCGTGGCAGGCGGCTGGCACCACATGGTGGACACGCTGGAGGCGGTGGCAACAGGCGAACAGGTCCGGCACGGTTACCAGGAACTGTGCGACTTCTACGTCGACTATCTCGTCGATCTCTATCGATGGAGCGACGCGGTTCAACGCGCCGCAGACTCCTAGCGCGTCTCCCGAGTACGGGAGCCGTCCAGGAGCAGTTCGATGCGCTGTACCAAATGCAACCTGCGTGCGAACATCAAGGGCACTCAAGGAATCTAGATCTTCGAGTACTGCATCTCGAAATCCCGCCTGAGCACCTCGTCGCGTTCGTCTAGCAGTCCGGTCCGGGACCAGTCCACCAGCGCCGTCAGCGGAAACCGACGGCCCGGGCAGGTGGTCTGGACGCCGCCCCGGACCTGTCGATGGGCGCCGAGTTCGACTGCCGGGTAGCGCAGCTTCAGCTTGAGAAGGAGCCGGCGCAGTGCGGCCAACTGAACATCGGTCGGTACTCCGGCGTCGAAGTCGCCGTCCACGACGACGCCGATGCTTCGCGGGTGCTGGCCGCGTTCCGATTCGTCGAGTTCGGCGTTGACACTGCCATCGGCGTCGATGCGGTAGTGGAAACCGTCGCCCTCGCAGCCGCCGTGGTGGAGAAGGACGAATTTGACCCCGCCGCGACGAGCTTGGACGGCAGTGGATTTGTCCGTTGTCGTTCCCAAGCGGACGGGGGTCATCGCGCGGCGGCGATGCCGAACTCCCGCAACGTGTCCTCCACGGTGGGCCTGCCGACTCGTAGCCGATCGTCGCTTAGGAGGTACGTGAAGACGTAGCCGAGACCGAGGATCAGGATGCCGATCAGGAAGCAGTAGATCACCGCCCGGTCGGGGTACTGATCCTTCAGATACCCCACGTACAACGGTCCGAAGATGCCGGCGGCGGCCCAAGCGGTCAGCATGGCGCCGTAGATGGTCGACATGCGCTTCGAACCGAACACGTCGAGGACGAACGACGGCATCGTGGCGAAGCCGCCGCCGAAGCAGAGCAACACGTAGCAGACCAGCGCGGAGAAGATCCACGGGTCGCGTTCGGTCATCAGGATGCCGAACACCAGCATCTGGCTCGCCCGCAGGATGCGGAACACGGTCACCCGGCCGAGACGGTCCGAGAGCAATCCCCAGAGCAGGCGCCCAACGCCGTTGCACAGCGAGCTCGCGGCAATCAGCGTGGCGCCGTTCTTCGCAAGGACCTCCGGTTCGGCGGCGGGATCGAACAGTGCCCACACATCCTGCAGGAGCGACGACTGGAAGCTGATTACCGCGATGCCCGCCGAGATGTTGAAGAAGAACACCAGCCACATGATCATGAACTCGGCGGACGTTAGGCAGTCGCGTAGGGGCACATCCGGGGTCTCTTCGGCCGCCGCGGCTGCGGCGGGTGCGAAGTCCGGCGGTGGATCGCTGAGCAGGAAACTGGTCGGCAGGAGGATCAGCGCGAAGATGATTCCGAACCAGAAGAACATCATCACCAGGTCGGTCTCGGTCCTGAACTCGAGGAACGGCGCCAGGACCTTGCTCAGCAGCAGCGCGCCGACGCCGAAGCCCATGACGACGACGCCCGTGGCGAGCCCCTTTCGATCCGGAAACCACTTCGCCACCGTCGCCACGGGCGTGACGTAACCGAGCCCGATGCCGGCACCGCCGATGACGCCGTAGCCGAGATAGAAGAGCCAGAGCTGATCCAGGTGCAGGGCAAGGCTGGCGATCAGGTAGCCGCCTGCGAACATGGCACTGCCGGCCAAGGCCAGTTTGCGTGGTCCGAGCTTCGGCAGCACGGCGCCAGCCCAGGCGGCGGAGGTGCCGAGCGCGAAGATGGTGATGCTGAACGCCCAGGCGGTTTCGGTGAAGGTCCAGCCAAGCTGACGAACCAGCAGCGTCTGGAAGTAGCTCCACGCGTAGACCGTGCCGAGGCAGATCTGCAGGTTCGTGCAGAGGAGCGCTATGACGATGCGGGGTATGCGCAAAGCCGCTCTCCGTCTTTCAGGAACCGTCCGGTGGCCGACGGGTGGCGAAGTGCCGGAATAGTCGTGCCAGGTGGCCGACCTCGTCGTCCCGGTCGAGTAGCTCCGGGTTTTCCGGCTCGTCGTCCTTGGCCAGCGACACGGCATACGCCATGAGTCGCGCCACCGGCTTTGCGGCGAGGTTGACCAGCCAGATGGCGGCGACGACCCCGATGGCACCGACCACCACGAACAGCCACATCTGCTGGCCGATGGCGCGTTGGATCTTGAGGGCGATGAGACCCCGGTCCATACCTACGTGGACGGTTCCCGCGACGCCCGCGAGGATCGGGCTGCCGACTTCCACGAAGTCGCCAAGGCCGGTGATGGTGCGCTGCACGGTGTCCGTGCTCAAGGGATCGCCCTCAAGGATCTGCTCCGGTATGCCGGGTACGAAGGTGTGGGCGATGAACTCCCCGGATTCGTTGGCGATGTAGATGTAGCGAATACCCTGGATCTCGAGGAACTGGTCGATTAGCGACTGC
>CAZJRX010000073.1:0-14075 GCA_964548145.1 uncultured Pseudomonadales bacterium | reverse complement strand
CAGGCGGTGACGACGCGTTCTGGCATGGTTCCCGTTGTTTGTCTCGATGCCGGGTCATGCTATCAGTTCGCGCCCGCATCGGGCACGGCAGCGAGGTCGCTAGGCGACGGCAAGACGTACGAGGGAGATCCGTTGGTAGTCGTCCCGTTCGAACAGGATGCCGACACGGCCGTCCCGCAGAACGGCAATCGACGAGTATGCCGACGATCCCGGGTACACCCGGGTTTCGTCACCCCACGTGCTCCCGTCGTCGGCGCTTACTCGGAGCGTCAGGCGTTCGCGTTTCGTCGATGCAGGGTTCACGAAGAGAACCCGTCCGGCGGCTGATGCACCCTCCGTACGATCGTCCCGGACCATACTGGCTTGGCAAAGCGGTTCCACCAGCGTCTCGTCCAACATGGGCGCCGACCAGGACACCCCGCCGTCGGTACTCACCGACGCGGCACGGCGGCAGCGACCGGCGTAGGAGCGCATGTTTAGCATGAGCGAGCCGTCCGCCCGTTCGATCACCACCGACTCGTTGGTCGCCGGCCCCGCCGTACCCCCAAGCGTCCAGGACGCCCCGCCATCGTCCGAGAAGGCTACGTGCGACCGGTAGTAGTGACCCGTCCCCGGCTGCGTGTCCGAGTGGTTTGCCGGGACGACGATCCGCTCTGTCGGACAACCGCGCGCTCGTCGGGGATGGCGACCGCCTGACGTACCGGATTCCACCGGATTCGGCCAAGGTGCCCTGACAAGAGTCCGCATCTGCAACGGGTCGTCACTGCCGCTGAATTCCGAGCGACGCACGGCGCACGGGCCCCCGAGTGCTATGCTACGAGACCGCTGTTGTTGGGGAAATTCGCGGGGCGTGGAAGACAAAAGGGAGAATGTCGCCGAGAGGATGGATCGCCTCGTCGCGTCAGTTGAACGGTCGCGCGAACGCCGGCCCCCACAGCGCCGTCTCGATCGCGGCGAGGAACTCGAAAACGTCATCAGGCTTGCCGAGGAATTCCCCGCGCGTCGGCGTGGACAACTGCGCTATCCCGTGTTGAAGCGCATTGGATGGAACATGGGCAAGGACGCGTAGCGCGGTGCCCAATGGCCTCGTCGACAAGGCGGTTGAAATACACAACGCGCTAGCCGACGCGGAACTGCCCCACGCATTCGGAGGTGCGTTGGCATTGGCGTGGTGCATCGGCGACCCACGCGCCACGGCAGATGTGGACGTCAACGTGTTCATCGCAGAATCCGACGCCGAGCGACTCCGCGACGCACTACCCTCGGGAGTATCGATCGCTGCCAGCGACATCGTACGACTGGCCGACGAAGGGCAAGCGCGTCTGTGGTGGGACCACACTCCGGTGGACGTGTTTCTGAACTCCACCCCACTGCACGAGCACGCAGCCAAGCGAGCCCGATGGGAGACGTTTGGCCAGACACGGATGCCGTTCCTGAGTTGCCTCGACACGGCGATCTTCAAGGCGTTCTTCAACCGCACGAAGGACTGGTCTGACCTCGAAGAGATGCACAAGGCGGGCACGTTGGATGCTCGGGCCGTGCGCGAGATCCTCATCGATGCGTTGAGCGAGGACGACGAGCGTGTCCGAACCATCGACCGTCTCGCAAGCACCGGGCGGGCATTTCAATCTTGACCGTTGTCGGAGTTGACGCCGGCGTCCTCGAGCCGCGCAGTGCGCGAACACGACCGTTCAACGTCATGCCGGTTGCAGCAGCGCGTTCAACAGGTCATCTTTGTCCGCGTCGGCCGACAGCACCGCATCCTCGTTGAAGATGCGCATCGCGTCGGCGGGCGCCATGCGCCGACCCGCCTCAGCGAGCAGCTCGGTGACGCGATCTCGGGGCGCGCCCGAAGCCAGCGACGCAGACGCGAACCAGGCATAGCCGTAGCCGTCGAGTTCGTGGTCCTGCAGGGCCTGCGCAAAAAAAGCCACGGCTTCCTCGTGGCGGTTCTCCCAGTGCATGATCGCGCCGAGATTGCTGTAGGACGTGCCAATCATCCCTGCTGGCCAATCGCAGTGGTCGAGGAAGGATCGGTAGGCGTCGACCGCTCGTGTGACCCCGTCCGGGTCGCCGCGCCGCACCGCGTTTCCGACCTTCTGTTGCTCGAACCTCTGTTCGGCCCACAGCCGTTCGGACCAATCCGGGTCTTCGGCGATGATGTCCGCCATCCGTTGCGTCAGGACATCGATGTCTTGCGCATACCGTTCGTGTTCGGTACCCATCGCCATGACAGCCGTGCGGAGCATTTCGTACCGGTCCTCGCGATTCTCCGGCGTGGGCTCGACTCCCGAGTCGACGGCACGGAACAGTGCCATCCAGGCGCCGCGTTGCCCGGCAGCATCCCAGCAATGTAGGTGTGTCGAGTTCCACATTGCGCCCGCCCATTGCGCCGGAGGCCGTTCCGCCATCACCTGCTCGATGTGGGCCCGGTGCACGTCGACACCGGCCTGGGGGCGTTCCAGACACGTCCACGCCGTGACCAATTCGAGCGTCGCAAACGCACGATCCTCCCAATCAGGCTCCTGGGCGAGGAACCGTTCGCACAGGTCGGCCAGGTTGGCGTAGTCGAAGCGCAAATGATGGATCCAGACCGCGAGCCGTACGGCGGCGGCATCCATGTCCTCCCCTGTCGTCAGTGGACGGATCAAGTCGAGCGCATCGGCCAGGAGCGGGGACTGTTGCGGAACGCTTTCCGACTTCGATCGCTCCGAGTATTCGCTCACTAGCGCCTGGGCGCGTCCCAAGCGGTCGGGCGGTCCCGACCCGCCGCCGTTCTCCATGGTGATCTCGCGGTTGATCGCGTGGACGACGCCGGCGGTCTCCGCCGCACGTTGCCGGATCGCGTCTCGCTGACCCCGTAGCGCGGCCAACCGCTTCTTGCCGGATGCGCCCAGCAACTCCTTGATCTCGTCCAGCGAAAACCCCAGCGCCTGGTAGCGGCGGATGCGGCGCAACGCCCGGATGTCGTCGGGGCCATACAGCCGGTAGTCGGCATCGGAGCGCGTGGACGGCCGTAGCAGCCCGATCGCGTCGTAGTGGTGCAGCGCCCGAACGGTGACTCCCGACAACGCGGCTGCCTCGCTTACCTTGTACATGTACTGTGTTCCTCATCGACGCCCCTACCGGGCCAATGAGTCGACCGTAGGACCTAACGCGGCGAGAGGGTCAAGATTTTTTTCGGCTGGTTCCGGTTGCTCGGATCACCCCGTCAACGCATCCGGTCTCGTCAGTCGCCCCGGAACACCGGTTTGCGCTTCTCGGCGAATGCGCGGCGACCCTCCCGGTAGTCCTCGGAGTTGAAGCAGGCGTCCACCAGTTCCCGGACCTTAGCGAGATGCTCCGGTCGCTCGCCCCCCTCCCACGCTTCGACGGCCGCCTTGGCGGCGCGCACGGTCAACGGTGCATTGCCGGCTATGCGGCGAGCGTAGTCCGTGACCGCCTCGGAGATCGTTTCGCGGGACTCGATGAAGTTGACGAGACCGATGCCGAGCGCTTCCTCGGCATCGAGGAACCGGGCCGAGAACATGATGTCCCTGGCTCGCGCCGGTCCCACCGTTCGGGCGAGCTTGGCGAGTCCGTCGTAGCCGTAGCCCAAACCGAGTTTCGCGGCGGGAATGCCGAAGGTCGAGTCGGGCGTGGCGAAGCGAATGTCGGCGTTCAGGGCCGTGGCGAGACCGCCGCCGATGCAATAGCCGGTGATCTCCGCGATGAGCGGCTTGCTGAAGGTGGCGAGCGCATGACCACCTCGGGCCGAAATACGGCCGTATTCGCGGCGTTGCTCGGCGTTGGATCGTTTGGAGTCGAACTCGCTGATGTCGGCACCGGAGACGAAGGACTTGCCGCCCGCGCCCGACATCACGACGACGCGGACGTCGTCGTTCGCTTCGAAACACGCCAGGGCATCCGCCACGCCCTGCCACATGTCCAGCGACAGTGCGTTGTGCTTGGCCGGGTTGTTGAACACCAGCCGACCGACACCCTGGTCGTCGATCTCGGCGAGCATGCGTTCCGTCGATAGGTCGATCATCACCGCGTGTTCTCCTCAAGGCTGCGCGCCGGCGTATCCAGCAGCGCCTAGCCGTACTCCTCGATCTCGGAAGCCCGTTCCACGATTGCCCGCGCACGGGTCAAGTGGGGTGCGTCCACCATCTGGCCGTTGAACGTGAACGCCATTCTGCCGTCAGCCTGCGCCTGGTCGAATGCCTCGATCAAGGCGACCGCCTCGGCAACCTGTTCGCTGGTCGGCGTGAAGGCGGCGTTGATCACATCGATCTGGTTCGGGTGGATCGAAATCTTGCCGGTGAAACCGAGCCGGGCGCCCTCGTTGCACTCGTCCCGGAGCCCGTCGACATCCCGGAAATCGACGTAGACCGCATCGATGGGTTGGACGCCGCCCGCCACCGCGCTCAGCAGGGTGATCACACGGCAGTGCTGATAGACCGGCAGGTAGTTGCCCGACTCGTCGCGGTTGGCCGGGACACCCAGGGTCGCCGACAAATCCTCCGCGCCCCAAGACATGGCCTGAACCCTGGGGCACTGTGGCAGGTTGGGGACGTTGAGTGCGCCGAGCGGCGTTTCGGCCGCGATCAGGATCAAGCCGACGCTGCGATCCGGATGACCGTGCAAGCGCTCCAGTCGCGACAGCTCGGCGTCGATGGTATTGAGCCCTTCCAAGGTGTCCGGTTTAGGGACCACGTAGGCGTCCGGCGGCGTCGCCATGGTCGCCTCCAGATCCCCGTAGCCCCACGGCGTATCCAGGGGGTTCATGCGCACGGTCCTTTCCTTGGACCCGAAGTCCGCTTCGGCAAGCCACGACGCCACGACAGTTCGCGCCTCGTCTTTGCGGTCGGGCGTAACGGCGTCTTCCAGATCCAGGATCAGGCTGTCGGCGCGAGTGCCCAGCGCCTTGGTGAGCATCCGCTCGTTGCCACCGGGGACGAAGTGGAGTGAACGACGTGGGCGGGTCATTCCGTGCCTCGTTGCCCGATCGGTCTGCCCGCCTTGGGAAGGCCGTCGTCAGGTCCTTTCACAACGCAACCGATCAATCTCGGCGCGCAGTCTCGCGTTCTCTTCCAAAGCGCGTTGGCGCTCGTCCTCTGCCCGTTGGCGCTCGGCCTCTGCCCGTTGGCGCTCGGCCTCTGCCCGTTGGCGTCCCGCTTCTGCTTGATTCCGGCTCTCCATTGCCTCGGCATGGTCCGGCAGCACGAGCCCGGTCTCGCGATCGCGCAACCACAGGCGCTTGCCCTTCGGAACGAGATCCAATCCCAGCAATTCGCTATGCGCGTCCCCATCGCTCGACGAAGGCAGTGGATCGTGTTCGCCTCCGCGACGTAGCCGCCAGCCTTCCAACTGCGGCCCACCTCGGCGAATGCCGCGTGGATCGAAAACCCAGTACTCCAGCACGCCCAAATCCGCATACAGGGCGGGCTTCTCGAATACGTCGACTCGCCACGTGTTCCGCGACAGCACCTCGAGCACGAAATCCGGCGCTTTCGGTTCCTGCCAGACCTTGTACGAGAGCCTGTCGCCCGGTTCGACGTCGAACGCCACCATCACGTCCGGCACGACGGCCGCCGTTCCCACGTCCCGGTCGACAAGTAGGAGGTGGTCCGCCAGAACGCAAACAAGCCGTCCCCGCGGCCTGTAATGTCCATACAGGGCGCCGTGCCAATAGGACACGATCGGGAAATGGACTTCGCCCTCCGGCATGTGGGAGTTGTCCTCGCGGACGTAGCCGTCCTCGTCAAAGTAGACGGGTGGAACCAAGCGGTGCAGAGCCTTGGCGTGTGCCTCGGCGAGCCCGGATCGGAACCGAGTTCCCCTCGGAGGCGGCTTCGTTGACCTGGCGGGGCGTAGGGTAGACACGGACTTCGTTTGCATGATCGGAAAGTACCACAGGAGACTCTTGAACGGCGTGTGCGCGAATGGCGCGATGGCCCCGATGATCCAACCAAACGCGCCCTCGACGATAGCGAGATCAACCCACTTCCGTGTAAGCCATCCGCCCGACGGCCCGCCGGCGAAGGCGACAAAAAGTGCCGGAAATTGCCGCCGAACGCGAAGGTCTACGGCGTCGCGGGTCGCCGCAGCATCATGGCGCCACGGCGGCACGAACACACGATCTCGCCCCGCTGATTGGTGCCCACGTGCTCGAAGGTGACGATGCCCCGATCCGGTTTCGTCCGGCTCTCGCGTCGATCCACCACCGTGGACGAGACGCGGATGGTGTCGCCGATGAACACCGGGTTCGGGAACGTGGTCTGGTCGAAGCCGAGGTTGCCGAGCGTGGTTCCCAATGTGGTGTCGCCTACGGATAGGCCCACCACCAGACCTAGCGTGAAGATACTGTTGACGAGGATCTGGCCGTGGATCGATTCCTTGGCGAACTCGGCGTCAAGGTGGAGCGGCTGCGGGTTCAGGGTCAAGGCGGTGAACAGCAGGTTGTCAGTTTCCGTCACCGTACGGCCCGGCTCGTGGTCGAACCTGCGCCCGATCTCGAGTTCCTCGAAGTACTTTCCGGCCATCGACCGAACCTCCAACGCGCCCGCGAACCGGCCACACAACCGGCCATGCTAACCTTGCCAAATGGACTTTGAAACGACCGCCGAACAGCAACTCATCCGCGACGCCATCGGGCGGATTTGCGGCAACTTTCCCGACGACTACTGGTCCGAGTGCGACCGCGAACATCGCTTCCCCTGGGACTTCTACAACGCGCTCGCCGCGGACGGATGGGTCGGCATCGCCATCCCCGAGGAGTACGGGGGCAGCGGCCGCGGCATCACGGAAGCATCCATCGTCTTGGAGGAGATCGCGGCATCCGGTGCCGCCATGAACGGCGCGAGCAGCGTCCATCTTTCCATCTTCGGCATGCACCCGGTGGTCCGGCACGGCTCGGAGGAAATGAAGCAGAAGTACCTGCCGAGGGTGGCGAACGGCGACCTGCACGTGGCTTTCGGCGTGACCGAACCCAATGCCGGCACGGACACCACGTCGATCACCACGGCCGCCCGCCGCGATGGCGACTACTACATCGTGCGCGGCCGCAAGGTGTGGACCACCAAGGCGCTCGATAGCGAACGCGTCCTGCTGCTCGTTCGCACCGAGGCCCGCGACAAGGTCGCGAAGCGCACCCAGGGCATGACCCTGCTGCTCGCCGAACTGCAACGCCCCGAGGTCGCGATCTCGCCCATCGACAAGGTGGGCCGCAACGCGGTCGCCACCTGCGAAGTGGTCTACGACGACCTCCCGGTCCACGTCACGGATCGCGTCGGCGAAGAGGGCCGGGGATTCCGCTACCTGCTCGACGGCCTGAACGCCGAGCGTATCCTCGTGGCCTCGGAAGCCTTGGGAATCGGCCGCGCGGCGCTGCGACGGGCCGTCGACTACGCCAACGACCGCGTCGTCTTCAACCGACCCATCGGCATGAACCAGGGCGTGGCATTCCCGCTCGGCGAAGCCCGTATGCGCCTCGATGCCGCAGAGTTGATGATCCGCAAGGCGTCATGGCTCATCGACAACGGCCAGCCCTGCGGCGCGGAGGCCAACATGGCCAAGTGGCTGGCGGCGGACGCGTGTTTCCAGGCCGCCGACCAGGCGGTGCAGACCCACGGCGGCTTCGGCTACGCGAAGGAGTTTCACGTCGAACGGTATTGGCGCGAAGCCCGGCTGCAACGACTCGCGCCGATTTCCCAGGAGATGGTGCTTAACTACGTGTCGGAACACGTGCTTGGGTTGCCCCGGTCGTACTAGTCTATTCAATGCGGCAAAAGGCTCTCACTCGAGTCGCATTTGCAATGCCTTGGGAGCTTGCGTATCCGGGCAGTTAAATACGAAAAACCCTCCTAGAGTCGCCTATAATTTGGCTTTGTCCTCAATACGCGACCAACCGACACCACTGTGCAAGCAAAATCCTCGCCTGCGGCCATCGTCGACGCCATGCCGGAGGTATTCGTCTCGCGCGCTCCCATCAGCGCGGAGGTATCGCGTCGCGTCGCCCGAGGACGCCTGCGCAAACTCGGCTCCCGGCTTTACACGAAGGATCAGCACACCGATGCCAAAGCTCTCGTCCGGCGCAACCTTTGGGACATCGTCGGTGGCTACTTTCCCGGCGCACTGGTCGCCGACCGCACCGCCCTGGAGCTCGAGCCCGCGGCCGACGGCTCGGTATGCCTGATAACCCCACGCGGCACCGACATCAAACTACCGGGAATCGTGCTGCGACCCAGGCGTGGCGCTCCGCCGACGCCCATCGACCAGCCGTTCCTCGGCGAATTGTTCCTGAGCGCTTCCCCACGGGCCTACCTCGACAACCTGCGCCCGTCACGTAGCCGACGCGGACGGCTGCCGCGCACGCTGCACCGAACGGAGATAGAGGCACGCCTCGAACAACTGGTTGCGGTTGCCGGCCACAATGCCGCCAATCGTCTGCGCGACGACGCGCGCCGGATCGCCCCCCGCATCGACCGCACGACCGAGTGCGAGCAACTCGACGCCATTGTCGGCAGCCTCGTCGGCACCCGCGAAGCCCGGCTCTCGGCTCCAGCCGCACGCGCCCGGGCCGCAGGGCGCGCCTACGACCCCGCCCGCACCGCGCTGCTCGCCGGGTTTGTCGCCGAGTTGCTTCGCACGCCACACCGATCACGCGCGCCGAGGCCGCGCGACGGCATCGGCCAAGCCACGCTGGCGTTCTTCGAAGCGTACTCCTCGAACTACATCGAGGGCACCGAATTCACCCCGGAGGAGGCCGAGGGGATCGTCTTCCACGGCCGTATTCCGGCCCAACGTCCGACCGACGCACACGATGTGTTGGGTGTCTGGCGCATCGTCTCCGACGCCGCCGCAATGCGTCGCGTGCCGCACTCGGCGGAGGACTTCCTCGACCTTCTGCGGGAACGCCACGCGAGGATGCTCGCCAAGCGGCCCGATGCCGCGCCAGGCCGGTTCAAGACGGTGCCGAACCGGGTCGGCGCGGTCGAGTTCGTGCGACCCGACGCCGTCGTCGGCACGCTCGAACGCGGCTTTGAGATGTACCGCACCCTCGATACGCCATTCCGTCGAGCCGCCTTCATCCACTACCTCGTCTCCGAGGTGCATCCGTTCGCCGATGGCAACGGGCGTGTCGCTCGGATGATGCTGAACGCCGAGCTTGTGGCCGGGGAGCAGGAGCGCATCGTCATTCCCACCGTCTACCGCGACAACTACATCGCGGCCCAACGGGCCATGACGGTGGGCCACGGGGCACGCGCAATGCTGCGCATGCTCGATTTCGCCTGGAACTGGACGGCATCGGTCCCGTGGCGCGGCTTCGAGGAGACCATGAGGACGCTTCGCGCATGTCACGCCTTCGACACGGCGGAACAGTCCGATCGCCTCGGCACTCGGCTCGCGATGCCGCCCGTGCCTGCCCGCAACTAACCCGCATGGCTCAAATACGACCGCGACTATGCGCGCCCTTGGGGGCGTGGCCAAGGCTCCCGGCGAATGAACCGCTTGCAGCGCGCTTGCGAACCGACGTCAGTCGCAGAACACCCCGACCGCCGTCATCACCTCCCGCTCCTTGCCCCGACCGACCGGGTTGTTGAGCAGCTTGCCGTTCACGACGAGGCTCGATGACCCGCCACCGTCGAGGTTGAGGGCTTCTGCCGCCCCGATACCGACTAAGATCTCGGCCAGTTCCTCCAACCTGACGCCCCGGCTCTCGCGTTGCCGGCCGTCGACGAGCAGGAGCAGGAGTGTGCCGTCGGCGGTTATCCCCGCAGCCGTCCGCGGGTGCGTGTAGGGGATCGCGCTGCCGAAGAAGACCTCCTCGTCGGTGGCCACGTGTACCTTGCCGTCGGCGACCAAAGCGGGCCCGCCGCCGAGGGCGTCCTCGACGTGCCACGGGATCGATGTCGCCGGATCCAGTTCCGCCGGAGTACCTTGGCGATGCGGCGGCGGCGCAAGCCAGGCCTGCAGGCTTCCTTCCCGGCTTGTTGCCCAGGCAATGTCGAATCCCGCTTTCGTGACCCCGAGCGCGGCACGGGCCGTCGGGTAACGCACGTCGTCCCGCACGACGGAACGGGTGGCCGGCGCTTCGATGACACCGTCCACGACCAAGAGGCCCGCGTGCAGGGCGGGTGTGCGTTCCATCGAGAAATAGCCGCCATTGATGACGACGCAGGCACCGGTATCGGCTGCGAAACTGGACACCGTCTCCCGGCGGTCGTCGGGATCGTCCGAGACGAGAACCTCGACACGTGCCGAGTCCTCGCCCGGCGCGACCGACACGTACCACGCGAGCAGCGGCAGTTTGGGGTCGGTGCCGGCGAAGACCCGCACGCCGGTGGGAAGTTCGGCGTTCAACGCCTCGACGGGTGCCCACAGCACATCCGCCGCATCGGCTGTCCAAAAAAACACGCCTGCGGAGCCGACCGCAAGCACCTGTAGCCAATCCCGAAGCCGATTCGGCACTTCGTCAACCCGGGAACCCCCGTTCGCCGATCATACATCGGCGCGGCGTGCCACCGTGCCTATGGTTTCTTCATGACCGTACGAACTCGGTGCTTGTCCCGTGCCCTCGCGTAGGCTCGCTCCGAGATCTTCCCCTCGTCCGCCAGCGCCTTCAGTTCGTCGAGCTTCCGGTCGAGTTCGTCGTGCAGGGCCGAATGAGATGCCCGCTGGGACTCGGGTCCGCCGGTCAGCGGGTCGCGGTCCTTGAAGCCGTAGCTCGCCTCCTCGAACTCGATCCGCCGGTTGACGCTGCGAATCCGCGAGTAGAGCAGTTCGATGAGCGCGAGCCCCACCAGGGTTGGCAGCATCCAAGGGAAGTCACCGAGGTGGTAGGCCTGGTAGATCAACGCCAGGTTGGTGGCCTGAGCAAGCACGACCAGTGCGATGAGCATCCGGCTTTGGTAGCGCTTCGTCGAATCGGCGATCGGTTCATCCGACCACTCGTTCGACATCCGCCAGCCGATTCGGTCGACGTCGTTGGCGATGTATCGGAAGAACTGCGCAACGCCGATCAGAAACAGCGCCAGCAGGGCGGCCCGCCAACCCTGGTAGATGAACAGCATGGCGACAAGCAGCACGTAGCCGCCGCCGATGCCGACGAACAGCGTTCCCTTCCAAAGGCGTCGCAGCTTAACCTGGGCGGTTGTCTCGGCCTGTGAGCTCATCGGCATGGCACCTGGCTGGCGTTTCCCGAACCTACGGGCTGTTAGGGTCCATCGGGTTCGGTGCCAATGGCAATCCGGGTCGGCGCAGTAGCGGTTGGCAGCCCTGCTCGGTTGTGCCTTGCGGTACGAATTGGAGACAGGCTGTTTGGCACGAGTCGCGCGGGACGGGACAACGCCGCCAGACCGCTCGCACGCGCCCGCAAGGGGGCGCACTCGCCGTCTAGCCCCAGTTCCCCACCGCCGTCCCCTACGGGGTTTCCTCCTGCGCCCGCGCTTCACGGAGGAATTCGGCGGCTGCGCCCAGGAGAAGCGCCCCCGCACTGTGTAAGAACACCTGGATCCCGCAATCCCGCCAGTGCGCGTAGTCGGCAGCCGAACGCGCGACGGTGCCCACCGCCTTGCCGCCGGCGACGATCTTCTCGGTCAGGGCCGCGATCGTTTCGAGCACACTCGGATGCTTGGTCTGTCCCGGCACGCCCAGCGCGACGGAAAGGTCCGAGGGTCCGAGGAAAACGATGTCGACCCCCTCGGTGGCGATGATCTCGTCGGCTCGATCGATACCTGCACGGGTCTCGATCTGCACAACCACCACGGTGGCATCGTTGGCTCTGGTGACGTAGCCCGGATCGGGCACGAAGTCGTTGGCGCGAACGCCGGCGAGCCCACGCTTGCCGAGGGGCGGGTACTTCACGGAATCCACCGCCCGACGGGCCTCGTCCTTGGAACTGACCATCGGTGTCATGGTGCCGATGACCCCGGCATCGAGGTACTTGGCCATGACCTGCTGGGTGTTTTCGCCAACCCGCGCCAGTATCGGTATGTGCCGCGCTTCTGCCGCCCGGATCATCTCCACCGCATGTGCGGGCCCGATGGGAGCGTGTTCGCCGTCGATCATCAGGAAGTCCATGCCGGCGACAGCGAGGAGTTCGACGGTCGTGGGCGACTCGATGTTGACGAAGGCGCCGAGTAGCGGCTCGCCGGATTTGAGACGGGTCCGGAATGTCGGGTCAATCATGTTGAGTATGCGCCGTAGGTGACGGCGTCTATTTGGCGAGCTTCTTGCGCTTGTGCTGCACGTAGTCCACCAGGATGTATTCGCCGAGCTTGTCCGGCGAGGTGAAGAACACCCGACCGCCGTTGATGCGGGCGATGGCGTCCATGAACGCCTTCAAGTGATAGTCGACATCGAGCATGAAGGTGTTGATGGCGATGGACTTCTGCGTGCAGCGCTTCACGGCGCGCAGGGTCGCCCGGTAGGTCTCGGCCGTCGGCGGGTAGGCGAACCGGGCGCGGCCGTTTTCGAGGTGGGCGGTGGGTTCGCCGTCGGAGATCATGATGATCTGCTTGGTGCCGGCGTTGTGCTTGTCGAGCAGGCGTTCGGCCAAGAGCAGCGCGTGCTGCATGTTGGTTCCGAGCACGTACTCGTCCCATTGCAGGAACGGCAGGTCGTGGGCCTTCAGCTCCTTGGCGTAGGCCGCGAAGCCGATGACGTGGAAGGAGTCCTTGGGAAAGCGCGACGTGATCAGGTTGTGCAGCGCCAGGGCGACCTTCTTTGCCGCCTGGAACGACCCGCGCAGCGCCATGGACCAAGACAGGTCCACCAACATGGCGGTTGCGGTCGAGGTGATGAGTTCCGAGCGGTAGATCTCGAAGTCGTCGTGCCGCAGGCGAATGGGCGTGTGCGGGCCTTCCCGGTCGAGCGCGTTGCGGATGGTGCGCGGCATGTGAAGATGGAACGGATCTCCGAACTCGTACGCCTTGGTCTGTTCGAGCCGTTCGCCGAACCGTCCTTCCTCCGGAAGTGCGTGGTTGCCGAGGTTCTGGCGACGCAGCCGGGCATAGATCTCGCCGAGCGCCTTCTGGCCGATCATCCGGGAACCGCGCGGCGTCAGTTCCCACTTGTCGCCGTTGGGACGGATGTAGCCGGCTTTCTCGAGGGCGTCGAGGAGCTTCTTGAGGTCGTCCAGGGATTCCGCAGCGTCGTCGTCCAACAGCTCCTTCAGCAGGTCGCGGTCAATGCGCTCTAGGTCGTTGGTGCGTTCGGCCACCTGAACCTGGTTGATGAGTTCGTCGAGTTGGCGCATCTCGCGCATCAACCGCATGGCGGCCTCGAGGTCGATGTCCTCCCGGCCGCCGAACCGGTAGCGGGACGAACGTGGCGCGTGGGCCGACATGGCCTGTGCCAAGCGCTGCAGTTCGTTCTGGAGGTCGGGATCGCCGAACCGGTCGGAGAGCAGGGATTGCAGTTGCGCGCGTTGGTCGGGCGTCAAGGAGTCCATGAGCGATTGCGCCGCCGCCATCTGCTGGCTCATCTGCTCGAGCAGTTCGTCCAACGACTCCGGGGGATTGTCGCCGAACATGTCGCCGTACTTGTCCATGAAGTCCTTGAAGAACGACTCCATGGCATCCGGGTCGACGCCTTGCGCCTTCTTCGACAGGAGATCGTTCAAGTCCTTCAGCATGTCCTTCATGCGCTCGATGTCGCCTTGGGACATGTTGTTGACCATGTTCTCGATATCGTTGAAGAACGTCTGCGTCATGGCCCGGCGCAGTTGGTTGAGAAGCTCGATGTAGCGCTTCTGCGCGTCGGGGTTCAGGAACTCGTAGTTCTCGAGTTCCTGCATCTTGCCGGCGGCGTTGTCGGGCAGCTCGTCGAGCCGCGCCTTGTTCTTCTCGGCGACGTCGCGCATGACGTCGTCGACGACTTGGTCGCCTTCGCCGGTCAGCCACTTGTCGATGGTGTTGCGTTCGAGGTCGAGAATCTCCTCGAGTTCCTTCTCGATTTCCTTGAACACGCTCGACAGGTTGAAGCGGTCGAGGTTCTGCCGCTTCTGTTCGCGCAGTTGTTTCAGCATGTCGCGCAGGCCCTGCATGTGGCCGCCCTGGGGAATGTCCATGCCGCGGGAGAACAGGTTG
>CAZJRX010000072.1:0-14182 GCA_964548145.1 uncultured Pseudomonadales bacterium | reverse complement strand
GTCCGGCTTTTCCATGCGAGGGGCAAACCCCTCGCGCTCCCCGGCTGAGGGCTCAGGCGCCGACATTGGCGAACCTCTTTTCCCAGTCGTCCAGGGTCACGAACCGCCCCTTGTCGACCACGGTGTGGTACACGCGCTGCAGGCCTTGGCGCCGGTCGGGACCGAAGGACACCGGCTCGCCGATTCCGAGGTCGAAGTCGCGGATGGTGAAGACGGCTTCCTCCAGACCTCTGCGGGAAGGGTTGTCGCCCAGTCGGCGCAGGATTTCGACCAACAGCTTGGCATCGAGAAAGCCCTCGAGACTCACGAAACTGTGCGGGAACGGCGTGTACTCCTCGGTCACGAGTTCCGCCGGGACTTCCGGGTTGTAGCGGGCCATGAAGTCGCGATACTCCCGGACCGCCGGAATCGAGGTGTCCTCGTAACTGGGCACCACCTGGGAGTTCACTAGCAGGTCCGTGTAGCGTTCGGCATCGTCCCTGCCTTCGGAGAGCAGCTTCAGCATGTTCTCGCTGCCGACGAAGGATAGGTTGGCCAACGGGACGTTGAGGCCGCCCATGTCCACCGCATCGCGCGCGAATGCCGCACAGGCAGCGTAGGAACCGATGCAGATCACCGCGTCCGGATTGGCCGCCTTCAGGATGTTCACTTGGTCCCGCATGACACTCGTGAACTTGGCGCCGCGTTTGTACGTCGCCTCCCCGACGATCTGTTCGCCGTGCCTCGCCAACGCCTTGCGGACGCCCGCCCAGCCGCTTCGACCGTAGGCGTCCGCTTGGTAGAAGACCGCGATACGGCGACGCCCGACCGCCACGAAGTTGTCGACGAGACCCGCGGTTTCCTGACCGTAGGATGCCCGCAGGTTGAAGGCGAAGTCGCCGTAGGGCGGTTCGCGCTGGGGTGCCGCGCCGGTGAACGGGAAGAACAGGTACATGTCGCGGTCCTGGAACTTCTTCAGGAGCGGTAGCACTCGGGTAACCGTCGGCGTGCCGACGTAGCCGAACAGCAGGAACACCTGGTCCTCGATCATGAGCGTGGTGCTGTTCGTGACGGCCGGGTCGGGCTGGTACCCGTCGTCGTAGATCTTCTGCCGGATCCGACGGCCGCCGATGCCCCCGGCACGGTTGACGTGCTCGAAGTAGGCCATCGCACCCCGGTAGAGCTCGATGCCCAAACCCCGGGAAGGACCGGAGAACGCAGCCGACGTTCCGAGAACGAATTCGTCCTCGCTGACGCCCCCAAAGTCGGTTGCCGCCCGAACGGGCAACCAGGGCGCGGCCAAGGAGCATGCCAACAGTGTTCGCCTAGTCAGCATCGGATTGCGAAACCCCGTTGAGTTAGGCGTACTCTACCGTTTCCGATGGTCGATTTGTTCCTTGCGGTTTCGCACGCGACGACCGTTGGTGCGTGGACTTGGCGGAGGACGACGACCGGAACTGGGTGATCCGATGCAGACGTTTCTTGCAGTCGCCGTGGCGGAGCTTCGGACGGCCCGGCGCCTTGTGCGAACTTGGGTGTTCGCAGTCTTGGCCCTCGGTCTTAACCTGGCGATCTTCGGGTTCTATGCCTACGTGGCGGCGCGTTATTCGCCCGGTGCAACCGGTCGTTCCTCCCCGGATCTGCTTATGGGGCAGTTCGGAACCTACCTGCTCACGACAGTTCTAGCCGGGGTGGTGTTCCTCGGAGTGGATGCCCGTGCCCGGAACGACCGCGTCGGCATGACGGAGACCTTGTACTCGAGACCACTGCCGAATCATGTGCTCGTCGGCGGGCAGGTCGTCGGGTTGGCCCTGACGGCATGGCTCGCGGTGCTCGTGGCCCTCGGCGTCGTTCAGGCGTCGGGTGCAATTGCTGCCGGTCTATGGGGGTGGGGCGACACCGTTGAACCGGTCTCGCTAGCGGCTTTTGCCTTCGTCGACACCTTGCCGACGCTGCTGCTTTGGTGTTCGGTAGTGATGGTGTTCGTCGTTGCCATGCGCAATCGCTTGGTTGCAGCAACGGCCGCACTGGTGCTGCTCGGGTCTGTGGTTTGGTTTGCGCCCCGGACTCCGGTCTACCTCGTCGGGGCGCTTGTCCCGGTTACGGATTTTGCGGACTCCGGGTCAGACTTGGCACCGCGGTTCGCCGATGTCGAGGCATTGCTGCAGCGCGCCTCGATGTTGGTGGTGGCCGTGGGTTTGGTGACCTTGGCGGCTGGTCTTCACCCGCGGCTAGACACCCGGGTTCGTTCGCGGCAACTGGTTTGCGGCGTGCTCATCGTTGCGGTCGGCGTGTCCGGCATCGTCTTCTTGGTGGGACGCGCGATTGGGGGCATCGAGTTGCGGGAGACGTGGCTCGCTTTACATAGCCGCGCCGCCAGCGAGGATGCGACAGCACGCGCGGACATCGAGAAACTGACCGGCAACGTCGTAATCGAACCAGGCGAGCGGTTGGCGATCGAGGTGACGGCGATCCTACGAGCGACTTCCTCGTACGAAGGCGCCGAGGGCCCCGTCTCCAGCGACCTCGACGAGTTGACACTCACTCTCAACCCGGGCATGCGGGTGACAGCACTGCGCATGGATGGGGCGGAAGCGGCATTCACGCATCGGCACGGGTTGTTGTCTGTGGCTTTGTCGCCGCCGCTGCGGGCGGGTTCCCGCGCGGTGCTCTCCTTGCGTGCGGCGGGTGTACCTGATTCGCGGTTCGCCTACCTTGACGGTGCCGTCGATCCGTTGAAGGTCGCGGCCAGCAACCGATTGGGTGTCCTGGGCCGCGAGGCCGCGATATTCGACGACTCCTACGTCGCCTTGATGCCGGCCGTTCATTGGCTACCTAGCGCGGGCGCGAATGTGCATCGGGACGATCCGGCACGCGGAACGCGCGACTTCTTCGAAGTCGATCTCAGCGTGCGTGTCCCCGACGACTGGTTGGTGGTTGCGGTGGGGCGACGTCAACGAATCGAGCCAGGTTCGTTTCGTTTCGAGTCGAGAGTGCCCGTGTCCGAGGTGGGTCTATTCGCTTCGCGTTTCACGAGGCAGGCCGTAGAAGCCGACGGAGTCGAGTACGAAGTCTTGGTGCACGCTTCCCACGCACAGTATGGCGATCTTTTGACAGGCGCCGGGGACGTGCTACGTCCCCATCTGGGCGAGATACAACGACGCTTGGAGAACCTCGGGATCGGCTATCCCTTCGACAGCCTGAGCATCGTCGAAGTACCGATGCAATTGCGGACCTACCGTGGCGGGAGGCGATTGGAGACGGACCGGGGGCCACCCAGTGTGATGATCCTCAAGGAGAACGAGATCCCCGCACTGCAATGGCAGCATCGGACATCGAGTCGGTATTTCACTGGGTTGGACGACGCCGATTTCATGCTGACATGGCTGTGGAACCTTGTTGATGACTTCAACATCCTCCACAAATACGCATCCAACCTCCTGGGGGTGACGGCGGCGAAGGACAAGGGCGCTACGGCTCTTGACGTCGTTTGTCAGGAACTTGGCTTCGCGTTGCTATTGGGAGATACGCTCCAGTATTTGGGAGTCCCCAACTCGGCCCACGCCAAGGACAGCGAGGACGCTCTGGGTAGCGTCGTTGGCGAGATGTCGTGGTTCTTCACAGGCGACAGAGCACCACTGTTCGGACACACCATGAGCTTCGCTGATCGGCCGCACGTCTGGGAGCGAGCGCTGGACACGCCGCTGTCGAACTTGGAGTCGAGCGGCGACGCAAGGAGCGCGGTCGAGGTGCTCACCCTCAAGGGAACCCGCGCCGCCCATGCGATTCATGATCGATTCGGTCGCGAAAGAGTGGGCGAACTGCTCGCCGGCCTGCGCGACGGATTCGCTGGGCGAACGTATCGGGCTCAGGAATTCGAGGCCATCGGTGCCTCCGTTGGGGCATCTGCGGAGTCGCTCCTAGGTGACTGGCTGAACGCCAAGGGCGCGCCGGGGTTCCTGGCCTCACCTGTAGAGGTCGTTCGTCTGGCGGACGACGATGTTGGCGATCGTCGCTACCAAGCACGCGTACACGTGCGGAACGACGAATCGATGGCGGGTGCCGTGTTCTTAGGGGTGGACCGTCAAGCTTGGATGGAACGGACCGATGCCGTTCCGGTGCCGGGCCACACATCGGTCGAACTCGGCATGGTGACGTCGGAGCCGCCTTCGCAACTGTGGCTGCACTCCTACTTCTCAAGGAACCGCATCCCCCTGCGGCTCAAGCTGCCCGTAGAGGTGGACCACGCTGCAACAGAGTCCGAAGAGCTGGTTGGCCTGGGGCCGAGCGACTGGCGACCAGAGACGCCTGCCGGGATCGTCATCGACGATCTTGACCCGGGATTCTCGCTCGAGGGGGACGAAGACGCGGAATCGCAAGGCGGAATAATGAGCCGGTATCAACGCTCACTTCCATTGGACCGGGGGCTCCCCCAGTATTCCTGGATGACGGGGAGCAGACCGGGTGGCCTCTGGCTCCGGCAGGAGGTGCCATCGGGCTGGGGCAACTACCGTCACACCGTCGTCCGTGCGACCCCCGGAGTCGGGGACCGTCGGCTCTTGTTTGCGACCGAACTGGTGACCGGTCGATGGCAGCTCGAGTTCCACATACCCCACGATCGGCTGCCTCAGCTACCCGGGGAAGCCTACGTTGAACCGTCGTTCATCGGCCAATTGGGCCGCTACGAGATGTGGGTTCGCACTGCCGAGGGCGACCTGACCGTCGAGTTCGATGGTTCGGCGGCGGTATCGGGTTGGAACAGGCTTGGGACATTCGATCTCGAAGGCGGCACGGTTACCCTTGTCGTTTCCAACCGCACCACTGGAGGCATCGCCATTGCCGACGCCGTTCGCTGGCTGCCGGAACCGTCAGCCGACAACCCTGACGCCGCGGTCAAGCCGTCGGCCTAGGCACCGGAACAGGTGCTTTCGCCGCGTTCCGCTTAGCGATCCCCCGCCGCACCGCCATCCGGTTCCAATACCAGCCGCCGACCCCGAGCACCACGTTGGAAAACGCCGTCGCCAAGAAGATCCCCATGAATCCCCACAGGTAGTTGCCGAGGATCGCGAGCGGCGCGTAGAACGCCAGCGAGCGCAGGATCGACAATACCAGCGGCGGCAGCGGCTGGCCGAGGGCGTTGAAGCAGTACGTCGCCACGTGCATGACGCCCATGAAGCCGATGGACAGGGGCATGATCAGGAAGAACACGCCCGCGACCCTGACCACGGTGGGATCGGCATCGATGGCTCGAACGATGGTTTCACCGACCAATGCCAACACCACGAAGGTCACGACGCCCCAGCCCAGGCAGAAGAAGTTGACCTGCCGGAGTGCCACGCGAACGCGCTGGTAATTCTCCGCTCCCCAGTTCTGGCCCACGAACGGCGCCACCGACGACGATGCGGACCAGATCACCATGTGTACCAGTGTCTCGACCCGCGATGCCACGGTGTAGCCGGCGACCACCTCGTCGCCGTGGCCGGCAAGCAACCGCGTGATGACCAGCATCGAGATGGGGAAGGTCAGGCTGCTGACGGTGGCGGGTCCACCGACATGCAGAATCGCCCACCACGATTTGCCGAGGTCAGTTAGCGACCAGCTGATCATCCGCACCCGCAGGAGGATCACGAGGTAGAGCGCGACGCTGAAGATTCTCGATGCCACGTAGGCCCAGGCGGCACCGGCGACGCCGAGGTCCGGAAAGCCGAACAGCCCGAAGATCAGCAGCGGCGCAATGCCGATCTGCAGAATCGACCCCCCAGCCATTACCAGTCCGGGACTCTTGGCGCTGCCGGTGGCGCGCAGCAGCGTGGAACCCACCATGGACAGCATGAACAGCGGGAAACCCAGCATGTAGATGCGCAGGTACTCCGTGGACATGGCCCGGACCTCGCCCACGGCCCCGAGCAGTGTGAGTAGATCCTGTGCGAACACGAGCCCGTAGGCGCTGATCGCGACACTGACCAGGAACACGAGCAGTTGCGCGTGAGTGACCAGCCGTGCCGCCTGTGCGCGGTCGCCGGCCCCGTACACGCGGGCGATCACGGAAGACGCACCCGTACCGATGCCGCTGGCGAACGCGAACAGGAACATCGAGATCGGGAACGCAAAGCCCATCGCGGCCAGTGCTTCGGTCCCGAGGATGCCCAGGTACGCGGCTTCCGCCATCCGGGCGCCGATCATCGACACGGAACCAAGCGCCATGAACGACCCGAGGTGGATCAAATGGCTGGCAACGCTGCCCTCGGTGAACCCGGCATAGCGGACGCGGTCGGAGGCGGCGTCGTCCTCGTCCGAAGCAGGCGTAGACGGTTGGGTCGGGTCGGAGTCGTCTGGGGAGTCGTTGCGCGTCTTCGGCGGACGTCGACGCCGGCGTTGGGCGGCGCCGCGATCATCCTTGGTCGACGGCAATCCCTTGGGCATGGAGAACAAGCTACGCTTTGGACAAGCCTTCTATCGTACACCCATCACCCCGACCGACTGGGGGAGGCACCCGCAATGGCAGAGGTTCACGCCGTTTTGATGCGGTTCCACGAGAATGACGTGTTGTATTGGCAGGACAAGTCGCGCCGCGAGGTGGACTTCGTCATCCGGCGGTCCGAGGGCGCCGTCGACACCATCGAGTGCAAAATCAACCCGGACCGGCTTAACGCAGGCCCCGTGGAGGTCTTCCGGCGAATCTACCCGAAAGGCGCAAACTACATCGTCACACCGCTCGACCGCGAGCCATACCGTATCCGACGCGGCGAGCTGACATTCAGCGTTTGTTCGACCCGGCACCTAAGCTGAGGTTCGTTGCTCCGATCCCGACCCTGCGGGGGATGCGGCCTTGGAAATGCAGTCCGTCACGTCGGGAGATCCCTCCCGTTGCCAAACTTGGCAAGGCAGATCGCCCTCTTGGCACAGGGGAGACGTAGTAGAATAAAGACCGTCGCACGAATGAGTTCTCCCATGGACCAGTCTTGGACTGCGGTAGTTTCGAAAGAGGAAGGTTGGTGGATCGGCTGGATCGCGGAGATTCCAGGCGTCAATGCCCAGGAACGCACGCGCGAAAAACTCCTAGATTCTCTAGCTGAGGTGCTTCGCGAAGCCTTGGAGATGAATCGTCGTGATGCGCTTGCTCAAGCTCCCGGATGTGAGGCGGTCGCCGTTTCGCTCTGACCCGCACGTAGGCACGTCCGAAAGCGCATTCTCATACCCCGCCCAGAACCGGTATCCCGAGGTCTTTGCATATCTTGTTTGCCAGAACATCGGGTATCTCGGTATGGCGTGGCACCGCCGAGCGTTTGCGGGAGCCACTATTCTCCCACCATTCATGGTTGCGCCCTTGACGCAACAGTCCGCAACCGTGCCTTTCGAGGTGTTGTGTTAGTGCGCGTTTCTTCATTGGGGAGGTTCGTAGTCGACGGCTAGCGTCCGAGCCCATGCAATGAGCCGTTCCATCTCGGCGGCTTTTGCGTCCAGGGGAATCTCAAGCTTCGCCAAGTACCCCTCTCTAAACGGATACGTATACGTATATGACGCGGATTCGAGCGAGGGGATCTTGGGGTCTGTCGACTTGTGCGCGGTATTGTCTTGCTCCTCTCTCGTGGGCGATGCACGCCTCCTTGGCGTTCTAGTCGCATATTTCCAGCCGCTGGGGTTGTCGAGGAAGTCCTTATAGGACAATTAGGATTGGAAACTTGGAACAAGGGTCTGGTGGAATGAGTGGGCGTAGCCCCTAAGCCATACGCACCTCCACCAAGCCACCAGCGACCGCGAAGTGCACCAGACACCCTGCGACCTTCAGTCCGGAAGTGCACAACGCGGCCCGATACGCAGCCAACTGCCCCGAGTACTTCAACACCTCTTCCGGCCACTTGCCACGCGGCTGCGGCGACGACTTGTGGTCGATGACGAGCCAGCCCTGCTCCGTTTCCGCGAGCACGTCCACGAATCCCCGAACAACGCGACCGTCGTCTAGCGCATGGAGGATCGGCACCTCAACCTGAACGGCGGTCACCTGGAATCTTTCCTCCAGGGAACGCGCGAACCGCCGCGCGATGGCAATGGCGTCCTTCGCGTCTAGATGCTCGGCGGCACCGTGTCCGGCGAGCAAGTCCGCTGCACGACCGAAGGATTGGACATCCGGTAGCGGGTTGACCAGTTCCGCGGCGATGACGGCGTGCAGGCCGTTGCCGACGTCCGCCATGGCGTTGCCCTTGAGCGCGACGCGTTGGCCGATCTCGATGATCTCGCCGACCGATGCGCCGTCGACGGGATCGACCGACGACGGCTGAACGTACTTGGCCGGGTAGTCGACGCGCTCGCGCCGCTCGAACCAACGCGGCGAATAAGGGAGCGGGTCGGGTTGGCTTGCTGCCGCTTCCATGACCTCGGCGCGGCTGGGGGCTGATTCGCCGTTCGGCAGGCGCAGCGAGTCCGCGGTCGGGATCGTGAAGTCGGTACCGAAACTGTGCAACCAGGCATCGCGCGGGAACTTAAGCGGCACGGCGATGACAAGACGGTCCCGGGCGCGGGTCATGCCGACGTAGGCAAGGCGGCGCTGCTCCGCCTCGCTCTTGTCCCGGCATTGCCGCCCCTCTGCAGAGTCTTCCATCGCACCTCGCGCCGGCACGCCGTTCCGGCGGCGACCGAAGATATCCGGCCAATAGCGGATGGCGCGGTTGGCCAGCGGATCGTCGATGTCGAACTCGCCCGCGAGCTCCACCCGTACATCGTAGGCGCGCGAACGTTCCTGGTAGTCGAAGTCCGTACACACCACGACGGGCCACTCGAGTCCCTTGGCGCGGTGGTAGGTGAGGACGTGAACCGCATCGCCGGAGGTCACCACCGGCTGCAGGTCGAGGTCCGGCGAGTTCGGATGTTCCAGCCAGAACAGGAACCCCGTGAGGGTGCCGGGTTCGTGGTGGGAAGCCGCGTGCTTCTCGTATTGGACGGCGAGGTCCAGGAAGGCGTCGAGGTTCCGCTGGCGCTGGGCAGCGCGGATCTGGTCCGGACCCCAGGCGGCGGCAATGCGGCGGATGTCGACCTCGTTCAAGACCCGGGCCACGATCTCCACCGGCGAACGCAAGGCGCTCTCGGCACGCATCTCGAAAAGCCGTCGGATGATCGGATGGTCGGCCTCGCCCCACGCGATGGTATCGCCGTCGCCGTCGAGCCAGCGCAACCGATCCGTGAGCCACTCTTCGGGTTCGGCGCAATCCGCCAAGGCCATGATCTCGGCCGTCGCCAGCGTATCCGCCCGATCCGCCAGACGTCGCAGGCAGCTCTTGGCCAACGACACCTCGGGGGTTTCGAGCAGTCCGGTCAGCGTCATCTTCATGGGAACCTGCCGCTGCCGGAGCGATCGGGCGATTCGTTCGACAGCGACGTTGGTTCGCGCGAGGACGGCGACGTCGCCGAAGGAGATCGGACGCAGGCGCCTGGTCTCGGGGTCGAATACCGGCCCCTGCTCGGCGATCAGGCGGGCGACGCCCTCGGCGACCGCGAGCGCCCGTTGTTCGACATTGCCCTCGACGACCCACGAGGAGACCGCGGGCACGTCGATCTCGTCCCGTTCGTGGTCGAGGACGACTAGCTCGCGGGGGATGTCGTGCTCGAAGGCCGATGCGAATAGTTCGTTGACGTAGCTGACGAGTGCCGGGCGCGACCGCCAGCTCGACTTCAAGGTGTGCCGTTGGGCATCGCCCGCGGTCAGGCTATTCAGGGTGTCGAACACGAGCGTGGGGTCGCAGCCACGGAACTCGTAGATGGCCTGCTTGACGTCGCCGACGAAGATGGCCGCGTCGGCGAGTGCGGCGAACTTCAGGAACAGCGCCAGCTGCATGGGATTGGTGTCCTGGAATTCATCCACGAGGAGCAGCTGGATCTCCCCGTCTAGCCGCGAGCGAACGGCGTCGTCGTCCAGCGCCTGCAGGATGAGCTGCTCCATGTCGTTGAAGTCGATCAGGCCGCGTTCCCGCTTGGCGGCCTGAAATCGTTCCAAGGTGTCTGCGGCGATATCGAACAGACCCTCGGTATAGCCGCGCAGATCCCGATGGAACGCCGGGTGGCTCGCATAGCTGGAGGCTGCGGATTGAATCCGGCCCACTTCGTCGGCGATGGACTTGAGCGACGATTTGCCGGCAAGTCTCATCCAGACGGACCAGGGGCAGTCGGCTTCCCGCAAGGCGGACGCATGGTCCTCGAGCAACGCCCGGTAGTCGTCGATGCCCTTGAAACGTCCCTGGGGTAGCTCGTCGATCGTCGTCGCCAAAAGATCAACGAGTTCTTGCGTGGGGTCGTCAGCGCTTGCGATTGGAAAAAACGCCAGCAGGTCGTCGGCGTTGCGCTTGCCCATGGCGCGGAGTTGGTGGTCGCCGAGATTGTTCTCGCGTGTCTTGTCGGCAATGGACTTCACCGTTGTCTGCCAGTTCGGCAAGCCGCGATTAACCATTCCGAGGCGGCGGGCGTAGGCGTTCATCTCGCGTACACGGTCGATGGGCAGGACGTGATCGAGCGCCTGGTTGAAGAACCGCGCGCCGTCCTCGATGCTCATGACGTTGAGCTCCGGCGACAGGCCGAGTTCGAACGCGAAACGCTTCAGCAGACGTTCGCAGACGCTGTGGACGGTGCCGATCAGCGACTCGGCGGTGCGTTCGGCGAGGTCCAGCCGATCATGCTGGAGCAGGCGGTCCCGGACACGTTCCCGCAGTTCGGTCGCGGCCTTCACCGTGAACGTGGTGGCGAGTATCCCGGCCGGTGGAATGTCGTTCTCGACGATCGCCTTCTCGAGTTCGTCGATCAGGCGGTAGGTCTTGCCGCTGCCAGCGCCGGCGCTGATAAACGTGACGTGATCGAAACGCCTGGTAGTCGCCGAGGTCATCGAAACGGTGCCACGCCGGTGAGCCAGCGGAACTCGTCGAAACGGTCGGGCTCGACGCGGGTCTCCAAGCCGCCGTCCGGGGGCTCGGAGGCGGCATCCGGTTCGGCGTCGCCGTTGACCTCGATCTCGCCGTTGGCGAACTGCTGAAGACGCCAGTCGCGGGTCACTAGGCTCTTGCGCCAGACGGCCTCGACGGCCTCGCCCCCGGCGGCGATCGCCTTGGGGAAGAAACGGGCGTCGGGCGCCACGACGTTTCCCGTGGTGACGATGTAGTAGCCGGTGGACGGCCAAGCTCTCTCGCCCAGCGCATAGCCGTACACGGCGAGCTGCAGATGGCGTCCGGTCTCGATTTCCTCTGCGCGGTACGGCTCGCTGCCCCACTTGGCGTCGAGCACGGCTTGGTTGCCTTCGCTGTCGATCATCACGAGATCCGCTTCACCGTATAGCACGCCTCCGGGGAACGACCGATTTACCGCTTGCTCCGACTTGACGCTTTGCACGTTCGCCGTCCGCAGGTGTCCGAGGAGGCGTGCCAGGGCGTCCTCCAGGGTGGTGATTACCTGCTGCCGGTCGACGCCGCGACCGTTCTCGAGCAGCACGGCGCCTTCCTTCTCGATGAGATCGCGGATCGTCTCGGTGAGCCATAGATGGATCTTGTGGTCGGCAAGCGACGACCAGTCGTCGTGTTCCGTGAAGAACCGCTCGAACAGCCGGTGCGCCAGGCGCCCTTTCAGCATGGCTCCGTCGGCAACTTCGTTGATGCCGCCGCTCCGCAATCTGGCCGCGTAAGTGAGTACCCACTCATGCGGGTAGTAGCAGGTTTTGTTGAGGCTCGTGTAGGACTCGCTCTCGCGGACGGGTAACGACCGCTCGATGCGCCACCAGCGCCGGGGTGCCGGCAGCGGTTTCCGTTCAAGGCGCGGGGCCGGGACGGCAACCTTGTCGAGCAGGACCCCTTTGCCTCGGAGGAGGATCTCGTCCAGCGGCACATCGACCCAGCCACGGCGAATCTGCTCCCGGATTCGTCCCCAGAGTGGATGCCGGCCTTCGTCGTCCTCGTGTACGACGAGCACAAGCCGCTTGCGGCAGTTGAGCACCGGGCGAAGCCAAGCCCGCTTGTCGGCGGCCAGTTGGTCCTCTGCCGTGGGTAGGTCAACTCCAACTGCGGCAAGGGAATCGCGCTCGTCCTTCGACCATGGCGACGTCAAGTCAGGGCGTTGGGGCGCAAGATCCCACCAGAAAACCTCGTCCGTGGCCTCGGTGATATTGCCGGGATGGCTTGTGACGGGCACGTGGCCGGCCTCGGCAACAATGGAAGCGTCCGGGGTCGATCGGGTCGCCTCGTCGATCAAGGAGTCGAGTTCGATCTTGTTGATGCGCTGGCGGCCACCATCGGCAAGCCGTTCCAATGTGGAGGCCAACGCTGCGGCCTGGGAGTACGCGGCGCTGAACACGGCGCTTTCCTCGCCGTCGTCAGATGTGGCCCGTCGCGTCGCCAGCCACGCCACCACGCGCGTGGCCCGCGCCTGCAAGTCCGCCACGGGAGCACCCTGGCTTGCGTCGTATCGCGTGGGGGTCGTCCAGAATTCGACGTCGTCGGTCTTCTCGGCGTCGATTTCCGTCATTGCCTGCTGCCATGCCGGGCCCCCGACACCCGGTTGCGACGCCACCGCCCTGGCGAGACGCCCCCGAACGCGCCAAGGCAACGGATTGACCGGGTGAATCAGAAACTGCAGCAGGCGGTGCGGATCCAACGGTTGCCAGATCAACGCGAAGGCGAGCTTCAGGACCTGGCTCGCCGCCCGAAACGGCGAGTAGTGCTGGAAGCCCGCACGAGGAAGGCCGACCCGTTGCAACGCATTGTCGAGGATGATCCCGTCCCGGCTTGCCACGACGACGGCGCGGGACGGATCGTCGAGGTGGCGAAGGATTTCGGCGGTCGCTTGGGCGGTCACATCCCGGGAGAACGCTCGCACGACGACCAGGGAGCCGTCCCCGCTGAGCGGTTGTGCCACGTTGCGGGTCAGCAGCGCTTGGAGCTTCCCGAGATCGGATTCACAAGACGCGCGACCAGTAGTTGCCGGAATGGTGGTGCAGTTGAAGCGCTCAAGCAGGTGCTGCCACAGCGCCGGCAGGTTGTCGGCGTCATCGAGAAGCTCGACCTCGCAGATTTGCGTACGTCGCTCGTCGAGCAGCGCAAGAATGGTTTGCAACCGTTGGCCGACGCCGGGCGGCACGCGCTCGCTCGCCAAGGCTTCCACCGCCGCCATGTCGCCAAGGCGACCGCCGACCTGGTCAGGGAAGCGTCCGTCCCAGCCGTGCAGGTACCACTGCTGCCGCCAGTCGTTCAACGTCCGCGCGACACCGACCGGATCCACATCGAAGGACCGGTGGTAGAACCGAACCCAGTCGTCGCATTCGGCTAGGCATTCGCGGTATGCGGCGATGGACTCGGAGGGGTGCGATGCTACGGGCGCTATGCCGAGGTCGCTCTCGAGCAGACCGAGAAACCCTTTCGGACCAACGGTGATTTCGCCTACGGCCGTGCGCGGCAGGGACGGCTCCAAGACATCCCGGTGCAGGCCGAATCGAACACGCATCAGAGCATCCTAACGCACCGGACGCTATGATGATGGGCTGCCGGACAACACCGACCAGAGCCACTTGGATGTCACGTCTTCGGACCGAGATTCCCGGATTGCGCCCCACGCGGAGCGGAACCAAACGAAGCGAGACCGAACCGGATACGAAGGACAGACAGAAAATGGCGGCCTCCCCCGCCGTCGCCACGACCTAACTTGAGGTGCCCGTCACTTAGGGTGGCGAAACTCTTGCAGCAACGTTCCCCAGTCGTCGTCGAAGGGATGAACGGACCGAACCTGCTCCGAATCCCTATACACGGGCCGGCCTTCGTTGGCCCACTTGAACAGCGACCCTTCGAGATTGAAGACGTTTTCGATGCCCTGGGCTCCCAGTTGTTGGGCGAGACGAGAAGAGCGATAGCCGACCGAGCAGTACACGACGACGGTGGGCTCCCCGCCATGTTCCTCGAGCGCATTTCGGGCCGAGCGAACGCTGGTTGTGCGTACGGCACCTTGAAGGTGGCTGGTCGCGAACTCTTCCTTGGAGCGGGCGTCGAGAAGCACCACATCGGCGCCTTCTGCGAGTAGCTCGGCGAGCCGCTCGGTCGACAGCTGTGGAACCTCCGGAAAGGTCTCGCGGACGAAACGCAACGTCTCGGCCCAGCGTTCTTCGGCAACCGGGCGCTCTTCGGGTGGCTGTGCCGTCCATGCCGCTTGGAGCAGCAGCAGCATCGCGAAGGCGAGTACGGTCGGG
>CAZJRX010000071.1:0-14205 GCA_964548145.1 uncultured Pseudomonadales bacterium | reverse complement strand
ACCGGCAAGGCCGTCCGCGCCACCACGCAAAACCGGGCGGTCTTCGAAGAACGTCGGGCGGAACTGGAGAAGGCGGCCAACGCCAAGCTCACCGATGCCCACGAACGGGCGTCGAAACTGGTTGAAACGCGTGTGACCATCGTTGCCCGCGCCAGCGAAGAGGGTCGACTCTACGGGTCGGTTGGTCCCACCGAGATCGCCCGGGCACTGACCGACGCGGTTCTGCCGGTGGCGAAGAGCGAGGTGAGGATGCCCGACGGCGTCATCCGAGCCGTCGGCGAATTCGAGGTGGATGTGCACTTCCACGCCGACGTGACCCAGTCGATCGAAGTCGAGGTCGTCGCGGAATAAGCGCCGCTGGCGTTGCCTCCTTGGGCCGCCTCATCGTCAAGATTCCAGTGGGGCCTCGCCTAAACCCCTAGGGGACGTCCTTGTGGCGTCCCGCGCTGATCGAACCAGTGCCCTCGGGCGCGGGCGACGGCGTCCGCGACGGGTGGGTTTTCGCTTTTCGACCGGCTCAACCAGACTGTCCACAGGTTTTCCAAAGGTACGCGGCGGACGCGCCAAGCGCTTATTCGCATTGTTGTCCCTTGACGATATGAGCCTGGAGGCAGACGCTTTGGCCTTCGATCCAAGGATTGGACTCTAGCGATGGCTGAGCCCGCAGCGGTTGCCCCCGCCCCCGCCCGTTTGAAGGTGCCGCCCCATTCCAACGAGGCGGAGCAGTCGCTTCTCGGCGGCCTGATGCTCGACGAGCACGCCTGGGACAGGGTGGCGGACAAGCTCAACCCTTCGGATTTCTACCTGCCCCAGCACCGGATCATCTTCGAGGTGATGGCGGAGCTTGCCAACACCAACAAGCCGCTGGATATTGTCACGTTGTCCGGCGCGCTCTCCACCCGCGCGATTCTCGATCGCGTCGGTGGTAATCCCTATCTGACGGAACTGGTGGACGCCACGCTCGGCACCGCCAACCTCGAGACCTATGCGGAGATCGTCAAGGAGCGCTCGACGCTCCGGCAACTCATCCGCGCCGCCAGCGAGATCACGGACATCGCCTTTCTGCCCGAGGGCAGATCCAGCGCCGAGGTTCTCGACGAAGCGGAGCAGCGGGTCTTCGAGATCGGCGAGGACCGGATCGACGAATCCGGGCCGCGTCCCATCGCCCCTCTGGTCGACGAGACCGTCAAGAAGGTCGATGAACTCTCGAAGAGACGTGGCGACATCACGGGCCTGGCATCCGGCTTCGCCGATCTGGATCGGAAGACGGCGGGCTTCCAGGAGTCCGAACTCATCATCGTCGCCGCCCGTCCCTCAATGGGCAAGACCGCGTTCATGGTGAATATCGCCGAGCACGCCGTGATTTCCGACGACAATGCCGGGGCCGTGCTCATTTTCTCGATGGAGCAGCCGGCCCATCAACTGGTCATGCGCATGCTCTCCTCGCTCGGCTCGATCGACCAGAACCGGATGCGGACGGGTCGTCTGCAGCCGGACGATCTGCCCCGGTTCGACGGTGCGCGCATGCAGCTTCGCGACAAGCCGCTCTACATCGACGATTCGGCGTCGTTGTCGCCGAATGATCTGCGCGCCCGTGTGCGCCGGGTCAAACGCGATGCCGGCGGGTTGAAGATGATCATGGTGGACTACCTCCAGTTGATGCATTCGTCCCGGCAGGCGGAGAACCGCACCAACGAGATCTCCGAGATCTCGCGCTCCTTGAAGGCCATCGCCAAGGAGATGAAGTGTCCGGTCATCGCCTGCGCCCAATTGAACCGAAGTCCGGTAAACCGGGCCGACAAACGGCCGATCCTGTCGGACCTGCGCGAGTCGGGCGCCATCGAACAGGACGCCGACGTCATCCTGTTCATCCATCGCGACCAGGGCGGCGAGGACGACTCGGACGAAGACTCCGTGGTCACCGAGTTCATCATCGGCAAACAACGCAACGGACCGATCGGCAAGTTCAAGCTCAACTTCAAGCGCAACCTCACGAAGTTCGAAAACTACGTCGAAAGCGACGTCTACGAATTCGACCGTTCCCCGCCCGGACCCCGCGACTACGGTCCCGACGACGCACCGTAATGGCCAAGGCAAAGGTCGCCTACGTCTGTGCCGACTGCGGCGCGGAACACACCAAATGGCAGGGCCAGTGCGCGGCGTGCGGCGAATGGAACACGTTGCGCGAATTCATTCTCGGCAAGTCGCGCCCGACCGGTCCGAGCCAAGGCTCGGCGGGCTACGCGGGAGAAGCGCCGCGGGCAGCCCTCCTGACCGAGATCAATACCGAAAGCCGGAGCCGGATCGCCTCCGGCTTCGGCGAACTCGACCGCGTGTTGGGCGGCGGTTTCGTGCCGGGCTCGGTGGCGCTCGTGGGCGGCGATCCCGGGGCGGGCAAGAGTACGCTGCTGCTGCAGGTCTCGACGGCGCTTGGCGGTGAAGCGCGGGTGCTCTATGTCAGCGGGGAGGAGTCACTCGAACAGATCGCCGGGCGCGCACGCCGTCTCGACCTGCCCGCCGACCGCCTGACGGTGGCCGCCGAGGTCAGCGTCGAGCGCATCGCCGAACTGGTTCACGCCGACCAGCCGTCGCTGCTCGTCGTCGACTCCATCCAGGTCATGCAGGTCCAGACCTCGGAGAGCCTGCCGGGCAGTGTCACCCAGGTTCGCGAATCCGCTGCGCAACTCGTCCGTCTCGCCAAGCACACCGGCGTCGCCGTGGTGCTCGTCGGCCATGTCACGAAAGAAGGCAACCTCGCCGGACCCAAGGTGCTCGAGCACATGATCGACTGCTTCATGATGCTCGATGCGCCGCCGGGAAGCCGCTATCGGACCCTGCGCGGGTTGAAGAACCGGTTCGGTGCCGTGAACGAACTGGGCGTCTTCGCGATGACGGACGCGGGCATGAAGGAGGTATCCAATCCCTCCGCCATCTTTCTGCAGCGGCCGAAGGAAATGGCGCCCGGCAGCGTCGTCACCGTGACCTGGGAGGGGACGCGGCCGCTCCTCGTCGAGCTCCAGGCCCTCGTCGACGATGTCCAGGGCGGCTACCCGAGGCGCGTTGCCGTCGGCCTCGACGCCCAGCGGCTTGCCATGCATCTCGCCGTGTTGCATCGACACTGCGGCGTCTCGCTCGCCGATCAGGACGTCTTCGCCAACGTCGTCGGCGGCGTGCGCATCGGCGAGACCGGTGCCGATCTGGCGCTCCTGGCCGCCGCGATGTCGAGCTTCAGGAACCGGGCGCTGCCGCGGGATCTGGTGGTGTTCGGGGAGCTCGGTCTGACGGGCGAGGTACGGCCGGTGCCGAACGGCCAGGATCGCCTCCGGGAAGCCCAGAAGCACGGCTTCACCCGGGCGATCCTGCCCCGCGCTAACCGCCCGAGGGAAGCGATCCGGGGCATCGAGACACACCCGGTGGCCTCTCTGGCCGAGGCGCTGGGGGTGATCAACGAGATGCCGGTCGACGATCCGTCGGCCTGAGTCGACAATACCCGGGCATCCTCGAATCCGGCGCGGCGCCGCCACCCGATAGCGTTCTTGTTTGGGGCCTCGCGCCGGCTGGCGAGTACAATCCCGACCATGCACTGCCCGTTCTGCAGCGCCGTCGATACCAAGGTCATCGATTCCCGGTTGGTTTCGGGGGGGGATCAGGTGCGGCGTCGGCGCGAGTGCCTGACCTGTGCCGAGCGCTTCACCACCTACGAGTCCGCGGAACTGGTCATGCCCAAGGTCGTCAAGAGCAACGGTGCCCGGGAGCCCTTCAACGAGGACAAGCTGCGCGCCGGTCTCGCCCGGGCATTGGAGAAGCGGCCGGTATCGACGGAGCAGCGCGAGACCATGATCAACCGCATCCTGCACGACCTGCGGGAGACGGGCGAGCGTGAACTGCCTTCTCGGATCGTCGGCGAGGCGGTCATGAAGGAGCTGAAGAAAGTCGACGAGGTCGCCTACGTCCGTTTCGCCTCGGTCTACCGGGATTTCCAGGACATCAGCGAGTTCTCGGACGAGATAGCACGCCTCAAGGTCGAGCTATCGGCGGCACCGCAGACGGACGAGTGATGGTGATCGGCGAGGTCGATCGTCTGTTCCTCCGCCGCAGCGTCGAGCTGGCGGCGCGGGGTCTCACGAGCGCCACACCGAACCCAAGGGTCGGTTGCGTGATCGTCAGAAACGGAGAAGTGATCGGTCGCGGCTGGCACGTCCGCAGTGGCGAGCCCCATGCCGAGGCGAACGCCATCGCCGATGCCGGCGGCGACATCGACGGCGCGACGGTCTATGTGTCCCTGGAACCCTGTTGCCATACCGGGCGCCAGCCGCCGTGCACCGATGCACTGATTCGAGGGAACGTCCGGCGCGTGGTCGGCGCGATGCAGGATCCGGACCCCCGGGTGGCAGGCAGGGGCTACCAGGCGCTGCGCGATGCGGGTATCGAGGTTGATACCGTCGATCTCCCCGAGGCAAGTCGTCTCAACGCGGGATTCCGCAAACGCGTATCGGTCGGCCAGCCGTTGGTACGCGTCAAGATCGCCGCTTCCATCGACGGTCGTACGGCGATGGCGAATGGCGAGAGCCAATGGATCACGTCGCCCGAGGCCCGAGCCGACGTGCAGGCCTGGCGCGCCCGAAGCTGCGCCATCGTGACCGGCATCGGCACCGTGCTTGCCGACGATCCCCAACTCAACGTGCGTGACACGGCATTCGCCACGGGCGGCTCGATCCGCCAGCCCATGGTTGTCGTCGCCGATAGCAGCGGTCGTACGCCGGCCAATGCGAGGCTATTCGCAGGCGACGCCCGTGTCGCGATCGTTACGGGAGCACATGCCCCGGACAAGCACCCGCATGGCGAGATCGTTCGCCAGGCAGGCAACGCCGTCGACCTCGCGGCGTTGCTTGATTGGCTGGCGAACGAAGGCTGCAACGAAGTACTGGTCGAGGCCGGCGCGACCCTGGCCGGCGCTTTCCTGCGCGACGACCTGTGGGATGAGGCCGTGGTCTATCTCGCGCCCAAGTTGCTGGGGCACCAGGCGCGGTCGATGGCCGAGGTGGCTGTCCCACGTTTGGCGGACGCCGTGCAGGGTACAATCCGCGACTTCAAGGCCGTGGGGGCCGATCTCCGGGTGGTTCTCGCCCGCGAACCGTAATTTCGTCAATGGGCAAGTCCTCGATCAATGTCTGGGCGCGACGACGTGCACGGCGCGCCTTGATGCAGGCACTGTATGCGTGGCAGATGACCGATGGCGACTTGGCGGATATCGTCGGTCAATTCGAAGGATCAAGGCACCTGAAGGACGCCGACGGGGAGTTCTTCGACGACTGCCTGCGGGGTGTGCTGGTCGGCGTCGGCGAGTTGGACCCGCTATTCGAACCGCACTTGGATCGTCGCATCGACCAACTCGACTACGTTGAGCGGGCGATTCTCCGGGCGGGATGCTACGAGATGAAGGCACGACTCGATGTACCGGTCCGGGTCGTCATCGACGAATGGGTGCAACTCGCCAAGCGGTTCGGCGCCGAAGACAGCTTCCGCTACATCAACGGCGTGCTGGACCGTGTCGCGCGGGAGGTCCGGGGTACTGAAATCGCGGCGTTGTCCGCAAGCGACTCCGACGGCGAGCAACGGCCTTCCGCTCAACCAAGCTGTTAGGGCGGGCCGAGCGCAAAGGCGCGAAGTGGACGAATTCGAACTCATTGAGAGAATCGTGGCCCGCCTGCGGGACGTTGCCGGGGGGCGGGGAGTCGTGGTCGGCCCCGGTGACGACGCGGCGGTACTCGAGGTTCCGAACGGCCATCAACTGGTAGTGTCCACGGACACGTTGGTGGCGGGACGTCACTATCCGGCGGGCGCGTGCGCGGATGCGATCGGCTATCGCAGTCTCGCCGTGGCGACGTCGGATCTTGCCGCCATGGGTGCGGAACCCGCCTTCGCCACCGTGTCGCTGACCGCCGAAGGTTTGACCCCGAACTGGGCGGAACGATACGCCGGCGGCTTAGCGAATGCTGCGGCCGCGTTTGGCCTCTCGATTGTCGGCGGCAACATCGCGCGTGGTGCCGAAAGCGTCACGATCACCGTCCATGGCCACGTGCCGAACGGCGCCGCGATTACCCGCGCCGGCGCGAAACACGGTGACCGGGTCTACGTCACCGGGTACCTGGGGGGTGCCGGACTCGCCCTTGGCGACGAGAACCTTGCCGAATGGTCGCTTCCCGCCCTCAAGGACGATTCGCCGCAACGGTGCTATTGGATGCCGCAACCTCGCCTGGAATTGGGAATCGAGCTTAGAGGCATCGCCGATGCGGCCATCGACATCTCGGACGGCCTGTCATCGGACCTCGATCATCTGTGTCGTGCCAGCGGCGTCGGCTGCGAGGTCGACCTGAACGACGTTCCGCTCTACCCGGGTGCGACAGCGCTTGAAGCGGTTGCGAGTGGTGACGACTACGAACTGGTGTTCGCCGCGCCACCAGAGTCCAAGGGTGCAGTTGAGGCGATTGCCCGGCGACACGGGGTCGTCATCACGCCAGTCGCGGTTCTACGCAATGACGGGCGTCGAAGCGCGACTTGGTTCCAGGACCGCGTCCCGGTCGAGGTGGGATCCGGCTACCGGCATTTCTGACCGGCCGGCCGACACTTGATGAGTGGACGACGCGATCAGCCTGCGCTCTCCTGGCGTGAACTCGGCGATCCTTGGACGTTGCTCTCGACGGGGCTTGGCTGTGGCCTCGTCCCCATCGCACCGGGAACCGTGGGTTCGCTTCTGGGCGCGGCCCTCTGGTGGTTCGTCTTCGCCGATCTCGAAGTCCATTTGCGCGCGTTGACGGCGTTGGCGGCGTTTCTCGCGGGCGTCGTGATCGTCGACCGAGCGGCTCGGCGTCGCGGCCTCGGCGACGAACCGGCCATCGTCCTCGACGAGGTGGTCGGCATGTGGTTCGCCCTTCTGTTCGTGCCGAAGTCGATAGCCTGGGTGGCTGGCGCGTTCGTGCTGTTCCGACTGGCCGATATCATCAAACCGTGGCCGATCTCGATCGTTGACGCCCGCGTCACGGGCGGGCTCGGTGTCATGGCGGACGACCTGATCGCCGGCTTGATGGCAGCGGTCGTCACTTTCGCCATCTGGTACGGGATAACCTGACGACCCTCCTGGCGCCCACCTCGCCCGATCGGGCTGGTTGGTCTGATGGGAAGCCTCGCCGGACTCCTTGAACGCCCTTGATGTTCAAACGCAGGTTGCATTCGGCACAGCGCATCGAATGCTCTTGGACGGCTCGCGTTATGCGCGAGACGCACTAGAGCGTTCGTCGCCAGACGCCGACAGATCCAGTTCGTCGCCTTCCTGGGTCAATGCCTTGATGCGCAACTCTGCCGACTTCAACGCGGCCTGACACTCCCGGGTGAGCTTGATGCCGCGCTCGAACGCGGCGAGCGACGCCTCGAGACTCATCGACCCCGCTTCCATCTTGCCGACCAAATCCTCGAGTTCCGCGAGCGCGGCCTCGAAGTCGATGGGTTCCTGCTCGCCGGGGCCCCGGTCTTGGTTTGCGGAGTCCGCCATTGGTGCCTCCTAGCGTTGCTGAGATCCGGCCATCTTTACAGTTGAGCCAAGTTTAAGGAAGGCGCTGAGAATCGCTCTTGGACGGCTCGTGTAATCCCGAGACGCGCTAGTCTATTGAATGCGGCACAACGCGCTCACTCGAGTCGCATTGCGATGCCGTACGAGACGCGTTAGCCGTTCTCGCGGGCGAGTTTGGCCGCTTCGACGGAAAAGGACGCGCCGTTGACGAGTCGCCACGTCGCGGTTTCTTCGTCTAGCAGGATCAACCCCAACCGTTCAAGCTTGGTCAACTCGCCCCGGACCTCCCAAGCCCCTATGGGCGCGTTGCTGGCCCGTAAGTGAGCGGTTACATCGCCCGGCCGGAATGCCACGTTTCCGGCGTCACGCAACGCCGTCACCGCGTCGAACACGGTCTTCGTCCGTCTCGCCTGCTCGCTCACCCGGGGTTCTCGGAAAAATGTGCGGCGGGGTTTGTACCAGAAATCGTGATGCGTTGCTGAGGGGGTTGCCCCGGCGACATCGCGGACACTCACGTTCGCACCCTGCCCGACGGTCGCGTCGCGCATCCTGCCGGGGCTTGAGCACAGAGGTGATTTGCGTTGTTTTGGCGAAGGTTGTCACGACTCCCATGCGATAATGCGACCCCAACGCGAGCCAGGAACGTCGCAGCCTGCATGGACGATCAACCGCACGCGGTTGGACTCGTGTGGGAGTGTTTGCGTCGACAAGACACATAGCCGAGAACCATGACTGAAGTCGCGTCGACACCGCGTTCATCCCAGGCCGCACTCGCACTCTTCGACCTCGTGGAGGGTGCGCGCGTCACGCACCTGTGGGGTCGCCTCGGCTGGCAGGACATTCGCCGGCGTTATCGACGCTCCACGCTGGGGCCGTTCTGGATCACCATCAGCATGGGCTTGCTGGTGGGTGTGCTGGGTACGCTCTACGGCGGGCTCTTCAAGGTTCAGGCGACGAACTACGTGCCGTACCTGACCCTTGGCTTCGTCATTTGGACCCTTGTCAGTGGCCTGATCACCGATGGCTGCACGGCCTTCGTCAACGCCAGCAACATAATCCAGCAGGCGCAGTTGCCGTTGTCGGTCCACGTCTATCGCGTCGTCTGGCGCAACCTACTCATCTTCTTCCACAACGCCGTGATCTTCGTCGTGGTGGCCATGGTGTTCGCCGTCTGGCCTGGATGGACCGGCCTGCTGGCGATCCCGGGCATGGTGCTCCTGTGCCTTAACGGGGTTTGGGTCGGCATGCTGCTGGGTGCCTTTGCGACCCGTTTTCGAGACGTGCCGCCCATCATCGCGAGCGTCGTGCGAATCGCCTTCTTCGTGACGCCCATCATCTGGATGCCGGCGTTGCTGCCGCATCGGGCGGTGCTTCCCATGAACCTAAACCCCTTCTTCCACGTCCTCGAAGTGGTCCGGGCGCCACTGCTCGGGGAAGTGCCGGGTGCCGTTTCGTGGCTCGCCATGATCGGCATGACCCTGTTCGGCGTGGCTTTGACCTTCGTCGTCTACGTCCGGTACCGCTGGCGGATCGCCTACTGGGTATGAACACCGACGCGAGCATCCACGTGGAGTCGGTCACCGTCGACTTCCCGATCTACAACGCCAACATGCGTTCCATAAAGAACCAGTTCATCTATCACGGAACCGGCGGACGAGTCGGTCGGCACGCCGGCAACCGTCTCACGGTGCGAGCCCTGGACGACGTAAGCCTCAGCCTCGAACACGGCGACCGGGTCGGCATCATCGGCCACAACGGTGCAGGCAAAACGACGCTGCTGCGGGTCATGGCGGGCGTGTACGAGCCCGTCAAGGGCCGGGTCGAGCGGCAAGGACGAACCGCGTCGCTCCTCAACGTCTCACTCGGCATCGACGAAGACGCCACGGGATACGAGAACATCATGACCCGGGGCCTGCTGCTCGGTCTGGCGCCGGAGGAAGTGCGGGATCGTACGGCGGAGATCGCGGAATTCACGGAACTCGGCGACTACCTGGCGATGCCCGCGCACACCTACTCGTCGGGGATGCGCTTTCGACTCGGCTTTGCGGTCTGCACCTGTTTCGAGCCGGAGATCCTGCTCATGGACGAGTGGCTGAGCGTTGGCGACCGGCACTTCGTCGAGAAAGCCCGCCACCGGCTCGAAGAGTTCGTGGAGCGGGCGGGCATCCTGGTGTTGGCCTCCCAGAACGCCGGGTTGCTGGAACGCGTTTGCACGAAGGGTGTGTTGCTCGATGCCGGCAAGGTCAAGGCCGCGGGCCCGATCGGCGAGATTCTCAAGAACTACTGACGACGAGAACCCGGTGGAACATCAGCACGGAGACACCGACGTTGGCTGAGAAGCGCATCCTGACGGTGATCGGCACCAGGCCGGAAGCCATCAAGATGGCGATGGTCGCCCGTGCACTGGACGACGCCAAGGGAATCGAGCACCGAATATGCGCAACGGCCCAGCACCGGGAAATGCTGGACTCGGTGCTGTCGATCTTTGAACTGCATCCCGATTACGACCTGGATGTCATGGTGGCCAACCAGGATCTGACCCACATCACGAGCGCGGTCCTGACCGGCCTGGCGCCGATCCTTGCCGACTACCAACCGGATCGTTTGCTGGTTCAGGGCGACACGACCACCACGGTGGCGGCTGCCGTTGCCGCGTTCTACGCCAAGGTGCCCGTTGGCCATGTCGAGGCGGGGTTGCGTAGCGGCGACCCCTCAATGCCCTGGCCGGAGGAGATGAACCGGCGATTGACGGATCGTTTGAGCGATCTGCACTACGCGCCAACGCAGCAGGCGAAGGAGAACCTGTTGGCGGAAGGATTCGACGACGACGGCATCCTGGTTACCGGCAATACGGGCATCGACGCCCTGCTCTACGTCAAGCATCGGCTGAGCAGCGACCCGAAGTTGCGGGAAAGCGTGTGTGCCGGGGTTCCTTGGAGTCCCGATGCGAGTCGCCGAATGATCCTGGTCACGGCACACCGACGCGAGAATCTCGGCCCCGGCCTAGAGGGGGTCTGCACCGCATTGAAACGCCTCGCGATGCGCGACGATGTCGACATCGTCTATCCGGTCCATCCCAATCCCAACGTGTCGGGGCCGGTTCGGAGCGCGCTCGCCGATCACCCCCGCATCCACCTGATATCGCCGGTGGACTATGTATCCTTCGTCCACCTGATGGTGGAGGCGTGCATCATCATTACCGACTCCGGGGGGATACAGGAGGAGGCGCCATCCGTTGGCAGACCGGTCCTGGTAATGCGCGATCTCACCGAGCGACCGGAAGGGGTACGGGCCGGGACGGCGTGCCTGGTCGGGACGAACCCGGATTGCATCGTATCGGCAGCGGAGCGCCTGCTGGACGGTGAGGACGCCTATGCCGCCATGTCCCGCGTACACAATCCGTACGGAGACGGACGCGCCGGTGTACGCATCGTAAAGACATTGGCGGTCGCCGACCCGTTCGGGTAGGACGTGGCCAATTCCGGATCGGGGCAGGTGAGCACCAATCGCGAGAAACGTCCGTGGGAGCGCATCTGCGTTTTGGGCCTCGGCTACGTGGGATTGCCCACCGCTGCGGTATTGGCATCGAAGGGCCGCCAAGTCATCGGTGTGGACGTCGACCCGGAGCGGGTGGCGATCGTCAACGACGGCGGTACGCCGATCGAGGAACCGGAGCTTTCATCAATGGTGCGAGATGCGGTGGCCGGGGGTCGTCTGCACGCGCAGACCGCCGTTGCGCCCGCCGATGCATTCATCGTTGCGGTGCCCACGCCGTTGAAAGGAGACCGCGAGCCGGACCTCGGCCACCTTCGCGTCGCCGCGTCCGAGGTTGCCGAGGTGCTTGCGCCGGACAATCTGGTGGTTCTGGAATCGACATCGCCGGTGGGCACGACGGAGGCGTTCTGCGATTGGCTCGCCGCCGCGCGCCCGGATCTGTCATTCCCGCACCGGGCGGGGGCCTCGAGCGACATCCGGGTGGCCTACAGTCCGGAGAGGGTGTTGCCGGGCGCGATAGTCGGGGAACTGGTCGAAAACGACCGGATCATCGGCGGCATCACCCCCGAGTGCGCCGAGGCGGCGAACTCGCTCTATCGGCAATTCGTGCGCGGGGAGTGCTCGGTCACGGACGCGCGGACCGCCGAGTTGGTGAAGCTCACCGAGAACGCGCACCGCGATGTCAACATCGCGTTCGCCAACGAGGTCTCGCTTGTCTGCGATGCACTCGGCGTTGACCCCTGGGAGTTGATCGAGCTGGCCAATCGACATCCGCGCGTCAACGTGCTTCGGCCGGGGCCGGGCGTTGGCGGACACTGTATTGCCGTAGACCCCTGGTTCCTGGTCCATTCCGCCCCGGAGTTGACGCCCCTCATTCAAACCGCCCGCCAGGTGAACGACCGGAGGCCGGACCGGGTAGTGGACGAGGTCGAAGCGACTTGCCAGGGAATGGAGTCTGCGGAGATCGCTTGCCTGGGATTGGCCTACAAGGCCGACGTCGGCGACTTGAGAGAGAGTCCGGCCATCGAGATCGTCGGGAGACTGCGTGATCGCATGACAGGACGTGTCCTTGTCGTAGAGCCGCACATCGAGGAACTTCCCGTCGAACTTGCGGACGATCGCATCGAACTCGTCGATTTGGACGAGGCACTGGAGGCGGCAACGGTAGTTCTCCTGCTCACGGATCATCGCGAGTTCCTCGAGATCGACGCGCGTCGACTACGTGACAAGCGTTTGGTTGACACACGGGGCGCCTGGCGTGGGAGCTGAGGTCGCCGCAACGCCCTGCCCAAGCCGTCTGGCAACGAACAGCATTGAGGGACATACAATGACCGCCCCCGAGTCGGTTGGAGTTCACGATGTCCACTGATGTTCTGCTGATCGAGAGGCACGACCATGTCGCCGTGCTGACGCTCAACCGCCCGCACAAGCTGAATGCGTTGGACTCGGAAATTCGCGACGCGATGCTCGATGCCGTGGCGAGCGTTCAGGCCGATGACGACGTACGCGCGGTGATTGTCACGGGGTCCGGAAGGGGCTTCTGCTCCGGTGCCGATCTGACCGGCGGAGGCGAGGTCAAGCCACCCACCCAGAACGATCATCTGGACGAGCTCGGCTGGGTGGGGCGCCAGGCACTAGCCGTGTACGGCCTCGACAAGCCGGTCATCGCAGCGGTGAACGGCGTCGCCGCCGGTGCCGGCATGAGCCTTGCTCTCGCCTGCGACCTGCGCGTCGGATCCGAGAAAGCCCGGTTCAAGACCGTCTTCATCGAGCGCAACCTGTCGCCCGACTCGGGCATGAGTTTCTTCCTACCGCGCATCGTCGGCTACTCCCGGGCAGCGGACCTCATCTACACAAGCCGCGCTGTCGAGGCCGAGGAAGCCCATCGCATCGGCCTGCTGGACCGGTTGGTGGAACACGACGAGCTGTTAGACAGGGCCATTGAGCTTGCATCGCAAACGGCCGGTTGGCCGCCGCTGGCACTGCGCGTATCGAAGCGCGTGCTGCAGCACAACATGGAATGCGATCTGTCCACCGCGTTGCGTTACGAATTAACGAGCCTTTCCTACGGGAACAGGGCGGTCAACGACCGTAGGGAGTCACTGGCTGCGTTTCGCGAACGACGGAAGCCCAAATTCACCGGCACTTGAGAAGGCTTTGTCCGGTCGGGCTCGCGACAGACCTTGGTGGCGCGCGTCGTAGGGGCGACCCTTGTTTCGCCCGCTCGACCCTAACGCGCCAGGGCGCGCGTCGGCGCGGTTGGAAGCAGAGCAAAGACGGATTGCCGAACTCGAGGCGCTTGTGCGCACGCGTAAAGGACAAGAGAGCCGAGATCCTGCTGGTGTTAGAATTCCCATCCCAGTGCCACAGGAGCAAGTCTTCGGCGCTGCCTCGGGGGCGATTCGGCTTCGACGGCGGTTGCGAAGTCATCAGGTGCATGCCGAGAGGGTAGTGACTCTCGTTAATCAATCGCTGCAACTTATACATAGTTGCCAACGACGAAAACTACGCACTAGCAGCGTAAGCTGCTTACCTCGATGAATCGGCGCCCGTGACGACGATTCGAGGGCAAAAGTCCACGGGATAGCGGTCGCCGCCGCCTCGGAGGCAGCCGCGAAACTTGAACGAGGCTCGCCCACACGCGCCCTGCCCGCCGGGTCGCCAACGGGCTAAAACAATAGACGGTCTAAGCATGTAGAGCCGATGACGGAGAACCGGCGGACGCGGGTTCGACTCCCGCCGCCTCCACCAGATTCTCGTCATGATCGGGACCTTGAATGAGGCCCGAAGTCGGGCTGCGGCGGCCCATCTCGTTGCGCAATCAAAGCAAGCCGGCTTGTCATTCCAGATCTGTGTCATGACGGCGCACCGCTTAAGCTGCCTGCGCCGCTGCTCCGGGCTGGCCGCTTTGAAAAGGTGACGCGGCTTCGAGAGATCGTCGGGTATCTCACTGATTTGAGCCGCCGGGAAGTAGCGGGCGACCTCTTCGTCAGCTTGCATGGAACAGTTCCCAACCGATTGAATTTTCCAATCGTAGGAGCAGGCGCGTTGTGGTCGCCCGCTCCGGAAGCCTTCGGCTTCGGTCGTTGCCGCGAGAATGCGGAGCATTCTCGATACGCGCCTGAAAGGCGCGCCGGGACGGG
>CAZJRX010000070.1:0-14366 GCA_964548145.1 uncultured Pseudomonadales bacterium | reverse complement strand
GCGATGCGATTCCGCGTTTGCCGCCACGGGCGGCGAGGGCGTTGACCAACGTCACCGGATGCCATTGCCGCCCGCGCCTTGGTGACGGATGCGATGGCGAAGCCGTCCATGGCTTCCCGCGTGAGCTGGTGTTCGTCGGCGGTGTCCTGGGCGAAGCTGCCCATTGAGCCCCCGGTCTCGGCGTCCTCCAGACCGTCGAGGAACATCGCGTCGACGAGTTCGGCATGCCCCATCCGCAAACCCGTGCGTGCCTTCTGTAACAGGTAGGGGGCATTGGACATGCTCTCCATTCCGCCGGCAACGATGCACGCGGCGCTCTTTGCGCGAATCAGGTCGGTGGCCAGCATGGCTGCCTTCATTCCCGAACCACAGACCTTGTTGATCGTGGTGGCGCCGACGGCGTCGGGAATGCCGGCGAGGCGCATGGCTTGGCGAGCCGGCGCCTGCTTGACCCCGGCACTGACAACGCAGCCCAGAACCACCTCGTCGATGGCATCGGGCTCGACCTTGGCGTGGTCCACCGCCGCGCGCACGGCGTGGGCGCCGAGTTCGGGGGCAGTCCGGTTCGCCAGTGCGCCCTGGAAGCTGCCGATGGGCGTGCGTTTGGCACCGAATACGTAGGCGTGGTCGGTCATGGGCTCTCCGTGGGTCGGCCTTCAAGGAACCTGGGCAGCAGTTCGGCGAAGTTGCAGGGCCTGAAACCGGCGTCGAACTGGTTTTCGAGGATCTCGTCCCACGCGGTTCGGCAGGCATTCGTGGAACCGGGCATGGCGAAGATCAGGGTTGCATTGGCAACTCCGGCGACGGCCCGGGACTGGATCGTCGAACTGCCGATTTCCGCGTAGGACACGTGGCGGAACAGTTCGCCGAAGCCGTCGATGGTCTTGTCGAAGAGAGGTGCTAGGGCTTCCGGCGTGTTGTCTCGGCCGGTGAATCCGGTGCCGCCGGTCGAGAGGATCACGTCGATTTCCCGGTCGGCGATCCAGGCACTGACCACGGCGCGAATCTGGTAGACGTCGTCGCGTACGATCCGGCGCCCGGCAAGCCGGTGGCCTGCCCTTTCGAGACGGTCGAGAAGGAGGTTGCCCGAGGTGTCCTCATTAAGTCCCCGGGTGTCTGAGACGGTCAAAACTGCGATCGAGAGAGCCTGGTCGGCGGGGTTGGACATATTGGGTATCGCGGTGATTTTGGAGCGAAAATCGGTCGAAATCCCACGCTGGATTTAGTATCGAGTTTGTGGAATCGTTCACACCCTACCATACAGCGCCCGGCGATTAGGCAACTTGAGCGAGTGGCACAGACTCTAACCACGAAGTAGCAGGCGATAAGGGAAGCCGCATGCGGACAGCCCCGCAAAGCGTATGACGATGGAAACGAACGCCGTAGGCGACCTGTACCTGATCGCGGAAAACCTCGCGCAGGACTCGTCGCTGGTGCCTGAGGCGGAGAAGGAGTTCGATCCGCCGCTGCGTGGCGTGCTGTCCGAGGCCGAGGTACTGCGTCAGGCCGAAGTACTCGACAACATGGACATCGACTCGTACATCGAGTCGGTCGTTGCCAACGCCGAGGACCCGCAGCGTATTCCGGCACCGGAAGTGATTCGCCGACTCGGCGAGGTGCAGAACGAGGATCGCGACGGGCCGTTCTACGCCGCCGAGGTCAAGATGGACTTCGATGGCGAGCCGAGGCGCATCGGCTTCATTGCGCAGAACCGGGCCGTGCGCAGCGGCGAGTGGATGCCGGAGCACCACCTGAAGGCCGCTCAAGCCATCGTGGAGTTCGCGAATCGCTCCCTACCCATCGTCAGTCTTATGGACACGCCGGGGGCGGCCGGTGACGAGATTGCCAACAAGAACAACCAGTCGCACAGCATTTCCCGCCTGATCGCGGAGATGTCCAACACGGATGTTCCGAATCTCGGCGTGGTCTACGGCCTCGGCTACTCGGGCGGCGCGATCCCGCTCGCCGCCAGCAACCTGATCCTGTCGTTGCGGGATGGGGTGTTCAGCACCATCCAGCCAAAGGGCCTGGCAAGCATCGCGCGACGCCTGAACCTCTCCTGGCAGCAGTGCGCCAAGCAGGTGGGCCTGTCTCCCTACGAACTTCGCCGGCAGGGCAATATCGACGCGATCATCGACTATGTTCCGGGCGAGGACGTCGAAAACCTGCGTCTGGCCATCGTGTCCGGCATCCAGCATGTGGAGGAGGGGATCAAGCGTTTCGTGCGCGAGAACCCCTATGTGCTCGACGAATACCGGCGCAGCATCGGCCGCTACCTGAACCCGTCCGAACGGTTGCGCAAGGTGCAGGCCAGTGCCGCGCTGAAGTTGACCAAGAACCCCACCGAATACCTCAACGTGTTCGGCATCGCCTACCGCTACCTGCGCTACCTGCGGGTACGCCGACGCATCAAGGCCACCTCGACGCAGTCGTACGGACGATTGTCGGAACAGCAACTGCCGGCGGGCGAACTTGCCGCGCGCACCGACCGCGAACGTCGCGAGACCTTCCTGCGCTGGCTCCAGGATCCGGACCGTGTGATCTACGACGACTCCCTGTCGCGGGCCTGGAAGAACTACGTCGACAGGAAGCAGACGATCCACGACGAGCGTGGACGCATCATGCAGTTCATTTTCGGGGAACGTCGCAAGAACTACGAGGACGCGCGGCGGACGCTCATCTCGACCGTGGGGATGTACCTCTACAATCGATGGAAGAACGACGCGTCGGGCAATTTCCGCTCGCTCAAGTCCTTCGCCGAGAACGTCTCGGAGACGCGGCACCTGTTCCTGGTTTCGGAACTCAGCGAGCCGCGTGCGTTGATCGACGCGATCCGCGACGACGACGTGCTCGGGCCGGCCTTGCGTCAGCGGTTTACCCACGAAGGCATGAAACTTTTCGGTGACGTGGCCGACAAGTCCGACGCCTATCTGCGCGAGCAGATCGCCGCCGAACTCAACATGGCGATCACCGAGGGACCCCTCGCGCAGTCCGCGCTTGGCGGGTCGTTGTCGTCGCAAGCCCGCAGTGCCGTCAACGGCGAGGCGTCGACCATCGTGGCGAACCGCCTGATCCTCGACGACCGCCTCGGCACGGGTCTGGAAGGGGAGGCGGAGGGTCTGGAACGGGCCTTGCCGGAGATGACCGTCGTCGATGTCGTCCTGCAGGAGGAATTGCGGGATGACTTCGCGCGGGAGTGCGAAAACCTGCTGCTGTTCGACCAGGTCTACGATCACCTGATCGCCAATCTCGAATCCATCGCCGAGGAAGCGGAGTCGACGCGGGCGCTGTCGAAGTCGTCGCTTGGCCGGTTGATCGAAACAGCGTTGGCCGAAGCGGCGAAGGGCCTGTCCGAGGACGACGCGGCCGCGCAACGCTTCACGACGCAGTTCTTCGACTGGTACACGAGAACCTCTAAGATGCCTCGGTCCAACCGGTTCTTCCGGGATGTCGAGGAATGGAAGAAGAACGCCTCGCCCCACGTCTCGGACACGCTCTTCGTCGTGGTGACGTTCCTGTTCGAGAAACTGCTCGCCTCCTACCTGCAGTCGGAGTGGGAGGGACGGCGCTACGACGGTCGCATCGCACCGCGCAATATCGGTCGCCGCAAGGATTTCTGGAATCGCCTGATCCAGGCCTATCGGGATCTTCTGCTCCGCGAAACGCTGCAGCGCTACAAGCGTGCGAAGGCCACCAGCTACGGCGCGTTCATCGAGCGGTTCTTCACGGACTTCGAGGAATTGAACGGCGACCTCATCAGTTCGGACCCGCACCGTTTCCCGGGACTGCGGGTCTCCATCGAGGGCGCATTGCAGAAAGGCACGGCACCCTGTGGCGTGGTGACGGGAATCGGACGTTTCGACAACGGTGCCGACGGCTTAAGGGTCGGCACCGTGATCTCCAATCTCGAGTTCAAGGCCGGTGCCTTCGATATGGCGAGCGCCGAGAAATTCTGCAAGTTGCTCGTTGCCTGTGCGGAACAGAACCTGCCCATCGTCTGCTTCATTTCCTCGAGCGGCATGCAGACGATGGAAGGTGCCGGGGCGCTGTTTTCGATGGCGGCGATCAACGACCGCATCACCCGGTTCGTGCGCGACTACGACCTGCCGGTGATCGTTTTCGGTTTCGGCGACTGCACCGGCGGCGCCCAGGCCAGCTTCGTCACCCACCCGCTGGTCCAGACCTACTACTTCTCGGGGGCGAGCATGCCCTTCGCAGGGCAGATCGTCGTATCGAGCTACCTGCCGTCGGACTCCCATCTGTCCAACTACCTGTTCAACGAAGCGGGGTCGATGCAGGGCCTCGTAAAGCACCCGTTCCTGCCCGATCTCGACGACGAACTACGCAAGATCGATCCCGAAATACCGGTTCCCCAGGAAACCGTGGAGGACGTGGTCAACCGGATCATGGCGGGGGTGCTCACCCAGGAGAAGCCCGCGGTAACCCCGCGCCGGCAGTTCAGCGAACGCGAACTGTTCCGCCCGGTCAAGAAGATGCTGGTCCACGCCAGGGGCTGCACGGCGGTGAAACTCGTCCGCGTGGCCCAGAAACACGGCGTCGGCGTCGTGCTGGTGCAGTCCGACCCCGATATGGAGTCGGTGCCGGTGGACATGCTCGGTGCGAAGGACGCCGTCGTCTGCATCGGCGGCAACACCCCGGACGAGAGCTACCTAAACGCCCGTTCCGTGGTGCGCATCGCCGAGGACGAACGGGTCGACTCGCTGCACCCGGGGATCGGGTTTCTTTCGGAGAACGCGCAGTTCGCGGAACTGGTGCGCTCCCGTGGCATCAACTTCGTCGGCCCGCCGGTCGCCAGCATGGAGACCATGGGCAACAAGTCGAACGCGATTGCCACGGCGTTGGAACACGGCGTACCCGTGGTGCCCGGCAGCCATGGCATCCTGACGGACGGTGACCGCGCCGCCGAGACCGCGGCCGCCATCGGCTACCCGGTGCTCATCAAGGCCGTGCATGGCGGCGGTGGCAAGGGAATCCAGGTCGTTGAAACCGCCAACGACTTCCACGAAGCCTTTCACCGGGTCTCGGTGGAGGCGCGAGCCGCGTTCGGCAACGGCGACGTCTACCTCGAGCGCTACGTCACGTCGTTGCGCCACATCGAGGTCCAGGTGCTGCGTGACTGCCATGGCTCGACCCAGGTGCTTGGGCTGCGCGACTGCAGCGTGCAGCGCGACAAGCAGAAGGTGATCGAAGAGTCCGGCTCGACTATGTTGCCCGCCGAACTCGACGAGGCGGTGCGGCGTCACGCGGCCGCCCTGGCGGAGGCCGTCGGGTACGTCGGGGCGGGGACCGTGGAATTCATCTACGACCTCGACTCCGGCGAGGTCTATTTCATGGAAATGAACACGCGGTTGCAGGTCGAGCATCCCGTGACCGAGTGGACCGCCGGCGTCGACATCGTCGGCGAGCAACTGCGCATCGCGGCGGGGCAGAGCATCGAGAACTTGGCGATCGGTGACGAGGGCTACGCCATCGAGGCGCGCATCAACGCCGAGAAGGTCGTCGAGTCGTCCACGGGCGAGCTTTCGTTCGCGCCGAGCCCCGGCGCGATCACCGAATGCGAGTTTCCGAAGGAGGACGGCATCGATGTCATCGCCGCAGCCGGCGAGGGCCGCTTCGTATCGCCCTACTACGACAGCATGATCGCGCAGATCATTGCCCGCGGATCGGATCGGACATCGACCGCTCAGAAGCTCGCGGACTATCTTGATCGGGTTCGCATTCGCGGAATCGCCACGAACATCGCCTTGGTCAAGCGGATCTTGCGTGACGAGGTCTTTCTGCGCGGCGACTACGATACGGGCTACTTGCCGGAGCTATTGGGACGCGTCGACGCCGGGGAGTTGATGGCGGAGATCGCCGAAGCGGCCGGCGCGGCCGACGGTGCCATCGGCCGGGAATCCATCGCGATCGAAGACAGCGACGAGCTCAAGGTGCTTGCACCGTCGACCGGCATCCTCTACCTCACGCCGTCGCCCAGTGAACCCCAATACGTCGTCGTGGGCGATCGTGTCGCGACGTCGGCGACGCTGTGCCAGTTGGAGGCGTTCAAGATCTTCGCGCCCGTGCATCTCGGTGACTTCAATCCGCCGGACCAACCCCCGCTTTACGAGCCTGACCGACTCTTCGAGATTACGCGCGTCAACGTCAGCGGCGGCCAACAGGTAAACGCCGGCGACCTGCTGTTCGTGGTACGGCCTGCGTAGGGGACGGGCCGAGGAGTCTGCGCCCTGCAACGGCACTCCCTGCCGTTGCAGGGCGCGGAGTCCTGGGGCGGTGGGGGCTGGGGCCGGACGGCGAGTGCGCCCCCTTGCGGGCGCGTGCGAGCCGTCTGGCGTCGTCCCGTCCCGCAACAACCGCCATGCGCGTGATACGCGAATTGCACCCCGAGCGGGTCGGCTAGCTGCGCGCCTGGGGCGTTTGTTGCACGGACGTCATTCCAATGCCGCGATCACCCGGTCTACCACCCCCGCGGCGTCGCCAGCCCAACGTGTGACGACAACCAGGCGGTGTTCCGGCACGACGCAAACCAGGTTCCCGCCGGCACCGATAGCGGCGAAGGCGCGTTCCGACGCGCGGGGCCATGCTTGCCGATCGCCGTTCAGCCACCAGAGAAAACCGTAGCGCCGATTGACGGGGCAGGGGGCCAGGGCCGCGTCGATGGATGCTTCCGATAGGATGCGTCGACCGTTCCACTCCCCGCGCGCGAGCATCAGTAGGCCGTAGCGGGCGTGATCGTAGGCGCTGATCCACAGTCCGCCCCCCCAGTGGGCACCGCCGGGAACGGATTCCAGGAGCGCGTCGCCGACACGGATACGGGCGTTCTCGTAGGCGTGCCATTGCCAGGATGCGGCGGCACCGATGGGCGCCATGACTTCGCGGCGCAGTACGTCCGCCAACGGTTCGCGCCAGACGTGCAATGCCGCCAGGGCCAGTGCGTTGACGCGGATATCGTTGTACTCCCAGAACTCACCGGGGCGGTGCAGATGTCGGGGTTCGCCCTTTTTGGCCGTCGGCTGGCCGACCCCGCGGTTGTGATCGACGGTGTCGGGGATGCCGAACAGACTGCCGGACCACTCGCTGGTCAGCTGTAGGAGATGACGCCAGGTCACCTTGCCGTTCCGGGGTCCCTCGAACAGGGGGCCATCGACGTAGTCCACCACGCACTCGTCGACGCCCTCGATCAGTCCGCGCTCGACAGCCAGCGCGACGCAGGCCCAGAGGTAGCTCTTGGTGGCGCTGAAGGTCATGTCGACGCGCTCCGGCGTTCCCCACTCGGCGGCGAGCCGCCCGTCCTTGACGACAACGCCGCTCGCGGCGCCGCGTGGCTTGGTGGGACCGATCGGGCGGTTGAAAGGCGGCGGATCGTCCCGGCAGACCATGGTGCCGATGTCGACGGGCCAGTCGATCTCCGACGTCTCGGCGTAGTTGCGCGCCCTCGCCAACGCAGCGGGGTCGAAACCGAGCGCTTCCGGGGATGCCCGCCGCCAGCCGGAGGGCGGCGGGAAGTCGAGACCGTCCATGGACGCCGAAAATAGCATTTCGCGGCGACCGTTGGCGACCTCCCGAATTGGCCTCGCACTCGTACATGAGTCTACGAAATTATTGTTTTTGTTGACTTTATTTGACTACCCATGCTGCAATTCGATCCTCACAGCGTGATGGCGTTGTTGCCGGCGGCCGACACGGATGTTGCTTCATCAGGTGCGTGGAGGCAGACATGGCGGAACCATCCACAGATCCGGACCGGTTGGTGCGCGATTTGGCCAGCCGCAGAACGAAAAACCCGGGCGCGTGACCGGTCGGTCGGTGGGGCGAGGGGCTTGAATCGCCGGAAGGTCGGACCGAGAGTGCGGAGGAGAGCATGGCAGAACCGGCGCGGGATCAAACCACGGTCCGCCGCAGATCGGAAGAACCTGGCAAGCCGGTGGTAAAGCGGTGGAGCAACCACGTGGACGGGTGGGTGCCGGAGCATGTGCCGTCAGGGGAAGATGAAGGCGTGGCCTACGGCTTTCCCGGCTGCCGTCCGATCCGCATCACACGGGACGAGATCACGGACTACGAGGGTCGCTTCGAATACTGGGACGCCGACACCGAGATCGCGTGGCAAGCGTGCGAGCCGACCAGCATCTACCACGAGTTGCCCGGACGGCGGCTCGCCCGTCTGACGGAGCGGATCGCGGCGGCGCGGGGCGCGCCGATCGAGTCCTACGGCAGCGGGGACCTGATGGTCCGCGATGCCGAGGGCAGGGAGGCTGTCATCCAGCAGGCGGACGACGTGCTCTACCTGCACCCGGGCAAGGTCCGCAAACTCGGCCACGCGATCGAGATCGGCCACGACGACCTCCCGGATGTGGTGCTGGAGGTGGATCTGACCACCGACGTCCGGTACCGCAAGATGGGAGTCTACGAGGAATGGGGCTTCCAGGAGCTTTGGGTGGAGACCCCGGAAAACCGGGCGCCAAGCCGGCCGAACCGCAAACCGGGGGTCACGATCCGCGTACTCGGCCCGCATGGCTACGAGGAGACGCCTGAGAGCCGGGCGTTTCCGACCTGGACGGCGGACGAGATCCATGCCGCGCTGAACGAGGACGCCTTGTCCGACTCCACCGTTGCCGTGCTGCGCCGGGTCGGGCGGGCGCTCGGCGAGCAAGGAGGCACGGGTACCGACGACGATCCCTTCATGCGGATCGAACGGGAGCAGAGCCGTCGGGAAGGGGTCGAAATGGCTCGCCTCCAAATGCTGGCCGAAGCCCTCGCAGCCCGGGACATCGCGATGTCGAAACGTCTCGTGGAACACGCCGATGCGATCGCCAGGGTTCCGGGTCCGGTCTTGATGCGTGCTGCGCTCGCCTGTCGCGACGAAACGGACTTCCTGCGTCGCATCGTGGCTGCGCAGGGTTAGGTCCGAAGTGTGGCGGCGTGTGATTGGAGAATGCGGAGGAAAGCATGGCAGAGGCGGCGCGGGATCGAGTCAACGCCGGGCGCGGAGCGGGTAAGCCTGGCAAGCCGGTGGCAAAGCGATGGAGCAACCACGTGGACGGCTGGGTGCCGGAGGATGTGCCGTCGGGGGAAGATGAGGGTTTGGCCTACGGGTTTCCCGGCTGCCGTCCGATCCGCATCACCCGGGACGAGATCACGGACTACGAGTGTCGTTTCGAATACTGGGACGCCGACACCGAGATCGCGTGGCAAGTGTGCGAGCCGACCAGCGTCTACCACGAGTTGCCGGGGCAGGAGCTCGCCCGCTTGACCGAGCGGATCGCGGCGGTGCGCGGCGAACCGATCAAGTCCTATGGCACGGGCGATCTGCTCGTTCGCGATGACCAAGGCGAGAAGCACGTGATCATGCAGGCGGACCAGATCCTCTACCTACACCCGCACAAGGTGCGTTGCCTGGGCCATGCGGTAGAGGTTGGCCACGACGACCTGCCGGATGTCGTCCTGGAGGTGGATCTGACCACCGACGTCCGCTATCGCAAGATGGCCCTCTACGAGGCGTGGGGTTTCCGGGAGCTCTGGGTGGAGTTCCCGGAGAATCGAGCCCCGAGTCGACCGAACCGCAAACCCGGCCTCACGATTCGCGTACTGGGTCCTGATGGCTACGAGGAGACGCTTGAGAGCCGGGCGTTTCCGACTTGGACGGCGGCCGAGATCCATGCCGCGCTGAACGAGGACGCCTTGTCCGCCTCGACCGTTGGCGTGTTGCGACGCGTAGGACGGGCGCTTGGCGAGCAGGGCGGCACGGGCACGGACGACGATCCCTTCATGCGAGTCGAACGGGACCAGAGTCGGCGGGAAGGCATCGAGAAGGGTCGCCTCGAATTGCTGGCCGAAGCCCTTGCGGTCCGGGGCATCGCGATGTCGAAACGCCTCGAAGAACACGCCGGTGCAATCGCCACGGTCCCGGGGCCGGTCTTGATGCGTGCGGCCCTCGACTGTCGCGACGAGGCGGACTTCCTACACCGCATCAAGGCTGCGACGAGGTAGGGTGCACGACAAATCTGTGGTGGGCGAGGGCGACAACCTCGTGGAGGCGACCGCGCGCCCTGGCAGGGCGCATTGTGGTCGCCCGTCGGGCCATCTAACGCCTACGTCTACGGGAGGGGACGCCACAAGGGCGTTCCTCCGGTCGCTGGTCGTTTCGCGGCGTTGGTCGCCACCCACCAAGGCCTTTCGTACACCCACGAGGTAGATCCAGTTGCCGGGGTAAGCCGGTAGCCCGGTAGAATGTGCGTTTGAGTCCCGCGCCCGCCTCCCCATGGTCGTCATCGTCGACTACGACGCTGGAAATCTGAAAAGCGTAGAGCGGGCCTGCCGCGAGGTGGGCGCCTCGGCCGAGATATCCAGCGATCCGAAGCGGATACGCGCCGCCGAGCGGATCATCTTTCCCGGGGTGGGTGCCGCCGGTAGCGCGATGCGCAGTCTTGCCGCCAGTGGCGTCGACACGGCGCTCGTCGATGCGTTCGAGTCCGGCACGCCAATACTCGGCATCTGCCTGGGACTGCAGATATCCCTCGAATACTCGGAAGAGAACGACACGCACACCCTCGGACTGCTGCCGGGAAATGTTCGTCGTTTCCGGCTCGACGACCCGGACCTGAAGGTACCGCACATGGGCTGGAACGCGGTGCGTGTCGTTCGACGACATCCCGTACTCGACGGCATCCGACAAGGCGACGAGTTCTACTTCGTGCATGCGTATCGGCCGATTCCCGCCAACTCGGCGGACGTCATCGCCGAGTCGGTCTACGAGGGACCGTTCTGCTCGGCGCTGGGGCGGGGCAACTACGTGGCAACCCAGTTCCACCCCGAGAAGAGTGGCGGCGTGGGACTGCGCCTGCTCGAGCGGTTTGCCGAATGGGACGGTCGGGTCGATGCTTAGCAAGCGCCTCATTGCCTGCTTGGACGTGCGCGACGGCCACCTCGCGAAGAGCATCAAGTTCGTCGACACCAGGAACATCGGCGACCCCGTGGCCAAGGCGCGCGAATACTATCTGGACGGTTTGGACGAACTGGTGTTCTACGACATCACGGCGTCCAACGAGGGGCGCCGGATCATTCTTGACGTCGTCGAAGCCGTCGCCGAACAGGTATTCATCCCGCTATCGGTCGGCGGCGGTGTGGCCTCGGTGGGGGACGCGACCGAGCTGCGCCTGGCGGGGGCCGAGAAGATCAATGTCAACTCCGCAGCCGTTCGGCGACCGGCGCTCATCGCCGAATGTGCCGAAGCCATTGGCGATCAGAACGTGGTGCTGTCGATGGACATCCGCCGGGTCGAGCCGTCCGCAGCCATGCCGTCGGGCTACGAGATCGTCATCAACGGCGGACGCAAGCCAATGGGTATCGACGCCCTAGCGTGGGCCCGGGAGGGCGAGCGCCTGGGCGCGGGCGAACTGGTGGTCAACTCCATCGACGCGGACGGCACGCGAGAAGGGTATGAACTGAGCCTGACACGCATGCTCTCGGAGGCCGTCCGGATTCCCGTCATCGCCTCCGGGGGCGCCGGCAAGCCCGACCACCTCTACGATGTGCTCACCGATGGCAAGGCGGATGCGGCGCTGGTGGCGTCCATGGTCCACTACGGCGACTATACGGTTTCGGGTTTGAAGCGCCACCTACACGAGCGTGGCGTCAAGATGCGGATGGCCTGGTAATGAAAGCCATACAGATTCGAGAAAGGCACCTCGTGTGGGAGGACACCGAGGAACCCGAGTTGGGTCCCGGACAGGTACGCATCGAGAACCGTGCGACCGCCGTCAACCGCGCTGACCTCGCCCAGCGCGCCGGGGGCTACCCGCCGCCGGCCGGGGCAAGTCCCGTGCTCGGTCTCGAATGCGCGGGCGTGGTCGCCGCCGTGGGCGACGGCGTCCGACGGGTCGTGCCGGGTGACGAAGTGTGCGCCTTGCTCGCCGGTGGCGGTTATGCGCAGACCGTGGTTGTGCCCGCCGGTCAGGTGTTGAAGAAACCCGCCGGCTTGACCTTCGTGGAAGCCGCGTCGATTCCCGAGGTATTCGCCACCGCCTACCTAAACCTGTTCATGGAGGCCCGACTGGCAATGGGCGAGCACGCCGTGATCCACGCCGGTGCCAGCGGCGTCGGCACGGCCGGGATTCAGATGTGCAAGGCGTTCGGCAATCCGGTGTTCGTCACCGCCGGGTCCGATGAGAAGATCGACCGCTGTGTTGGGTTGGGCGCGGCCGCCGGTATCAATCGGCACGGCGGCGATTTCGCGACGGCGATCCGCCGGTGGACGGACGGACGCGGTGCCGACGTCATCCTCGATCCGGTGGGGGGCTCCTACCTCGCGGCCAATCTCGCGAGTCTCGCGATGGATGGTCGACTGGTGGTGATCGGTCTACTTGGCGGCGCGAATGCCGAAGCCGCCTTGGGGACGATGATGGTGAAGCGCTTGCGCATCATCGGCTCGACCCTGCGGGCGCGGTCCGTTGCGGCCAAGGCGGCCGTCATGGATGCGTTGAAGGAACGGGTCTGGCCGTTGCTTGAAGACGGCACGATCCAGCCGGTGATCGAACGGGTATTGCCAATTGGCGAGGCGGACGAGGCCCACGAACTGATCGCGGGAAACCAGACGTTCGGCAAGGTCGTGCTCGAGGTGTGCGACTGACGTCCGTTACGGCGCCTTGAGCAACTCCCGCATCATCGCTTCCGCGAAGGCACTCGCCGCGCCCGTGATCCAGGCGGGATCCGCCTCGTCGCCGGTCTCGTAGGTAATCGACGGAATCCCGTAGCGCTTGAAGAAATAGTTCTTGGCGTTGGGCTGCTCCGATTTGCTCGGTTTATGGGTGAACTCGAGGTTCGGGTGGCCTTCGCGTACTGCATCGAGCCAACCTGCGGCGAAAGCATGGGCGCTGCCGTCGTCGTCTTCCGGTCTCTGGGTGTAGAAGAGATGGGTGTCGGTGACCTGCGTGGCGTGGAAATCCAGCATAAGGCGCGGCGCGATGCCGCGTTCATCGAGGCCATCTAGCAGCGATTCGACGGCACGTGTCTCGGGTTGTCTGAACGGCCCCCAATCCCGGTTCAGGTCGGTCTTGCGGGCGTTGTGCCGCCAATGGCCCGCGGCCACGCCGTCGGGATTGAGCAGGGGTACGGCGATGACCTGGAACGACGCCCGAAACCGCTTGGCCAATTCGCTGTCGGCAAGGACCGTGGCGAGAAAAGCCTGCAGCGTGAGCGCGCCGGTGACTTCCGGCGGATGTTGACGCCCAAGCAGAACGAGGGCCTGCGGCCTGCCACTGGTCTCGGCTACGGTGATGGGGCGCCCTTCGACGCTGCGGCCCAAAAGGCGCACGTTCACGTCCGTCCGTCCGGCCAGGGCCCGCGCCAGTGAGTCGTAGTACATTGTCGTTACGAGTTGCTGCGACGCGATCCACACGGGCGCCTCGGCGACACCGACCCGCAAGGCCAACCGCTTTTCGTCTGCCGAAACGGCCACCGCATCATCGGGCAGGTTCTTCCAGATCTCACCGTCGTGGCTGATCTTCGGCCAGAAGCGGTTGGCCGAGGCGTTGACGAAGCCCATCAGCACGACGGCATCGCCAGGTCGCTTTGGGCTAACCCGGAATGCGTACCAGGGCATAGGCACCACGACTTTCGAGTCCTCGGCGCGAATGGTGATGACGAACTTGCCGTCGCGCACCGATCCGTTCGTCTGGAAAATATGTTCGCAACCCGCAGCGGTGGAAGGCACCGCCTTCGAACAGCGAATCGATCAGCGCGATGTCGTTCTCGCAGAACCGATTCGCGGTCGAGGCGGTGCTGGCGAGCCCGGCCGCCGCTAGTGCCGCGAGCCAAGTCCGCCAGCGCACGGGCTACTCCAGTTCGGCCCGGAACTCGACGTAGTACCGCGCGCCGAGATCCTGGTGCATGTCCGCGAAATAGCCGAAGAACCGGTCGGCAAGCGGCGCGCGCTTGTCGGTGATGTTGAGGCCGCCGAGGCGGATTCGACCGCTCAAGTTGCCGGCGTCGAAGCGGTAGTCCAGGTAGGCGTTGACCGTCCGCATGCTCGGCACCACCCACTCGGTGCCATCGGCAAGCGTCAACGACGTCTGCACGAATTTGCCGACATAGAGCGAGGACAGCGATGCACCCCATGCCCCGTAGCGCCAGCGCAGCCGCGTTGACATCTTCCACTCGGGGTTGCCGTTGCGCCTGATCAGATCCTGGAATCCCCCGACATCGAAATGCGCGGGAAGGGTACCCGCCTGCTGGGCCGCAAGCAGAACGGCCGAATCGCCGCCCGGGTCCTGTTCGAACTTGCGCAACCGGGCCATCTGGTGGCTGAACGAGAACGAGCCGAGCCGGGTGTCGGCGTCGTAGTAGATGCC
>CAZJRX010000069.1:12541-14436 GCA_964548145.1 uncultured Pseudomonadales bacterium | reverse complement strand
GCGTCATTACCCCAGGCCAGTGCAAGATCGGCATCATGCCCGGGGACATCCACCTGCCCGGTAGGGTCGGCGTCGTATCCCGGTCGGGCACGCTCACCTACGAGGCGGTCAAGCAGACCACCGACCAGGGCTTCGGGCAGTCGACCTGCGTCGGCATCGGCGGCGATCCGATCCCGGGAACCCACTTCGTCGACGTACTGGGGATGTTCGAGGCGGACCCGGCCACCGAAGCCATCGTGCTCGTCGGCGAGATCGGCGGCACGGCGGAGGAGGAAGCCGCGGCGTTCATCGCCGACAACGTGACCAAGCCCGTCGTCGCGTATATCGCCGGCGTCACCGCGCCGCCCGGCAAGCGCATGGGCCACGCCGGGGCGATCATCGCGGGTGGCAAGGGAACGGCGGCGGAGAAGTACGATGCCCTGGAAGCGGCGGGCGTGAAGACAGTCAAAAGCCTCGCCGACATCGGCGATGCGATCGGCGAAGTCACGGGGTGGGAAGCCTAGCGAGTCTCGCGACTACCCGAACGCGTCTCCCGAGTGCGGGAGCGCGCCTCGCGAGTACGCGAGGCGTCCAAGAGCATTTCGATGCGCTGTGCCACAGGCAACCTGCCTGTGACATCAAGGGCGTTCACGGAATCCAGCGAGGCTCCGCCTCAGACCGCCGAGGCCGATCGGTCGGGCCGCGTTCGACCTTCACCATGATCTCGCCGGGGGATTCGTCCACACCAGCGGCTGCGGTTCTCGTTGCGACGCTTCGGATACTCCCGCAGGCACTTCGCGAGTTGCGGCGCCGAGGTGAAGACGCCGCGCCGAATCCGCTTGTCGGTCGGGTTCGCGAAGAACGGCTCGACCAGGCTCGCCCTCGACACGCTGGTCTTCGCCTCGATCACCCAGCTACGCAACGCCGCCCGGCCAAGGGGGATCGCTTGAAAAATCGAGCGCCAACCCCATATCTCCGCCGTGCCGGGTAAGGGGACGACATGACTGACCAAGCGACCGCCGAGACACGCGGCTTCCAGACGGAGGCACGCAAGCTCCTCCACCTGATGATCAACTCGCTGTACTCCAACCGGGAGATATTCCTGCGCGAGTTGATCTCCAACGCGTCCGACGCCATCGACCGTCTGCGCTTCGAAAGTCTCACGGACGAGTCGCTGATCGCGGACGACCCGGAGTTCAAGATCACGGTCGAGTTCGACGCGGACGCCGGTACGGTCACCGTTGCCGACAACGGCATCGGCATGACCCGGGACGACGCCATCGAAAACCTGGGCACGATCGCCAAGTCCGGGACCGAGGAATTCTTCGGTGCCCTGACCGGCGACCAGCAGAAGGACAGCGCGCTGATCGGCCAGTTCGGCGTGGGGTTCTACAGTTCGTTCATCGTGGCACGCGACGTCGAGGTGCTGACCCGGCGGGCGGGCGACGGGACGGGCACCCGTTGGACATCCTCGGGCGATGAGGATTTCACCGTGGAAGAGGTCGCGGACGTACCCCGCGGCACACGCGTGACGTTGACGCTCAAGGATGATGCCAAGGAGTTCGCCGAGGGCTTCCGGCTGCGCTCGGTGGTGCGCAAGTACTCGGACCATGTCGGCGTGCCCGTGTTGATGGCCAAGGAGGCGGGCGACGACGACAAGGATTCCCAACTCGAGACGGTCAATTCCGCGAAAGCGCTCTGGACACGGCCCCGCAACGAGGTCTCGGAGGACGAATACAAGGAGTTCTACAAGCACGTCTCCCATGATTTCGAAGACCCGGCCGCTTGGAGCCACAACAAGGTCGAGGGCAAGCTCGAATACACCAGCCTGCTCTACATACCCAAGCGCGCGCCCTTCGACCTGTGGAACCGCGAGTTGCCGAGGGGGCTGAAGCTCTACGTCCAACGGGTGTTCA
>CAZJRX010000069.1:4872-12531 GCA_964548145.1 uncultured Pseudomonadales bacterium | reverse complement strand
GGACGAAGCGGATCAGTTTCTGCCCCTCTACCTTCGCTTCGTCCGCGGCGTGGTCGACTCCAGCGACCTGCCGCTGAACGTCTCCCGGGAGATCCTGCAGCAGGACGACCGTACCCGGAGCATCAAAAACGCCCTGACCAAGCGGGTGCTCGACATGCTCGGCAAGATGGACGCCGATGAATACGGCGAGGTCTGGGACGAGTTCGGGCTCGTTCTGAAGGAGGGGGTCGGCGAGGACTTCGCGAACAAGGACGAGCTACTTGGCCTGGTGCGCTTCGCCTCGACCCACGACGCCGATCCGGCGCAGCGGACATCGCTCAAGGACTATATCGGTCGAATGAAAGGGGATGGCCCTAGCGACGCCGAGGCTGACGGCGCCCAAGCTGACGAAGCCCAGGCTGGCGACGCGGAGGACGCTCGGGGCTCGGGCGACGACGCCAACGACGCCAGGAAGGGGCAAGACAGGATCTACTACCTCGTCGGGGATTCAGACGCGGCGGCACGATCGAGCCCCCACCTCGAGGCGTTTCGCGCACGTGGAATCGAGGTTCTGCTGCTAACCGACCGGATCGACGAGTGGTGGGTGTCCTTCGTCGACGAGTTCGACGGCAGGAAGTTCCAGGATGTGACCCGAGGCGAACTGGACCTGGATGCCGACGACAAGACGACCGAGTCCAAGGACGCCGAGGGCGAATCGGACGACGAACCGCTGCTGAAACGCATCGGCGACGTGCTGGGCGACCGTGTGGAGAGCGTCCGCCAATCCAAACGCCTCACCGATTCGCCGGCCTGTCTCGTGCTCGGCGAAAACGACCTGGGCATACAGATGCGACGCATCATGCAAGCCACCGGGCAAGCCGCACCCGACAGCAAGCCTCACTTCGAGGTCAACCTGACACATCCCTTGCTCGAACGTCTTAAGGACGAACCGGACGAAGATCGTTTCGGCGACCTCGTGTCGATCCTCTTCGACCAGGCGTCGTTGGCGGAAGGCAACAGCGTGGCGGAGCCCGGCGCCTACGTGCAACGCGTCAACAAGCTGCTGGTCGACCTGCTGCGCTGACGTCACACGCCACTCGGTCGCCCCGGACACCGGCTCCCGGCGGTGGACAATAGCGCCGGGGCGACTTAAGTTCGGCTACAGGGGCTGGGGTCCGCTGGAGTAGGGGCGCTGCATGCAAGCCGCGATCGTCGGTGCGGGCAATTTCGGTACGGCCGTCGCCAACATCGTTGCCGGCAACGGCGTCGACGTGCAGCTATGCATGCGGGATGAGACGCAACTCGCCGACATGCTGACCCACGGGGAGAATCGCCGTTACTTGCCTGGCCATCGCCTCGCCGAGCGGGTCCAACCGACCTCGGATCTTCCCGAAGCGCTCGACAGGAGCGACGTGGTGTTCGTCACCGTTCCGAGCGCGTCCTTCCGCGAGGTCACGCGCGAACTCGACGGCCTGGTCAGGGAAGGAACCTGCGTCATCAGCGCCACCAAGGGCATCGAGGCCGGGTTCCGGCTCATGAGCCAGATTCTGGAGGAGGTGCTGCCCGCTACGAAGGTCGGCGTGATCAGCGGTCCGAACCTTGCCGAGGAAATCGCAGATGGCCGGTACACGGGCACGGTGGTGGCGAGCCGCCACGAGGATCTCCGGGCAACCGTGCAGAATATCCTCACCAGCCCGACGTTCCGGGTCTACTCCAGCAACGATGTATACGGGGTCGAACTCGGCGGCGCGCTGAAGAACATCTACGCGATCGTCTGCGGCATGGCGACGGCGCTGCAGGTTGGACAGAACGCCCTGGCGATGCTCGTTACCCGCAGCCTTGCGGAAATGGGGCGCTTCGCGGTGTCCCTCGGGGCGAACCCGTTCACGTTCCTCGGGCTGTCGGGCGTCGGTGACCTCTTTGCCACCTGCACATCGCCCTATTCCCGGAATTTCCAGCTCGGGCTCCGGTTGGCGCGTGGTACCTCGCTGCGCGATGCCATGGACGAACTCGGCAAACTCGCCGAGGGCGTCAACACCGTCGGCGTTGTGCACGCCAAGAGCGCCGAACTGGGCGTATACATGCCCTTGGCCGATGCATTGGTTCGACGGGGCGGATCTGGGGAGTATCATCTCGGGCCTTATGTCCAGCGAGCAACGAGTGGACGTCGAATTCGTCGCCCCCACGGCCTGGAGCCGACAGGAATGACCTTGCACAAGCCAGGAACTTCGGCGCTGTGGGCCGTTTCGCTTTTCGCCGCAGCGAACGCACTCGCACAGTCGGATGTCCCGGGATCCTCGGACCCCGCAGGCATGACGCGGTTTCCTGGCGCTTGGATCCAGGTGTTCTCACCGGAAACGAACGTTCGCAGCTACGTCTATATCACCGGCGAAGTGGCGAGGGTCCGGCGCGAGGTGCGCATCGATCACAGCACTCGAACGGCGGCCAGGCTCGTCCGCGTTACCTACCGAACGCCCGGTGGAACCCGGCTCGACGACGTTATCGAACACTACAAAGACGTTATCGGCGACCTAGGGGGACGGGTGGATTTCGCTTGTCGGGGACAGGAATGCGGCCACAGCACGCTCTGGGCCAACCAGGTGTTCGGGGTGAAGGAACTCGCCGCCCCGGACGCGGCCCAGTTCTATCTCGCGGCCACCGTTGGCGGGTCGTCCCTCGGGTTGGCTGATCCCGCCAGTGCCGCCTTGGTATCGGTCTACGTGGTTCAGCGGCCGAATCGGCGCGTCAACTCCCATGTCGATTTCGCGATCGTCTCATCGGAAAGCTCTGGGAGTTTGGAAGAAGACTTAGTCAAGTCTCTGAATTCAAGAGGATTTGCGGTAATCTCAAATGCGGCACCGAACCGTTCCGGCGACCTTGGCGACGGCGCCCTGAACGCGCTTGACGAACTCGCGGCCCGGTTGGCGCCCTTTGCGGGCCGGCTCGTGGCGGTCTGCCACTTGGGAAGCCTTGCGGACCCGACGGCGTCGCGGCGGCTTACCGAGAGGTGCGCCGAACAGGCGACTGCGCGGCTCGGTGCCGCCGGCGTCGAGGCCGGCGGTTTTGGCGCCGGCGCATTCATGCCCCGGGAGGGTGCGCCGCCGGACCGCCTGGAACTGGTGATCCCGGGTGCCCAAGAATCCCCCTGATCACGACGTCGAAGCCCTGATCAGCGCGTTTGCCGACCGTCTCGTCGCGGCGGACGTCGTATTCGGCCACGGTACCGACAACGCCTGGGATGAAGCCTGGCGGCTGGTTGAGGGCGTACTCCGCGGTCGGCGGCTGACGCCGCAACTGCGCAGCGACCTTGAAGCGCTCCTCCGGCGCAGGATTACCGAACGCGTGCCGGTGCCGTATCTCACCGGGGATGCTTGGTTTGGCGACCTGCGGCTGCACGTTCCGCCCGGGGTCATGATTCCACGTTCGCCGATCGCGGAGGTTCTCGCCAAGCGGGGCCGGCCGTGGCTTGACGGCGAGCCCGGTCGTATCCTGGACCTGTGCTGCGGATCGGGCTGTATCGGCATCGCGGCCGCCCACGTGTTTCCGAGTGCCACGGTCGATCTGGTGGATGACGACGCTGCGGCCCTCGCCGCCGCCCGGGAGAATGTTCGCAACACCGATCCCGGGATCTCGTCTCGCATCGAGGTAGTCGCCTCGGACCTCTTCCGAGAACTCGGCGGGCGGTGCTACGACCTGGTGCTCTGCAATCCGCCCTATGCGCCGAGGGCTGAACTCGACAACGCGGCGAGAGAGTTCCACCACGAACCCCGGCACGGACTGGACGGCGGTGTGGACGGGCTCGATGTGTGGCGGCGCATCATCCCGGACATCGATGCCCACTTGAACCCGGGCGGGGTTCTCGTGGGCGAGGCGGGAAAGCTAAGCCGGGAATTCGACGCTGCGTTTCCGGGGTTGCATGCGGTTTGGCTGGAACTCGAACGCGCCGAGCCCCAGCCCGGCGGCGGCTTCGGGGTCTTTGTTTCGATGGGGGATCGGATCGGGCCTTCACGAGTGCGGTAAGCTAGCGCGCCGCTCAACTGCATTGACATGGCTTTCGCACACGGCGTTGAGCCGGGCGCTTACGTAAGTGCCTGTTTCAACTGCGACACGACCTCCATTCTGCGAGCAGGGTTGCAGGCCCCGACACCCGAGCGTTCTGTGTAGGCAATTCGAAGACGGTACACTAGACCCATGGCCGGGAACACGTTCGGACAGGCGTTCACGCTCACCACGTTCGGCGAGAGCCATGGCCCCGCGATGGGTGCCGTGGTGGACGGCTGTCCGCCGGGTCTTAAGCTGTCCGAAGTCGACATGCAACGGGACCTGGACCGGCGCCGGCCGGGGCAGTCGAAGTACACCACCCAACGCCGGGAGCCGGATGCGGTCAGGATCCTCTCCGGGGTCTTCGAGGGCGTCACGACCGGCACCCCCATCGGTCTTGCCATCGAGAACGTGGATCAGCGGTCCCGGGACTACGGCAAGATCAAGGATCAGTTCCGGCCGGCGCACGCGGACTACACCTACCAGGCGAAGTTCGGGCAGCGGGACTACCGTGGCGGGGGCCGCGCTTCGGCCCGGGAAACCGCGATGTGGGTTGCCGCCGGCGCGATCGCGAGGAAGTATCTGGCGGAGCATGCGGGCACCTCGATTCGAGGCTACCTCGCACAGATCGGCGACCGCGTGATCGACGTCGTCGATCTCGATGCAGTAGACGACAACCCGTTCTTCTGCCCCGACCCTAGGGCCGTTGACGACATCGCGGCGTTTGTCGACGCACTGCGTCGAGACGGAGACTCGATCGGGGCCAAGGTGACGGTGGTGGCCAGCGGCGTTCCGGTTGGGCTCGGCGAGCCGGTGTTCGGGAAGCTGGATGCGGATCTCGCCAAGGGGCTGATCGGCATCAACGCCGTCAAGGGCGTCGAGTTCGGGTCAGGCTTCGACTCGATCCGGCAACGGGGTAGCGAACACCGCGACGAACGGGATGCAGGCGGGTTCCGGTCGAACGACGCGGGCGGGGTGCTCGGCGGCATCTCCTCGGGTCAGGATATCGTCGCCAGCATCGCCCTCAAACCGACGTCGAGCATCACCAAGCCTGGCCGCAGCATCGATGTCCACGGTGACGAGGTGGAGGTCGTCACCACCGGTCGCCACGACCCATGCGTTGGCATACGTGCGACACCGATCGCCGAGGCCGTGGTGGCGTTGGTGCTCATGGACCACCTGCTACGCGATCGGGGACAGAACGCCGACGTCGACCGGGGCTACTAGTCTATTGAACGCGGAACAAGGCTCCCACTCGAGTCGCATTGCGATGCCGTACTATGGCCATCACTCGTCGGGCTGGGGTGCCCCCGCTAGTCTATTGAACGCGGAAAGAGGCTCTCACTCGAACCGCATTAGCGATGCCGTATGCGGGCTAGACATCGCCGCCGCCGACGCGACAGCGACGGGCGCCTCCCGCCGAAACGACGCCGTACCGAACGTCGGCAGGGGCGACGGGGTGCCCTAAGGGGCATACCGGCCTGCGCCGTAGAGAACGCGAGGGGCGTGTTGTCCCGTGGCGCGGTGTTCGACTGCATCGCGGCAGTCAACCTTGATGTTAACGTTCATAACGTTAATACTGATAACGCCATGGACGTTAATGAAAGGAATCGGCTGCTGTCCGTCGGGCAGATCCACCGCGAAGCGCTTTGGCCGAGGATCACGGAATACGATCAGCGGGCTCGCACGTTTCGGTTCACTTTCGGGCTCGAGGGGCTGCCCCTCGAGCCTGGCATCATCCTGATCTGCGGGCCCCGGCAGTACGGTAAAAGCACGTGGCTCGAACTCGAGCTTCGTGCGACCGTGGAACGCTTCGGCCCGGGTTCTGGCTATTTCCTGAACGGCGACGAACTCTCGAACGCTGCCGACCTCGAAAGGCAGATCGTATCCACCGTTGCCCTCTTCGCGCCCGATGCGAGGATCCGCAGGCTGTTCATCGACGAGATAACGGCGGTCGCCGACTGCGAAACAGCGATCAAGCGCCTTGCGGACCAGGGAATTCTCAAGGATGTCTACGGGACTCGCTGGTCTCTTGTAGGCGTACGATTCACCGCGAAAGCCTTGCTCTGTTGCTCCTTGGCGAAACGCTCCTCCAGTTCCCGAGCATGCTTCTTGGCGGCCTCGAACTGGGCGTACTGCGTCAGGTAGCAGTAGAGGCAGCGTTGGTCCATGTCGGGCGGTAGAACCTCAGTCGACAGCCCGCGGACCTCCATTAGCGAGCGCAGGAACTTCGCGACGCCGGGATTCTGGGAGATGCCCATCTTGTAGTAGACCCCGGTCGCCACCGAGAGCGGAGTCAGTCCACGGGTGTCCGGGGCGTCCAGCCGGGCACCGTGCTTGACGAGCAGCCGGGCGACATCCAACGCACCGCGGTACGCCGCACCGTGCAGGGCGGTGTCGCCAACGTCGTTGACCGCGTTGACATCGTTGCCGAGGTCGATGCACATCTTCGTTGCCGTGTGCACCATCTCAGTCCAGCCGCGCTGGAAGAAGCGCCCGTAGTTGCCGGTGTCGCTGTAGAGCCCGGCGGCGACCATCAGGGGCGTCGTGCCGTCGAAGGTGGGGATCGTCGGGTCGGCCCCGGCTTCGAGCAGCAGTTCCATGAGTTCGAGATCGGCTTCCTTGGCGGCGAGCAGGAACGCGGTGGCGCCGACCCGGAACAGGACATCGCGCATGTTGACGAACCGCTGTTCCTTCAGACGGTCCTTCGCCATTCGGGCGTTCACGTCCAGGCCGTTGGCGATCATCTTCCGCACCAGGTCCATGATCACGTCGAGCGAGCCGATGGGAATCGCCGCCTCCTCGCTGCCAACCACGCCACGGATGATCTGGCGTTGTACCGTGACCCGGTGCAACGCGGTGTAGCCGGCGTCCGCCTGGTTCGGGTCGGCGCCGCGGTCGAGCAGCAGGTCGGCGATATCCCAATGGGTGTTGACCAGGGCCGCCTCGAGGACGCTCTCGCCGGTCTCCATAGTGGTGCCGATATTCGCACCGGCGTCGAGGAGCGCTTCGGTGGCGGCGCGTCGGCCCGCACGGGCGGCGAACATGAGCGCGTCGAGACCCTTGGGGGTTTTCGTGTCGAGGTCGGCATTCCCGTCCACAAGGGCGGTGATCGCCTGGGGGTTGTTCGCGGCGGCGGCCCACATCAACGCGGTTTGGCCAGCCTCGTTTGGCAGATTGGGATCGGCACCGGCTGCGAGCAATACGCGGATCGCGTCCGGGTCGCCGGTTCGCCCGGCGGTCATGATCGCGGACTCGCCGCCCGGCACCGTTGCCCGAGGATCCGCACCGGCATGGATCAGCAGTGTCAGGACGTCGGCATTGCCGTTCATGGCGGCCAGCGAAATTGGCGGGAAGCCGTAGCGGTTCAACGCCTTGGCATTGGCATCGGCGCCGAGCAGCGCCTCGACGACAGGCAGATGGTTCTGGTTGACCGCCCAATGAAGCGCAGTGGACCCATCGACGCCAGGGCGGTTGACGGCGGCGGGGTCGGCGTCGATAAGAGCTAGAACCCGGGCCAGGTCACCTGTCTTGGCCGCATCGACCAAGGGCGTCCCGTCGCTGACGGCGGTACCGGCGAGCAACGTTGCCGAGGCCAACAGCGCGACAGGCGACTTGGCTGAGATCTTCATGCCTGGC
>CAZJRX010000069.1:0-4862 GCA_964548145.1 uncultured Pseudomonadales bacterium | reverse complement strand
ATTGAACGCGGAAAAAGACGCTGACTCGAGTCACATTCTCGATGCCGTATTATGGCCATCACTCGTCGGGCTGAAGTGCCGCCGCTAGAGCTGGGCCAGACGCCCCGTGCTGTCGCCGACCTTGTCGACGTGGACGCCGACCTTGTCGAGCAGGGTGACGCCCGCGTTCATCAGCGGCGTATCCATCGGGTAGACAAGGTGCCGACCGCCCCGGTGATTGCCCGTCGCCCCGCCGGCGACCACCACCGGCAGGTTGCTGAAGCTGTGCGTATTGCCGTCTCCCAAGCCGCAGCCGTACATCAGGAGCGAATGGTCGAGCAGCGAACCATCGCCATCGGGAATGTCTCGCAAGGTCTCGACGAAGTCCGTGAACAGCGTCATATGGTAGGTGTCGATAGTGACCTGCTGCTGGATCTTGACCGGATCGTTGCCGTGGTGGGTGATGCCGTGGTGGCCGCTCGTCACGCCGATCCAGGGGTAGCTGCGATTGCCGTTCTCCCGCCCGATCTGGGTGCAGCTTACCCGGGTTATGTCACTGCGGTAGGCGAGCACCAGCAGGTCGAACAGGATCTTGACGTGCTCGCGGAAGTCCTCGGGGATACCGGTGGGCCGCTCGTATTCCGCCCCGATGGCGTCCTTCTGGTTCTTGTCGATCTTCTGGATGCGTGCCTCGACTTCCCGGATCGCACCCATGTAGTCGCTGACGATTTGCTGATCGCCGACGCCGAGTCGGCGTTCGAGTCGTTTCATCTCTTCGGCGACGGAGTCCAGGATGCTGCGGTCGTTGGCGAGTTCCCGCGCCCGCGCCTCGGGGGTGGCCTCGGTGCCGAACAGTCGTTCGAAGACCGCGCGCGGGTTGTTCTCGTGGGGTAGTGGCGTGGTCGGGGTGAGCCACGAGGTGGAGTTGCGGTAGACGCAGCTATAGCCGAGTTCGCACAAGCCCGCGACGATGCTGTCTTCGGTGGTCAGTTCCAGGGAGCGCAGAATCGTATCCCGACCGAGGTGGTCGGCCGCGTACTGGTCGAGGGTTTTGCCGGCGCGGATGTCCGAGCCCTCGGTCTGCTTGGAGGGCGCCCCGTTCAGCCAGCCGGAATGGGCACTGGAATGACCGCCGCCGCCCCGCGCGGTGGCGATGTTGCTCAAGCCCGTCAGAACCGTGACGTGCTCGCGAATGGATGCCAGCGGCTCGAGGACGGGCGTGAACCGGTAATCGGTGCCGCCTTCGCCGGCCGGGTGGAAGCTCGGCGGGTGAATGCCGTTGGGCACGTAGAAGAAGCCCATGCGCGGTGTCGGTCGTGTAGCGGCGGATGCCTTGAACGCCGGTACCATGGCAGCGAGGAAGGGCAGGGCGACCGATGCTCCCGCACCCTTGAGGAACGTGCGCCGGTCGATCGACTTGCCCGTGACGAACATCAGCGAGTCACCCCTTGGATCGCGAGGGCAGCCGCTACGCGAATGCCGCCGCAATCGACACCATTAACCCTACTCCATATCCTCGCGTCTCTCCACAATCATGCCGCGCCCAACGCCCCTACGGCGTCCCCGCGCGCTACATCGCCGGTGCCGTCGACAGGTTGGTGAGGTGCCCCGTCGGGCTCGACAGCAGGCTCATGACCGTAATCGGTTCCGCCGATTCCACGATGATCTGCCATTTGCCCGTGCCATCGCCGAGTTCGCCGTCGTAGCTGTCGTCGTTTTCGTCGCGGTCCTCCAGTTCCTGTGCGGTCAGCGTCCGCGAAGCCCCGGCGGGGACCGACACGGTGACCGTGCCCGAGGACCGTTCACCGCGGTCGTCGATTCCCCAGATGGTTGCATTGACGGCTTCGTCACCCGCGTTGACCAGTCGGAGCCGACTCACCTGGTCGGTATTCGATCCCGGGTTGAAGGTCGGGACGCGGTGGCGGTTGCCTTCGCTTCGCACCGTGTCGTGCATCGCTGTCAGGAAGCCGTCGTGCCTAGTGCGAATGTACGCCAGTACCTCGATGTCCAAGTCGGTTGCGAGGACGAGGCGCCAGTCTCCCTCGCCGGCCCCGGATCCACCGGACAAACCCTTGTCGTCGTTACCCATTTCGAGGTCGTTCGAGTTGAAGTGCACGGTCTGATCGGCGTCCAGTGCCAGCGTCGACATCGGATAGGTGTCGCCCGTGTCGTCGAACGCGTCGATGGTGACCTCGCCGGCCTCGGCCGAATGGTTGATGACGCGCACGAATCCCTGCCGACCCAGCGGGTCCGAAGCCGCCGGGAACAGCGGTACGGCGTGGCCGGTCGCATCCACGTTCGCCGGTGCCGTCGACAGGTTCGTGAGGTGGCCGGACTGGGCGAGCGCCATGAGGTTCACGACGTGGATCGGCTCGTCGGACTCGACGAATAGCTGCCACTTGCCCGTGCCGTCGCCGAGTCCTTCATCGTTTCCGATGGATTCCAACTCGTCGGCGTTGAGCGTTGTCGACGCCTTGGCGGGAATGGACACCGTGACGGCGCCACCCGGCGATGCGCCCGCATCGTCGATCCCCGTGATGCTGACCTCGGCGGGTCCGTCGCCGGGATTGATCAACCGAAGTTGGCTCATCTGGTCGATGTTGTTGCCGGGATTGAAGATCGGAACGCGGTGTCGGCCGTCGTCGCCCGCCGGGACGGCGTCGTGCATCGAGGTCAGGAATCCGTCGGCGGGCGTGCGGATATACGAGAGCACCTCGATGTCGAGTTCACTCGAGAGCACGAGCCGCCAGTTGCCGTTGCCCGGTCCCGTACCCATGGGCAGTCCCTTCGCCTCGTTGCCATCCTCGAGGTCCGTCGAATTGAAGTGGACCGTCTCGTTGGCGTCGATATCCAGGGATACCGGGCCGAATGCCACTCCCATGTCGTCGATGGCCTCGATCTCGATCGTACCGGCCATCGCGACGTGGTTGATGACGCGCGCGAAGCCTTGACGCGTTGCATCCATGGCAGCGGGGAACATCAGTACGTGGTGATCTGCCATCGCGCCGGGGTCGGTGTCTTCGACACTGCGGTTCGGATCGAGTGGGAAAGCATCGACCACGTCCGGCGTACCGTCATCGTCGTCGTCGCTGTCGCAGGCATCGCCGTCGCCGTCTTCGTCGGTGTCCGTCTGGTCCTCGTTGGCGACGTCCGGGCAGTTGTCGTCGCCGTCCAGGACACCGTCGCCGTCGCCGTCGAGCCGTTTCGTCAGGCGGTACGTGTCACGCACGTTGCCTTCCGAGTCGATGAAGTAGGCGTCCATCTGGGCACCGTTGATGTCGATGACTGCGGATCCTAAGAGGTGATGCCACGAGGCCATGATCGGGTGCTGGGTCAGTTCGCCGGTGACCTTGGAGGAACTCCCGACGACGGAGTAGACCGTGCCCTGATTCGCGCCAGCGTCCTTCTCGTAGCCGCCGATATTCGGGTGGCCGTTCGACGTATCCTTGCCGTGGCGCCTGAAGGAGTACGTCTCCGACGTTTCGTAGTGCGAGTCGAGCAAAATGGACCGCTCGTAGGAATGGCTGTGACCGGTCAGGTTCAGGTCGCCCCCGTAAAGCTCGAAGACGGGCACGAATCGCTCCCGCATCTCGAATAGCTGTGCCTCCGAGTCCGAATCGTGGGATCCCTTGGTATAGGGCGGGTGATGCCAGAACGAGACGATAAAGTCCTGGGTCGTGGCCGCTAGGTCTTCGCAGAGCCAGTTGTACATGTCACCCGGACTGCCGGTGTCGGCGCAGGGGTTTCGCATCGGTACCAGGGGCGCACTCCGATCCGTATCGTGGGAGTCGAGTGCCACGAAGTGAACGTTGCCGTAGTCGAACGAGTAGTACGCCTCGGTTCCGCTCGCCATGCCGCCGGCCTCGCCTTGCGTGGGGAGGGTGAACGCCTCGTAGTAGGGCCCGGATTGGGTGGGCGAGTCGGAAGCGCCGAACTCGTGGTTGCCCGGCACCGGCCAGAGGACATGGTTGCGCAAAACCTCGGTGTAGACCTCGAAGAGGCCGCGCGTGTATTGGGTGCCCGTGCCGTCGGTGTAGGCGTTGTCGCCCAGCATGAGGATGATGTCGGCAAGCCGGCCGTCGTTGTCCTCCGTCCATGCGAGGTATTCGTCCATGACGGCCTTGGAATCGACGCAAGCCTGCTGGGCAACCGCGCACTCGCCGGAGTCGCCGATGACCCAGATTCGGAGCGGCACGTCGGCACCGGCGGGCGGTGATGTCTTGAAGTAGTGGTCGTCGTCACCGCCGGCCAGTACCGTGTCCGAGTTGCCGATCTCGTAGTAGTACGTGGTGCTGCTGTCGAGACCCGTGATCGACACCTCGTGCTCGTTGGTCGATGCGGTCATCTCAATGGTCGTATCGAGGCTGTCGGGCGCGGACCCGTAGGAGAGCTTGGTATCGGTGAAGCCGTCGGTGCGCCAGCGCACGACCATCGAGGACGGCGTACCCATCTGCAGGTAGGGTCCACGTACCAGGTCGACGTCGGTTGAGGTGACGATCTTCGCGAGGCCGAGGTCGAAGCTGAGGTCGGAACTGGTGAGGTTGACCTGATGCACTTCGACGGCCAGCACGTTGTCGCCATCGACGAGTGCTTCGGCCGACACTGTGTATTCGTGAAGGTCCTGTCCGTCGTCGTCGGCGTTCGGGGCGAACGTGTCGTAGCCGACCTCGCCGGTGGGCATGTTCGAGCGGACGATCTCCGTGCCGTTCAGGTAGACGATCGCACCGTCGTCGCGACGTAGGGTGACATCCAAACCCCCGATTCCGGCGCTCGCGACATTGAAGTCGTGCCGGAAGTAGAAGGTGGTCGCACCGCGGGTAATGGTGGTGGCCTCGTCGCCTTCGCCGAAGCCCAACTGGGCGGGGCCGGATTCCCAGCCGGAG
>CAZJRX010000068.1:13454-14442 GCA_964548145.1 uncultured Pseudomonadales bacterium | reverse complement strand
CTCGGGAGGCCGGGAGCACGCGTTGGCGTGGACCCTGGCGCGCTCGCCCTCGGTGGATGCGGTGTTCGCCGTGCCAGGTAATCCCGGCACCGACGCGGAACAGCATGTCACCAACGTGGCCCTCGATGCCGGTGATTTCGATGCACTGGCCGACTTCGCCGAAACCCGCGCGGTCGATTTGACCATCATCGGTCCGGAGGTGCCGCTGGTGGCCGGTGTTCGCGACTACTTCGACTCCCGCGGAATCCGTTGTTTCGGCCCGTCCAGGTTGGCCGCGCGCCTTGAAGGGTCGAAGTCGTTCGCCAAGCAGTTCATGACGCGCCACGGCATACCGACGGCGGCGAGCGAGATCTTTGCCGAGTTCGCGCCGGCGGAACGCTATATCCGCGCCCACGGCGCGCCGGTGGTTGTCAAGGCGGATGGCCTGGCGGCGGGCAAGGGCGTCGTCGTTGCCCGGGACGTGGACGAAGCGGTCGACGCGGTGCGCGGCATGCTGTCCGGTGACAGTTTCGGCGATGCCGGAAGGCGGGTCGTCGTCGAGGATTTCCTCGTAGGCGAAGAGGCGAGTTTCACCTGCATCCTGGACGGCGAGCGGGCGCTGCCGCTGGCGTCTTCCCAGGATCACAAACCCCGGGACGATGGTGACCGCGGACCCAACACCGGCGGAATGGGTGCGTATTCGCCGGCACCGGTGGTCACGCCGGCGGTTCACGACCGGATCATGGCGGAGGTTGTCGACCCGGTGGTGCGCGGTGCCGCCGCCGACGGCATGCCGTACCAGGGCTTCCTCTATGTCGGCTTGATGGTCGCGCCGGACGGTACCCCCCAGGTGGTCGAGTTCAACTGCCGGTTCGGCGATCCGGAGGCGCAACCCGTGCTCTCGAGACTCCGTTCCGATCTTGCCGGGGTCTGCCTGAAGGCCGTCGACGGCACCGGACTCGCGGGTGTTGCCCTCGACTGGGATCCGCGTTCCGCGCTCGGGGTCGTG
>CAZJRX010000068.1:6225-13444 GCA_964548145.1 uncultured Pseudomonadales bacterium | reverse complement strand
CACGGTGGGCGGTTACCCGTTGGCCTACGACAAGGGGGATGTCATCACCGGGCTCGACTTCGACCTCCCGGAGAGCAAGGTCTTCCACGCTGGCACGGCGACGGGTGAAGACGGCATCGTCACCGCTGGCGGGCGTGTCCTCTGCGTTGTGGGGATGGGCGACGATCTCGCCTCGGCACAGGAGCTGGCCTACCGCCGTGCCGGGGCTATCCATTGGCGGCAGATCGCCTACCGCCGGGATATCGGATTTCGGGCACTGGGTCGGGCGTCTGGCTGACAGACAGCCTCGCTGCGGCGCGGCACTCTTGGGACATCGTATCCAAGGAGTAGCCGCCGTGCTCGAACAACTGAAGAACTTCCGCCGCTTTCAATCGCTCAAGCCCGCCACGCTCGCAGCCATCGAGCAGAACGCGGATCGTCTGCGACTTCCCGAGCGGCGCCTGCTACAACGTCCCGGACAACCGGCCACCCGGGAATTGTTCCTCGTCGACGGCGCGGTCGCCATCCGCCGGGCGGATGGCCTGCAACGGATCGCCGCGCAAGAGACCGGCGGCGAGTCGCTCAACGAACTGGCCGGCGATCAGGCGGAGATAAGCACGGCGACCTCGGTGGATGTCATCGCCGTGGATCTCGCCGCGGTCCGGGCGATTCTCGAAAACCCGGGATCGTCGTCCGGCCCCGACGTGTCGGCGGTCGACGGGTGGATACACGCCCTTCTCGACGGTCCGGTGATGCGCTGGTTTCCGCCCCGCACCTGGGCTCGCCTGTTGCGCGCCGGCGAACCCCGGGCCGTTCGCCAGGGAGACCTTGTCGTGGCGGCAGGCGAGATGATCGACAGTATTCTCGTCGTCGGCGAGGGCACCGCTTGCGGCGGTGGCCGACGGTTCGGCCCCGGGGATTTCTTCGCGGAGGCGCCGGCACTCACGAGTTGCCCGGCGGCGGACGACATCGTCATGGAGAGCGACGGCGTCCTCGTCGCCTTTGCGTCGCGCGACGTGCTCGAGTTGATCGGCGAATACCAGGCGCCCGACACCGACCCGCCGCAGCGCCTCGACCTCGACCGGGTGTCGGCGGTGCGCGAGGAAGAGGCACTCTCCGGCCTGATCGCCGGTTCGCCCGTCGCCTTGCGAGGCACGGATGCCGGGCGCCGGCTGGTGATCGCGGCACGGCTCATGCGGGAGGGATTCACGGTGGTCTAGCGGGACACGTTGCGGGCACCACCGTCGGGAATCCGCGCGACTCGATCGGTGCGCCGCCTTCGCGCGTACAGCGGTCGGACAGGGGTCGGACGCCGTCCGGCAGACATCCTTGTGGCGGTGTAAGCTCGGCCCCGCACCTCGGGTAGCGGAGACACGCAATGACATACCTCGACACCTTTTTGACCTCAGTCGACCGCGGCCTGCGCAGCGTTGCCGGGATCGTCAAAGCCGATCGTCCGAGTCCCGCCGGGGAGCACGAGTCCGAGTTGAACACTGCCGAACGCCGCCATGCCGCGGGTCTCATGCGGGTCAACCATTGCGGCGAGATCTGCGCCCAGGCGCTCTACGAGGGCCAGGCATTGACGGCGCGGAGTGCCGAGACGCGCGAGTCGCTGGCCGCAGCGGCCCGTCAGGAAGAGGATCACCTCGCCTGGTGCAGGGAGCGCCTCACCGAACTCGATGGCCGTACCAGCGTCCTGGACCCCGCGTTCTACGCCGCTTCCTTTGCCGTAGGTGCCGTTACAGGACTGCTTGGTGATCGCCTGAGCCTTGGGTTCGTCGAGGCGACCGAGGACCAGGTCAAGCACCACCTCGACCGCCATATCGAGAAGCTGCCTGCGGGCGATGAACGCAGTCGGGCCATCCTCACCGAGATGCGCGCCGATGAAGTGCGCCACGGCGAGGACGCGGTCCGAGCCGGCGGCGTGGAGTTCCCGGGCCTCGTCAAGGGCGCAATGGGGCTGGTCTCGAAGGTGATGACCGAGACCACCTACCGGATTTGACCTGAACCGGCTTTGCCGCCCACGTAGGTGGTGCCGGCGGCGATCAATCCGCAGCGGCCGGCCGAGCCAGCGGCGGGTGGTATATGACCTGCACCGTCGTGCCTTCCGGATCCCTGCAGTAGAAACTGCGGGCGCCGTCGCGGTGGGTTCGCGGCGGGGCGTGCACGGCAACCTCGTTGGCCGTCAGGTAGGCGTACCAGCCATCCACCTCGTCCGGCGTATCGACGAGGAAACCGATGTGATCCAGCCGTTGCCCGGCTTCGTCGATGTCGCCGTCGGCGCGGTGGATCGCCAGGTTGTCGGTACCGCTGGTGAGGTAGACGTTGTCAGGATCGGGTCGCCATTCCACCGTCATGCCGATGAGTTCGGTATAGAAGGCCAGGGTCTTCTCGAACCGCCGCGCATGCAGCGCGACGTGGTGCAGTCCCGCCGTCGCGGGTCGGTTTGTCATGCCTCCGTCAACTCGTAGTCGTGGGTGACGGCGACCCCGGCACGCTCCAGCATGATCGAGGCGGAGCAGTATTTCTCGGCGGTGAGGTGAATTGCCCGTTCGACCTTCTTGGGATTCAGCGCGCGTCCAGTCAGCCGAAAGTGGAAATGGATCCGGGTGAACACCTTGGGGTCTTCGTCGGCGCGCTCGGCCTCGATTTCGGTCGTGCAGTCGACGAGGTCCTCCCGGCCTTTGCGAAGGATGTTGACGATGTCGAAGGATGTGCAGCCGCCAACACCGAGAAGCATCAGTTCCATGGGACGCACGCCCAGGTTCTGACCGCCGAGTTCCGGCGGGCCGTCGATGGCGACGCGGTGCCCGCTGCCCGGGATTCCGTCAAAGCGGACATCGCCGGCCCAATTGACGCGGGCGCGCATGGTGCCCATCAGTGGAACAGCCGTTGCAGGGCGGCACCGGGGTTCGGTTCGCGCATGAACGCGGTGCCCACCAGGAAGGCGTGCACGCCGGCTTGGCGGAGTTCGCGGACGTCCTCGGGCGTGTTGATGCCGCTCTCGGTGACGACGGTGACAGCGTCGGGAACCGCGTCGAGAAGGTCGATAGTGGTGTTCACGCTCGTCGTGAAGGTGGCGAGGTCGCGGTTGTTGATACCGATAAGTTGCGGTTCGAGCCCGAGGCCGATTTGCAGTTCGTCCCGGTCGTGCACCTCGATCAGCACGTCGAGACCCACGTCGCCCGCCAGGCCCGCGAGTTCGGCCATCCGTGCGGGTGCAAGTGCCGCGGCGATCAGCAGCAGGCAATCCGCGCCCAGGGAGCGCGACTCGTAGACCTGGTAGGGATCGACGATGAAGTCCTTCTGCAGCACCGGCAGCCGGGTGGCGTCCCGGGCTTGCTCAAGGTGTCGTTGGCAGCCCATGAAGTAGCGCTCGTCGGTGAGCACGGAGAGGCACGCGGCTCCGGCTTCTTCGTAGGACTTCGCGATCCCGGCGGGGTCGAAATCGAGACGGATGACGCCTTCGCTGGGCGAGGCGCGCTTGATCTCCGCGATCACCGCGGGGTTGCGGGTCCGGATGGCATGCGCGAAACCACGGGTGGCCGGGGCGGCCTCGGCGGACCTGCGCATCGCAGCCAGGGGATGCACCGCGGCGCGAGCGGCGACCTCGGCGTGCTTGTGCTCGACGATCTCGGCGAGGATGCCGCCGGGAGGCGCGGCGAGCCGTTTCGGCTGGCTCATGCCTCGCCCATCATTCGCGTCAGGTCGACGAATTCCTTGAGCTTTTCCGAAGCCTGGCCCGAGGCAATGAGATCCTGGGCCAGTACGACCCCGTTCGCCAGCGTCGTGGCGACGCCTGCTGCGTAGATCGCCGCGCCGGCGTTCAGTGCGACGATATCCGAGGCGGCTTCGTTCGACTCGTTCAATGCGGCGCGGACGAGGTCGAGACTCGCCGTTGGCGTATCCGCCCTGAGCCCATCCATCGACCTCTCGCGCAGGGCGAAGTCCGATGGCGCGACCTCGTAGGCGTCGATGCCACCGTCGTTCAGTTCGACGATCGTCGACGGGCCCTGGATCGAAAGCTCGTCGAGGCCATGGCTATGCACCACGAGTACGCGCTGTGAGCCTAGTGCCTGGGCGACTTCCGCCAACGGTCGTTGCCACGCCGGCGCGAATACGCCCAGTACCTGCCGCCTGGCACCGGCGGGATTGGTGAGCGGGCCGAGGAGGTTGAAGATCGTACCGATGCCCAGTTCGCGGCGGACCGGGCCGGCGTGGCGCATGGCGGCGTGGTGGCGCACGGCGAACAGGAAACCCACGCCTACCTCGCGGATGCACCGGCCGACCTCGTCGGGTTCGAGGTCGAGGTTGGCGCCGGCGGCCTCCAGCACGTCGGCGCTGCCGCTGGCGCTGGACGCGCCCCGGTTGCCGTGCTTGGCGACATGGGCACCTGCCGCAGCGGCGACGAAGGCCGCCGCGGTTGAGATGTTGAACCGTTTGGCATCGCCGCTGCCGCCGGTGCCGCAGGTATCGACCAGGTTGGGTACATCGACGTTGACCTTGGTCGACACGGCGCGCATGGCTTCCACGGCACCGGTAATCTCCCCGACGTTCTCGCCCTTGGCCTTGAGGCCGACCAGCACGCCGGCGATCTGCGCCGGGGTGGCTTCGCCTGCCATGATGGTGTCGAAGACCGCCCGGGTCTGGGACCGGCCTAGGTCCTTCCCCGCCACTAATAGTGCCAGCGCCTCGTTAGTCTGCATGGTGGTCGCCCTCAGTGACCGGTCAGGAAATTGTGCAGCAACCGATGGCCGACCGGGGTCTTGATGGACTCGGGGTGGAACTGCACGCCCTGCACCGGGTGTTCACGGTGTCGGATACCCATCACTTCGTCGGACTCGCCGAGTTCCGTCGCCGTCCACGCCGTCACTTCCAGGCATTCGGGTACGTCGGTGACGATCAGCGAGTGGTAGCGGGTGGCTTCGAACGCCGCCGGCAAGCCACGGAAAACACCCCGGCCACCGTGGTGGATGGCCGAGAGCTTACCGTGCATGACCTCGCGGGCGCGGCGCACCTTGCCGCCGTAGACCTGGCCGATGCTCTGATGGCCGAGGCAGATGCCGAGCGTCGGCACCTCCTTGCCGAAGGTCTCGATGACCGACATGGAGATTCCCGCTTCATTGGGGGTACACGGCCCCGGCGAGATCACGATTCTCTCCGGCGCCATGCGCTCGATCTCGCCCAAGGTGATTTCGTCGTTGCGATGGACCACTACGTCGGCCCCGAGTTCGCCCAGGTACTGTGCAACGTTGTAGGTGAACGAGTCGTAGTTGTCGATGAGGAGGATCATTGGCGCTTTACCACCCGCTCGCCTACGTGGTTGCGCGAATCGATGTGCCGCGCCCGATGGCGTCGATGTCCATCTCGCGAAGCCCGAGCTGAATGCGTATGCCCTGGGCATCGCCGGTACGGCCCTGCAAATCCTCCGGGCGGTGCGCATCGGAGTTGACGATCACCGGCGCGTCGCATTCGGCGGCAAGCTCCCAGAACGGTAGCCATGGGTAGAGGGGGAAGGGGTTGTCCGGTTTCTTTCTCGCCTGCTTGCGCAAGCCTAAGGCGTTGATTTCCATACCGACACCCGTCTCCCGCGCGGCGGTCAGGATATCCCTCGAACAGGCGGCGGCATCCGCGTCGAATTCCGCATAGCAGTTGCCGAAAAGGTCGGGGTGAGCAATGAATGCGAAGAGTTCCGTTTCCATCATCTCGATGCAGTAGTCGGAATAGGCCTTGAGCGTCCGGGCGTCCCGGGTGCCGCCGTAGGTGCCGGTCCAATCATCGCCGTCGGGAAAGAAATGCGCCGCGCCGACGAGGTAGTCGAACCCAAGCTCGCCGAGTAGCTCGTCTTCGAGGAACGAGCGAAACGACGGGATGTACTCGCATTCCATGCCCTTGAGAATCTCGAGGTCCGGGAAGTCGACGCGGGCCGCGTCGATCGCCGCGACGTAGTCGTCCAATTCGGCGTAGGGCATCCGTGCGATCAGCCACCGATCATCGGGCAGCGCCGTGTGATCGGAGAATCCGAGCGTCTCCATGCCGAGATCCACGGCCGTCGCGCAATAGTCCCGGACATCGCCCTGGGCGTGTTTGCACCGGTAGGTATGGGTGTGGAAGTTGCGCTTGTGCGCGCTATCCGGAATCCGCACGTGTATTCCCGTTCATCCAAGCGGGCGTGATTGTACAGCGGCCCGGTTTCGGTTCGGGTACGGTCCTAGTGCTCCGTCAACCCTAAATGTGCGGGTCAGCGTGACCGCAAGCGTCCAGTCCGCTAGGCGGCACCTCGAAGGCATATTGGACATACGTCGAGAGGTGCCAACAACGCGGATGGACCGCGCTTCCAGCGCGCCTTGCGGGCGCGCCCTTCGGGTGGTCGCCCGTGCTGCTAGAATCCTTGAGCGATCCTCGATGTTCCTGCGCAGGCTGCATTTGGAACAGCGCGTCGAGTTGCTCTTGAACGCCTCGCGTGCTCGCGCGGCGCGCTAGACTCCTTGAACGCCGTTGATGTTCACACGCAGGTTGCATTTGGCACAGCGCGTCGAAATGCTCTTGGACGGCTCGCGTACTCGCGAGACGCGCTAGTCTATTGAACGCGGAAAGAGGCTCTCACTCGAACCGCATTGCGATGCCGTATTATGGCCATCACTCGTCGGGCTGGGGTGCCCCCGCTAGGATAGGAATGACGGCAAGGTGGGAGTTTCAAGCGTGCGGGATGTGACTGCGTTTTCGGTGGGCGACATCATCGGGACCTCGTTCCGCGTGTATTTCAACAATCTGTCCACGTTCTTTCCGCTATCGCTGATCGTCTTCCTGCCGTCGTTCGCCGTTGCGCTGATACCGGAATCGAGCAGTGTGAACAGCCCCGTGGTCCTTGATCCGGCGCAAGCGGCGCGAATTCCACGGGAACTGCTCATGGATGTCGCATTGGTCAGCATGCGCGAGGGGTTCGTCCTGTTGCTCTGTAGTGTCTGGCTGCAGGCGGGGTTGGCTTTTGGCGTGGTGCGGCATCTGCGCGGCGGCAGCGTCGGCTTTGCGGAGACGTTCCTGAATTCCGCACGCCTGTTGCTACCGGCGATTCTCGTTGCGGTAGTCGTGGCATTCGCGACGACGATCGGTTTGCTGCTCCTCATCGTCCCGGGCATCATCGTCGCGTTGATTCTCTGGGTGGCGGTTCCCGCAGCGGTGGTCGAGCGCACCGGCCTGCGCGCACTTGGCCGTAGCGCCAAGTTGACGGACGGGTTCA
>CAZJRX010000068.1:0-6215 GCA_964548145.1 uncultured Pseudomonadales bacterium | reverse complement strand
CGCTAGCGGTGGTTCGAAACGACGGCGGCAGGTGTGCGTTGCCGGAACGCCACCACCGACGCCTTCGGCAACGTCGGGTTGCCGAAGTAGGCGATGCTCCCCCGATCGTCGCTGATATGCGCCAGGAGGGCTTCCCGGTCCCCCGAGAGGTTGACCAGTTCGTCGCAGTCGAGTCCGTTCGCCGCGAAATACGCAACGAGGGAGGCACCGACATCGTAGAGGTGCATCGGCGCCTGGGCGATGCCGCCGATCCAGCGGTCGGTGCAGGTGGCGACGAAGGCACGGATATAGGGGGGCAACTCGCGTTCGCGGGGCAGGATGTCAAGCCGACCTTTCTCCACGACGCCCGGGCCGACCTGTATGGCCGATTCGAACAGTCCCCGGTGGTAGTCGCGGCGCCCGATGATGCTCAGTTCACCGTCTCTCACACCGAGGACGCGCGTATAGCCATGGGGCGTGAGTTCGCTGCGTACTTCGCCATTGAGTTGCAGCAAACCAAGGGGCGAGACCGGATCGAAGACGGATACGAACCCGCTGCCCACCACCAGGGTGTAGCCGTCGTGCAGCAACGCATCGAGCGGCGTGGTATCGACGCCAAGGATTACCGGCTCGAAAAGGGCATGGGGTACATGGGCGAGGAGAAGCGTCGCGTTATCGTCCGCCGTGTCGACAGCGATTCGACCGCCACCGCCTCGGAACGCGGCCTCGAGCCCAGCCGGCGACATCATTGCGTCGAACTGTTGCGTCTCCCGCAACGGGAGAGTGACGACGCCCGAAGCCAGCGGCGCGTCGAACCGAGGCGCAGGTTCCTCGCACCCCGCATGCAGCAGCGCGAGCAACACGCATGCGGCGAGGTACTTCCGCATTGTCGGCGCGGCCGCCGGCCTCCTGGATCTGCTCAGGTGCGGATCGGCAACGTGCGGTGCCGCGTCCCGGAGGCGGCGAACAACGCATTGGCCAGTGCCGGTGCCACGGGGGGCACCCCGGGCTCACCGACGCCTGCCGGTAGGCGGCCCTGCGCAGGCACGATCTCGACCTGGGTGGCCGGTGCGTCGGCGATGCGCAGCATCGGGTAGTCGTGGAAGTTGCTCTGCACGACCGCGCCGTCCTTCATTGCGATGTCGCCGTAGAGCGACAGCGACAGGCCGAACACGACGGCACCCTCCATCTGCGCCACGCAGGTGTCGGGATTGACGTAGGTGCCGCAGTCGAGAACCACGTAGGCGTTCGACACCCTCGGCTGGCCGTTCTCGACCGTCGCCTCGAGAACCGTTGCCACGTAGGAGCGGAAACTGTGGTGCACGGCGAAACCGAGCCCTACGCCCTCCGGTCGCGGCTTGTCCCACTCCGCCAGCGTCCTGACCCGTTCGATGACGTGCCGCAACCGGGCGAAGTCAAGCTCGTGGCCCGGGGGCGCGGGTTGCCCGGGCTGCTTCAGCTTGCCGCTCGCGGGGATCATCGCCAGGCGATGTTCGATGGGATCGCGGCCGACCGCTGCGGCCATCTCGTCGGCGAACACGTTGGCCGAGAAGGCGTGGAAGATGTTGCATACCGAGCGTAGCCAACCGACCCGTACCCCGGGGCGTATGCCGGTGGACTCCATGCGTTGGTTGTCGACCGAATAGGGCAGGTTGGAGAATCCCATTTCCAGTTCCCACGGTGCGGGTGGCTCCGCCTGCGCGGCGAAAACGGTCGTGATCGACGGGAACGCCGTGCGTTGCAGCCAGGCCGTGGGCATGCCCGCGTCGTCGATGACGGCACGGTGGTACTGGGCGCTCGCGGCGTGGAAATAGTCGTGGCGGATGTCGTCCTCGCGCAGCCACTGCAGCCGCACGGGCCGCTTCAGCCGCTTCGAGAGTTCCACGGCTTCCAGGGCGAAGTCGGGCTTCGACTTGCGTCCGAAAGCGCCGCCGAGCAGCGTCGGCGTGACCTCCACCTTGTCGGGTGACAGACCGGCCTGTGCGGCGATCAGGGGCCGCGCAGACTGGGGATCCTGCAACGGCGCATTGACGACGCAGCGTCCGTCCGACACGTCCGCCACCGCAACCGGTGGTTCCATCGGCGCGTGGGAAAGGAATGGCGTCTCGAAGGTTGCCGACAGTTCGGTGCCACCAGCGCCGAACACCGTATCCACGTCGCCTTTCTCCGACCCCGGTACCGGCATGCCGGGTTTGATGACGGCATCCCGTAGGGCTTGGCGCAGTGCGTCGCTGTCGAAGGTCTGGTTCGGGCTGCCGGTCCACTCGATGTCGAGACCCCGGGCGATGCGGACCGCGGTCCAGGTGTCTTCGGCGACGACTGCGACGCCGCCGAGAGGGGTGAACATCGGTCCGGCGCTCGGTGCGGCGTCGAGGGATTCGATCGCCACCAAACCTGGTTCGTCGGTCGGCTTGTTGCCGATGGACTTGACGCCGCCACCGAGCCACGGGCAGCGAACGACGACCGCGGTCGCCATGTTCGGCAACCGGTAGTCGGCGCCGAACGTGCCTTGGCCACGGGCGATGTTGCCAGCGTCGACATGGGTCACGGGCTTGCCGATGTAGCGGTGCTCGGATTCCTTCTTCAACGGCGCCTTGTCGGGGACCGGCAACTGCGACGCCTCGCCGGCGAGTTCGCCGTAGCCGAGGCGTCTGCCGCTTGCCGAATGCACGACCTCGTGGTCGACGGCGGTCACACCGTCCACCTCGACGCCCCAGCGCTTCGCCGCCGCCTGGCGCAACATCAGGCGCGCGGATGCGCCGGCGGCGCGCAGGCGATCGTAGTTCTGGGTGATGCTTCTCGAACCGTCGGTGTTCTGGTCGCCGTATTTGACGTCGCCCTCGGCCTGGACGACCTCGACGCGGGACCAGTCGGCGTCCAACTCGTCGGCGACCACTTGCGTGAGCGCGGTACGAATGCCTTGCCCCATTTCCGAGCGGTGAACGGTCACGCGGACCGTGCCGTCGGCGTCCATGGCGAGAAACAGGCTCGGCTCGAATGACGTCGCCGGGGCGGTTTGCGCCAAGGCACGGCGCACCGGCAGCGATGCGCCCAATACCAGGACGCCGGATACGCCGAGGAACCGGCGACGTGAGACCTCCGGGGAGAGATTGGCGATGGTGTTCATCGTTCGCCCCCCCCGGCGGCAGCCGCCTCGTGGATGGCGGCGCGGATTCGGACGTACGTTCCGCAGCGGCAGATGTTGCCGGCCATGGCGGCGTCGATGTCCGCGTCGGTCGGCTTTGCGTTGCCGTCGAGGAGGGCGGACGCCGACATGAGCTGGCCGGACTGGCAGTAGCCACACTGGGCGACGTTGTTGTCGATCCAGGTCTTCACCAGTGCAGGGTGGCGTTCCTCCAGGGTCTCAATGGTTCGGATGGCCTTGCCCGGCAGCGTGGATACCGGTAGTTGGCAGGACCGGGTGGCCGCGCCGTCGACGTGGACGGTGCAGGCACCGCAGTAGCCGCCACCGCAGCCGTACTTGGTACCCGTCAGTTGGAGGTGATCCCGCAACACCCACAGGAGCGGGGTGTCGCCGGAAGCGTCGACCTCGACGGCGCTCCCGTTAACGTTGAGTTTGAAGGCCATGCGTTCTACCGGTGGCGAGTTCGACAACGACTCTACTTCGCACCGACGCCATCGGCAACGGCCTTGCCCGCCCGATAGGGCCTATACCGTGGGATCGAGCGCCTTCAGCATCCGCTTCAGGGCGAAATGTCGGTAGCTTCCGAGGGCGAGTTCGCGCACTTCCTCCCAGTCGACCCGATCCTCCACGTCGAGGTCGATCCAGCCCCGGTGGCCGATGTAGCGGGGGATGACGAACCGCGGGTCGTCGGTCAAGGTCGCTTGCAGCTCCGGTCCTACCCAGAACTGCAGGCGCATCCGTCCAGCGTGCCGGAACACGGTCACGAAGGTCTTCTTGCCGGCCTTGAATGCCGGCGTCCCGAACTGCAGACCTTCCGAGGTCTCCGGGAGCGTTGCCACGAAGGTGCGGAGCGTGTCGAGCCGTTCCCGGGCATGGGGGGCGGCCAGCGGATCGAACTCCACGGGATCGACGGTCTCGGTCGGCGGGTCAATATCGATCAGGTCCCCGAGTTCTTCGATCAGGTGCCTTGGAGCGACATTCACGTACGCTTCACGCACCCGGGTCGCGATCGCGTACCAGTCGTTGCCCCGGTTCAGATGCACGCCCAGCCACCCCCTTGGCCCCACGTAGGGCGGCACGAAGTAGTAGGCGGGTTCGCCCTCTACATGGAGGTGCTGGCTGCCCGGCGGCGCATGCAGCCACAGCGCGATGCGGCCGTCGCCGTGGTGGTTGACCGCGAGCGACGCGAAGACCTTGCCATCGACGCGGTAGTCCGGCATGCCGTGGGCCGCGCGTTCCTCGGCACCGGGCAGCGACAGGCAGATTTCCCGTACCGCCTGCTTGATGTTCTTGCCCACCGCGCGCGCTAGCGGCAGTGGAACCCGGAGTCTGCGAGATCGATTCCCCGCCGCTCGTAGACGGTCTGGCACTCGGCGGGGTCGCTACCCTCGGCGATTTTCTCGGCTTCGCCGTTCTTCGCGTAGTAGACCTCGCAGCGACCTCCCGGGCGAGTGACGATGACCAGGCGGCGAAAGTCGACGCAGAGGTTGCAGGTCATGGATTTCTGGACGTCGCCATCGACGGTGGCGGCGGCGATGGCGGAGTCGTTGTGCTGCTGTACCGTCGTGCAGGACGCAACGAAAACGCAACAACCGATAGCAAGGGGCTTCTTCACGGGACCTCCGAGGTTGCGGGAATCGAGCACTTGGCCGCCAATCCCAAACAACCCGTGACGTTATCCGATGGCTACACGCCTGGCAATGCGCCCGCGCCGGTGAAGGACTGAAGCAAGCGCCCGCGGCGTGGGGTGCCGTCCGGACGGAACATCGCCCGTTCGCGCATCCGCTGGTACCCTCTCCATCGGTCGGTTGGTGCGGCTGGGGCATGGGCGAGTCGAGTCATGGCGGGCGTGAGGCGGTTGAGCACGACGTGTCTACGGCGGATTTCCTAGTCGTCCACAACATAGACCGGGCAGCCGTCGCGGCTCGGATCAACGAGGAGTTTTGAACATGGTAGCCCCGCCGCCACCCAAGCCCATGGTCGACCGCCTGATCGACGGCCCAATCGTTTCCGCCGCGTCCCATCCGAGCATCGGCGACAACATCCAGGGGCCATCGCTGGTTCGCGTGCCGGACTGGGTGGACGAACCGCTCGGGTGCTACTACCTGTATTTTGCGGACCACAAGGGCCGCTACATCCGCCTGGCATACGCCGATGAGCTCGCCGGGCCCTGGACCGTGCATGTGCCCGGTTCGCTGCGTCTCGAGGACACGCCGTTTCTACAGACACCGCCCGAGGTATCGGCGGGGGACCTCCACGCCGCCGAGGAACGTCAGCGGGATTGGGGCAGGCGGATCCTGCACAGCGCACACCACGAAATGACGACGCCGCATATCGCCTCGCCGGATGTCCACGTCGACCCGCGCAACCGGCGGTTCGTCATGTACTACCACGGCCTGGAGTCCGTCGGTCGCCAGGTTACCCGTGTCGCCGTGTCCGCGGATGGCGTGGCGTTTGAATCCCGTGCCGACATTCTCGGTCGAACCTACCTGCGCGCCTTTCGCTACCGGGGGATGACCTATGCTTTGGCCATGCCGGGGCAGTTCTACCGGTCGACCGATCCGCTGGACGGATTCGAGGAAGGGCCGCTGCTCTTCAACCGCGACATGCGCCACTCGGCGGTGCTGCTACGCGGCGAGACGCTGTACGTTTTCTGGACGCAGGTGGGTGATGCGCCCGAACGCATCCTGTTGTCGACGATCGATCTGCGTTCGGACTGGACCGAATGGACCGAATCCGAAGCGGTGGAAGTCCTGCGTCCGGAGAAGCCGTGGGAGGGTGCGGACGCGCCGGTTGAGCCGTCGGTCCGCAGCGTTGCCTACGGCACGGTCAACCAACTGCGGGATCCGGCCATCTACGAGGAGGGGGAGGAGGTCTACCTGTTGTACGCGGTCGCGGGCGAGAGCGGAATCGCTATCGCCCGCGTCGCCTTCCCCCGTTAGTGGGAGCCGCCCCGCGCGAAACGGCCCCCGGCCCTCTCGAAACCAATCTCATGACGCGGAACATTGCTCTCACTCGAGTCAAGCCGCGATGCCGCCGCTAGTCTATTGAACGCGGGAAAAGGCCCTCACTCGAGTCGCATTGCGATGCC
>CAZJRX010000067.1:6083-14688 GCA_964548145.1 uncultured Pseudomonadales bacterium | reverse complement strand
GTCGAGTTGCAGGGCGATGCGGAAGACGCCGTGGACGCTGGGATGGTTGGGCCCCAGGTTCAGGAACATGAAGTCCGTGTGCTTGGCGGAAAGACTCATGCCCCATTCCTCGGGCACGAACCGAAGCGCGTCCTGCTGGGCCTTCTGGAACTCCGGCGTCATCGTGAACGGGTCCATCTCCGTGGCCCGTGCCGGGTGTTCCTTGCGCAGCGGGTGACCCTCCCACAATGCCGGCGTCAGGATGCGCTGCAGGTTGGGATGGCCGTCGAACTCGACGCCGAACATGTCGAAGGCTTCGCGCTCGTACCAGTTCGCCACCGGGTAGACGGACTCGATGGAGTCGATGCTCTCGCCGTCGGCGAGCGCGACCTTGATGCGTACGTCGTCGTCCGACGATAGCGACATCAAATGATAGAAGACCGTGAAGTCCGATGCCGGCTGGCCGTCCCGGTTGCGACGCGCCCGCTCGTCGATGGCGGACAGATCGAACATGAGCTCGTAGCGGGCCGGCGCGTCGTTCTTGAGATACCGCATGATCTGGCGCAGGTGCGTCTTCGGCACCCAGACGGTCTTTATGCCGTCGACGCACTCCTGCGTTACGCACTCCGGACCGAAATGCGTCGCCAGATCCTCGGCGATATGGGTGTCGCCGCGCGACGCCGTGTCGCTCCCGGCAGGGGCGCGGTTTTCCTGGGCGACTGCGGCCACGGTGGCTATATCCCTTGAACGCGGCGGGCGTTCGCCCGGGTCGCGTTTCGATGCCGTATCGGTGCCATCACTCGTCGAGTCGCGACGCCACCGCTAGGTGCGCTTCTTGCCCAGCAGGGAATCGGAGAGCGGCGCATCGCCGACCGTGGTCGGTTCGGCGAGAGCGGTGGCCCGCATCCGCTCCGGTGTCCTCAAGTCACGCTGACTGACGTTGTACTTGGCCACCGAGCCGTCGTCGCCAATCACCCAGGACAACGGACGTGGCGTACCCTTGACCGCCTCCTGGAGCAGGGTGAGGCCCTGCATGAACGCCTCCGGCCGCGGCGGACAGCCGGGCACGTAGACGTCCACCGGCAGGAACTTGTCGGCCCCCTGGACCACGCTGTAGACGTCGAACATGCCCCCGGAATTGGCGCAGGCGCCCATCGAGATCACCCACCGCGGTTCGAGGAGTTGCTCGTAGAGATGCTGCACGACCGGCGCCATTTTTCGGAACACCGTGCCGGAGATCACGATCAGGTCGGCCTGGCGCGGGGTCGCGCGGATGACCTCGGCGCCGAACCGGGACAGGTCGTGCCGGGACGTTAGGGAAGTGGCCATCTCGACGTAGCAGCAGGACAGGCCGAAGTTGAACGGCCAGATCGAGTTGGCGCGGCCCCAGGCAACGAGATCCTCGAGCTTGGCGGTCAGGAATCCACGGCTCGCGTCCTCGTTGTAGGCGTCGTTCACCGCCTGCATCGATGCACCGGGTTCGGTCTTTATTAGCCGCCATTCCATGATCGAGCCCTACGCGGTTTCCGCCGCTTCGGCGCGAGCGTAACGCCCGGGCCCGCGGATGCGTCGCTTGACGCCCCAGTCCAGCGCCCCGGTGCGCCACTCGTAGAAGAGCGCGGCCAGGAGCAGAACGATGAATATGCTGGCGCCGGTATAGCCGCGCCAGCCGAGATCGTGGAATGCCACCGCCCAGGCGATGATGAAGATGGTCTCCAGATCAAAGATCACGAAGAACACCGCGATCAGGTAGAACTCGATGGATAGCCGCATGTCCTCGGCCTCGCCGACAGGGACGATCCCGGACTCGAACGGCATGGTGCGGGCGCCGCCGTGGCGCGCCTTCGAGCCGACATACCATGCCAGCACGAGCACGAAACCGAGCACCAAGGTGACGGCCAGGACGAACAGGAAGAGCGGTAGGATGTCGGTCTCTCCTCGAGTCCCCGGCTTGAGGTAGTGGATCCAGGTAGCGGTCCCACCGATTTCGCGACCGTTTGCGGGTCCGATTTCGATGGGAGACGCGAAACGGCGACACCATACAGATCGCCGTGGCGGCGGGCAAGAATCAGCCGTGTCCCATGTGACGTGAGCCTGGACACAAAGCGTCATTCCCGCGTGACATGAGCCTGAACGGCGCGGGCTTGGGATCATCGGAGCCCGTGGAAAACGCTCTCCGCCTCATCCGTCACCGTGCCTCTAGCCGGCGGGGATCGCGTGACGACCACTACCGGGGTTTGCACACCAAAACGCGATTGAACTGCAAGCTCTACGCTTGCCGCGTACGTGCTTGAATGCCTGCTCGGTTTGTTCGCTGTATTGGACATTATTCAACAAAAACAATGACACATGATTAGTACACTGATATTATATACAGTAACTTCATATTCATCCACGACCGAAGAACGATGTACCAACTCCCCCAAGAAACCGCCCAACACGCCGAACTCATTCCCGAAGATGCCCCCGAACACCCCACCCTCGATGTGGTCCCCGGTCACCTCGACTTCGTCCCCGACGATCCCGCCGAACTGCGTCGCGCCGTCACCCGCATGGCCGGCCACATCAACCACGCCGACTGGCGCTTCATCAAGCTCATCGCCGCCATGGACCGGAGGCGCGGCTGGGACGAACGCGGCTACTGCAACCTCGGCAACTGGCTCGACCACCGCTGCGGGCTCGGACCCTGCGCCGCCCGCGAGCGCATCCGCATCGGACGAGCGCTTGCCAGACTGCCGTGCATCGACGTGGCGTTCCGCGACGGGATCCTGAGCTACTCCAAGGTGCGGGCCATCACCCGGGTGGCGAACCGGGAGAACGAGGCGATGCTGCTGGCGATTGCCGGGCGCAGCAGCGCGGCGGAACTGGAGAGCCTGGTGAGGGCCCACGAACGGGTGGGCGCGAGCGACCGGGAGCGGGTATGCAGCGAGGAACGGCGGAGTCTGAGCTGGCACTACGAAGACGGCATGGTCGTGATCACCGCGGCGGTTCCCGCCGAGCGGGGTGCGCTCGTGGTCGAGGCGCTGCGCAAGGTCGTCGATGCCCGGACGGACGAACGCGACGCGCACTACGAGTCCCTGCTGGCGGCGGATTGCGCTCGCGTTGCCGCGAAATCGGACGCCGCACCCGCGGATGCCGGATTCGTCGCCGAGCCGACGGAGCCCGGATCGGTCCGGAACGAGGTGACGAACGGTGCCGCGGAAGCCGTGCCGGCTAGGGAAGGGCAACGCGCGAACGGCGCCGCAGTCGCCGAACCCGCCCTGGTTGACGACCGTCCCGGCGACGTTTCCGCGGAAACGGAACGCCCGGCCGCACGCGATGCGGAAGACGAAGCCACGGGCGCACTCGATCTGCCGGCGCCGTTTGCGTTCGAACTCTCCACCACCGGGCAACGCTACGCCGACGCGCTTTTGGACATTGCCGAGCACTACCTGGCGAACGGGCCGGGCCAACGCCCACGGCGCACCGGCCAGCGCTACGAGGTGGTGCTCACCATCGGCCGCAACGAACTCGCCAAACAGTCGGCCGCGGGCGGCGCGCGCTACCACGTCGATCGGGACTGGGGCGTCGACGAGGAGGACGCGCGCCAGATCGCCTGCGACGCCGACTTGACGGAGTTCATCCAGGACGCCGAGCGCAACCTGCTCAACTTCGAACGCCGGCGCCGCATCGTCCCGGCGCGGTTGATGAGGGCCTTGAAGCTGCGCGACCACGACCGCTGCCGCTTTCCCGGCTGTCCGCACCAGCGCTACGTCGAGGCGCACCACATCCGGCACTGGATCGACGGCGGCGAGACGCGGCTCGACAACCTCGTGCTGCTGTGCAGCGCCCATCACCGGCTGCTGCATCACGGCGCATTCCACATCGCGGTCGAGGGCGGTGACGTCGTGTTCGTCAGCCGGGACGGCGAAGTGATCGAACCGGCGTTGCGGCCTCAGTTCGCGGACGTTTCCGGGGGTGTTTCCGAGGAAACCATGCTCGGATTCGGCGCGGGCCACGACTCGCTGGTACAAGAGCACCTGGCGAGTGCTCGGGGAAGACCGCACACAATCGACACCGACCACTGGTTAGTCGAGACCGCGTAGTGTCTCTCGGCCGATCTCGCTACGCTATGACCAATGGACGAAGTGCTAGCCCTCGACACCGCCAGGGTTGATCGGCGCTCGACTCCGAACCACAAGATCGCGCTCTTTCGATCCCTTTTTCGAGGCCGCGAGGACATCTATCCGCTGCGGTTCGAAAGCCGACGCACGGGCCGGTCGGGGTACGCACCCGCGTGCGACAACGAGTGGGTTCCGGGCATTTGCGGGAAGCCGCGCATCAAGTGTGCCGAATGCCCAAACCGCCGATTCGTACCCGTCACCGACGATGTAATCCGCTGGCACCTGTCCGGGGAGGACGACCGGGGCAAGCCATTCGTCATGGGTGTCTATCCGATGCTGTTAGACGAAAGCTGCCACTTCGTGGCCGTCGATTTCGACGGCCGGACATGGGCCGATGATGCCCAGGCCTATTTCGATGCCTGTATCGGCCGTGACGTTCCGGCTGCGCTTGAGCGCTCCCGTTCGGGGAACGGCGGCCATGTCTGGATCTTCTTCGAGGAAGCGGTGCCTGCGGGGCTTGCCCGACGCGTGGGGACGATGCTGCTTACCGCCGCCATGGATGAACGCCCCGATTTGGGATTTCGTTCATACGACCGGTTCTTTCCTAGCCAAGATACATTGCCTCGCGGTGGCTTCGGGAACCTGATTGCCCTGCCGCTGCAACGCCACCCCCGTCACGCCGGCAACAGTGTTTTCGTGGACGATCATCTGAATGCCCATCCCGACCAATGGGCGTTCCTCTCCGCGTTGGGTAGGGTCTGTCGCGCCGACGCGGAGGCCCTTGTCGCCCGTGCGGAACGCGAAGGACGTGTCGTGGGTGTGCCCGCCGTGGTCGAGGACGATGCCTTCGCCATGGCGCCGTGGTTGGCACCACCTTCGCGGCGGCAGCCGGTTCCGCCAGTCGTCGGGCCGATTCCCGACACCGTTGAATTGGTCTTGGCTGACCGTGTGTATATTGCTAAGGCGGGCCTGCCGCCTGCGTTGATCACTCGGCTGATGCGCTTGGGCGCGTTTCAGAACCCGGAGTTCTATCGTGCTCAAGCCATGCGCCTGCCGACCTACGGGAAGCCGCGGATCGTCGATTGCGTGGAAGACGACCCGAACTATCTCGGTCTGCCGCGCGGCTGTCTTCGGGAAGCGGAGGAGGTGCTCCGGGGGCTCGGAATCGAGATCTCCAAGACGGACCAAAGATGCGTTGGTCAGAAACTCGAAGTCGGATTCCAAGGCAAGCTTCGCCCCGATCAGGAGGCTGCCTCGAAGTCCATGATGGCGCACGACACCGGCGTTCTCGCGGCGGCCACGGCATTCGGCAAAACAGTCGTTGCCGCCTGGCTGATTGCCCAGCGAGGCGTCAACACGCTCGTCGTCGTGCATCGCGAACAACTGCTGCAGCAGTGGGTCGACCGTTTGGCGGAGTTTCTCGACGTAGGCGCGGATCGGATCGGCCGACTGAGCGGACGGCGCAAGAAACTCACCGGCGTGGTGGACGTCGCGTTGCTGCAGAGTCTCGTGAAGAAGGGCGAAGTGGACGACCGCATTGCAGACTACGGTTTCTTGATCGTCGACGAGTGCCACCATGTTCCGGCCCGCAGTTTCGAGCTGGCCGTGAGCCGCGCAAAGGCGAGATACGTGACCGGATTGACGGCAACGATGGCACGCAAGGATGGCCACCATCCGATCATCTGTCTGCACTGCGGCCCGGTTCGCCACCGCGCCGACGGTCGGGTTCCGGTGGTTGGGCAACCGTTCGCGCGGCGCGTGCTGGTGCGCCCCACGGGGTTTGTCCCAAGCGGCGATGCCGAGGCCGATCCCCGCGTGGAATTCCATCGCCTGTGTGGCCAGTTGATCGCCGACGAAGCCCGAAACGAGGCGATCTGCCGGGATATCGCGGATTGCGCCGGCGAGGGTCGTGCGCCGCTGGTTCTGACCGAGCGTGTGGAGCATCTCGATGACCTTGCCGGTCGCCTCACGGATGCTGAACTCGATGTCGTCATGCTGCGCGGCGGGATGCGCCCGAAGGCATTGTCGTCCGCGTTAGCGAGGATCGGTGGAGAACAAGGGCGTCAGGTTTTGCTAGCCACGGGCCGATTCGTCGGCGAGGGGTTCGACGAGCCACACTTGGACACGTTGTTCCTGACCATGCCCGTGTCTTGGCGCGGCACGGTCGCGCAGTATGTCGGGCGTCTACACCGTCTGCACGAGGGCAAGCGCGAAGTGCGTGTGTACGACTATGCCGACCTCGACGCGCCGATGCTGGCGCGGATGTTCGAAAAGCGTCGCCGTGCCTACGAGGCCCAGGGCTACACGGTCGAGCGCCCGGCCAGCGCCGTGCCTGGCTGGCCAGCCGATGTGCAGCTACCGGCGCACGATCTCTGGAAGCAACAGTTCCAGTCGAGCGTGTATCGTCTCGCGCGTGATCGGGTGGACGCACCCGGGGCCGATCTCTTTCTTCAACTCGTCGACGAGATCACGACGGATGCCAGCGACGCCGAAAGGGTTCGGAGCGCGAGCGAGGCTTTCCTGCTACGGCGCTTGGAGGATGCACCGGCTACGAACGGTCGATTCCGTCCCAATATTCGGCTGCCTATCCCATTCGGCGAACAGGGTCACATGGAAGTGGATTTCCTCGACGCGCAAGCCCGCATCGTGATCGAGTTGGACGGCCCGCAGCATCTCGCCGACCGCGACGCGTACCGGCGTGTTCGCCTCAAGGACGCATTGCTGCAAGAGAACGGGTATCTGGTCCTTCGGTTTCTGGCTGAAGATCTCGGTACGCATTTGGATGCTGTGTTCGACCAGATCGAACGGGCGTTGTCCCACAGAGCCAAATCCAGACCCTAGCTGCCTTCGACGAGCTCTCACCGGCTGACCTGGGACTCGCAACTACCAACGACATCCCCGGTGGCAACGGCTAGCGAGCTCCGCCTACGACGGTGATCCGGCGTCGAGGCTGACCGCCCCCCGTCGCATCCAAGACTTGGCTCAACTGTAGAGATGGCCGGATCTCAAAACGCTAGGGCGATCCCCCGAACCAAGACCGATCCTCCCGAACCATCCGTCTCAGATCCCGTCTCCCCAAGTATCCCGCCAGCAGCCGAAAGTGCCTCACCATCGCATCAACGTCGTCTAGCTCGTTGGCCGCAATCTCAATCACCACGTAGCCATTGTTTCGCAGCCAGGTCCGAATCTCGCGATCCCGCTCGGCCGTCTCGGGATTGCCATGCAGGTGCTGGCTCAGCCCGTCCAGATAGATGCAGGCCCCCTCATCCGGCCCGTCGTCCTCAGCCCGGTAGATCACATCAGGCGTCGTCGTTCCCAACGGATTGCCGAGCTGGATCTGTTCGCCGCGGATGCCCTCGCCAAAACCGGCCGCGATGAGCAGATGCCGAAGCTTGGTCTCGGCATCGTTCACGGGCATGGCGTCGTCGTCCGCCGGTTGGTCGGGCTGCATCGGCGGAATGTCGTGCTCGAACGTCAATGCACTTCCCCATTCGTCGAGCTTCTCCAGCGCCAGTTCCCTGAAGAGCCGGTTGTGGTAGTACGTGTTGCGGAAGGTCTGCAGACAGTCGATGCATGAGGACTCGCACCGGCTCGGGCAGTCTTCAACTACCTCCCGGGCTATGGCCACGACATCGTCGAACCGCTCGCACATGCGATCCAGCAGTCCCGAACCCCCAGGCATCGGATCCCACAATAGTGCGGTCACCTCCTCGCGATCGATGTGGCCGATGACCAGGATCTGCAGGTCCTCCATGTGCATGTCGAGTACGCGCGTTGCGCCGAAACGCAGCGCCTCCAGGACACTGTAGGCGGTCTCCGCGTTGGCGCAGGTGGGCAACGAGAACGCGTCCGCAACGACTTCCGCGTGGAAGCCAATGGATCGCGGTGTCCGGCCACACCGCTCGGCGTGGGCCTTCTCGAACTCTTCGTGCTGGCGGACGGAAGCAAGCGGGGACACGCTCTGGCCGCAGACCGTACACACTGGAAACCCGAAGTCGCCATCCGCGATGGCCGAAGATGCGCCGACGTTGACGAGGCGCATCCGAACGCCCCGGCGTAGTTGAACCGATGCGGTGCCCCAGCGGAACGCTTCGCCGCCATTGTGCTGGTCGCGTTCGAGACCGTAGACAGCGACGCCAAGCTGGAAGCGCAGATCCTCCTCGTCCGAGATGTGCGAGGTGTGGATGAGATCGGCGTCGCACACGGCCATCGTTTGGATCACGGTGCCGAATGACGAGCCCGCGCCGGAGGTCTCCTTGACCGCCTGACGCTCCAAGGAGACTTCGTAGAACGGCATCTCTGCATTCTCTTGCCCCGGTTCTCGGTGGAAGCGGCGGGCGACGAACTTGTGGCCATTCGCGTAGATGAGGTTGCCCGGAACGTACTCGCGCAACGCCGTCGCCGGTGGGCGGGGCAGGCTGAAAGACATGGCACCCAACTGCCAAAAAGGGATGTCCGCCCAGCCGACAACCGCGCCGACTTCCAGACCGTAGCCGGGCAGGAATCCCTCTGCGGCGAGCACG
>CAZJRX010000067.1:0-6073 GCA_964548145.1 uncultured Pseudomonadales bacterium | reverse complement strand
CCGGTGCCAGCGTGCCTCGGGTCTCGCGCTCGCGATTCAGCCGAACGATCTGATCCATCGCCCACCGAAGCCGACGGCGCAGGCGGGCGACTACGCCTTCCAGCTCGTCGACAAAGTTCTCCACATGCCCGCGTAGTACGGCCGGTTCAACGACATCCGCGTCACCATCGGGCCAACCTTGCTCGAATACGACCTGCACCTTGGCTGATACGTCAACCACGTGGCGATCGATCAGGTCGCGCAAGGCAGCGAAGTCGAAAGGTGCCTGCCGAATCGCGTCGTCCTCGAAGAGGTACGGCTCCACGCGGCGGGGTAGGCATCGGCGCAGCGTGTCGTCGATCCCCTGCCGTTCGTCTTCTCGCAATGCCGGGTCTCGGCCGTATCGGTACAACTCGGCGATCACCGTGGCGTGCACGTGCTTGGCGACCATGACGTCGTTGCGCAGATTGAACGCAGGCGGATCGATTCTGCCGGCCAAGAGCTTGGTCGGTTCGTCGAAGTAGGCGCGGTCATGGGAAACGGGCCGGCAGTAGGTGACGTCCACGGCCATCCGGTGGCGACGACCGGCCCTCCCAGCACGTTGCCAATAGTTCGCCGGCAGCGGGGGGACGTTGCGCATCAGCACGGAGTCCAGTTGGCCGATGTCGATGCCCAGCTCCAGCGTTGGCGTGCACACTAGGCAGTTCACGGCGTCGGACGACCCCTTGAAAAGGTTCTCCAGCCGCTCGCGCTCTTCGTTCGGGACCATCGCCGTGTGTTCTTCAGGGCGCAGCATGGAATAGGCGCCGTCCAGCAACTGAAGGTCGTAGTTGTCCTCGGTTTCCTGCTCCCACTCGAGCACGCCCTTGCATCGCCATGCGGGACATCGACCGTAAGGAACTTGGCGTGTGGTCGTCCGGCGACACACTCGACAGCGCCGAACGCCTCTGTTCGGGTTCAGGAGGAGCTTGTCGGCGTTGACTTGGTAGACGCCTTGGACATTGGGTATCGGTCGGCCATGGGATCCCTTGAGCCGTACGGGCGACAGCAGCCTTGCATTGACCAGGAAGCCGAACAGGCTCTCGAGCAATGGTTCTACCGCGTCCGGTTTGGCACCCCACTTGCCGGCGATCTGTCGCATCGTGGTGTCGCCGCGTTCGCTCAGCCACTGCGCCACGAGCTCCGATTTCTCGTTGGCGGCACGGCGTAGCTTGGTCGCTTTGGGGCTAAGGAAACTCGGCAGGTAGCCTTGTTGGATCTCGCGATTACCCTCCATCCAATACTTGGTGAAGATCTCGTGCTCGGGGTCGTGCAGGATCCTTTGCCGGCGTAGGTAGTCGAGGACACTCGCGACGCCCTCGCGAAGATTCTCGGGCGAGACCCCCAAGGTGTGCGCGTGCTCCTGAATCCACGGCAACGTCGCGTCCAGCCCGTCGTACTCCACCTTCACTCGCCCCCAAGGCTCCAGGCCCAGGGCTTGGCGTGAGGACAGGGCGACCTCGCGCAACACTTGAAAGCGCAGGTACTTGCGCCGCTCCTGCTCATGTCGTCCACCGCCGCCTTCACGGCGGGCGACAGCCCAGACCTCGGGAAGCAAAGCCCGTGAAAGGGTCTCGTCGTCCTCCATCAGATCGTCCAGGTAGGCCGTGAGATCGCCGATGGACCGGTGTCCGTCCTGAATACCGTCCGCCATCAACGCGCGGAGCCGGAAGCGGCGCGCGTGATCCTTCATCCATCCGGCTTGGAACGCTGCGTCCTGGCGGTTGTCGCAGAACACCAACAGACGTTGGCGTTGGGCGTGGTGGACCATGTCCTGCGTCAGCACGTGCACGTCGGCCACGTTGATCGCCCGCACCTCTCGGGCGGGTTCGCGGTAGTGGCCACCGGCGCGCCGGCCGCCTAGCGCGCCGCACGACAGGCAACTCGTCAACAGGCCAGGGTTATTCTTGTTCTGCTTGACGGCCCAAAGCCGCACGGTCGGCGACGTCTCCCCGCAATGCCGGCACCGAGAGACCGCGTCCGGATGTGCTGTACCGCAGTGCCGGCAGAAGTGCAGTGGCGCGGTGCGGGCGTGAGGCGGCGCTTCATCGTCGTCGCTTGCGCCGATCAGGCGATCCACCAAGACGACCCGCTTGCCACCCTGACTCTCCGCCAACGCCTCCCAGTACGTGCCGTCGGTTCCGGCATCCCCGCCGGTGGGCGTGCTCCCGGTGAAATCGAAGTCCTTGAGATGGGCGATGAAGTAGTGCTGGCCGCACGTCGTGCAGGTTGTGACGGGGAAATGAGTGGCCTCGTGCCCCTTGCCTCCGTCCATCTGTTCGGCTGCGAGCCAGAGTCGAGGCCCGTGCCGGTCACCGGGAAACGACACGACGGCGCCGCTGATCCCGCGGACGAAGGCGTGTACGACCGGTCGCAAGAGTGGCCGACTGTCGCGCCGTGAGGCCGCGCCAAGCGTCAACCAGGCGAGCACTTCCGCCTCTGACACAGGCCGGCCGACGGCTTGTTCCAACGCCGGTGGAAGTTCCCCCAGCGGACGGGGGCTGGCCAACTCTTCGTTGAGACGAAAGACGATCTCGTTGCTTGCGAGGGCGTCGTACAGTGCGGATTGCCAGTGTCCGTCGCCTAGGTCTGCTTGGCCCAGTGAGCGATAGACATCGCGAACAAGCTCCCCATCCGGCTCGTCGTCCTCCACGGCCTGGACGGCTCGCTCCAGTACCGCCACGGGATCATCGCTAGGCGTCGGCGGAACGGTTCGTGGTTCCGCCCAAACCTCGTGTTCGTAGTCCTCGCCAATCGTGGCTACGGAACTCGCGTCCACGCCGAAGAACCGGGCTGCGAAGTTCCGGGCGGCCTCGGGGCTTTGGCGGTCGACGATGGTGGCGGATGTTGCGATGCAGCGCGTTGCGGCTGGATCCACATTGCAGAAGGCGCGGAGGCGGCGGATCAGCACGGCTGTTTCCGCGCCCAACGCACCAGTGAAGGTGTGCGCTTCGTCGAATACGAGGTAGTCCAACCGGGCATCGGCGAACAGTTCGATGTCCTGTTGCCGCGTGAGCAGCAGCTCAAGCTGCTTCACGTTCGTGAGCAGGATGCGGGGCTGTCGCCCCGGTGTCCGCATCATCTCGCGAGAGCAAACCTCCTCGGCGGGATAGATGGTCTCGCCGGTGCCCTCCTGTCGGGCGCGAGCCAGCCTGGCGTGGTAGTCGGCCCGCGACGAACCTGGAGGAAGCTGATACCCGACAACCTGCGCCTGTCGCTCAGGCGTCCGTCCGGTGTAGATGCCGAACGGGATGCCGGTGCCGGCCAACAAGCCGCGCAGCCGCATGAGCTGATCTTCGGCCAGTGCGTTCATCGGATAGACGATGACAGCGCTGATTCCCGGGGCCGCGTCTTCGTCGCGCAGGTTCAGCGCTTGGCTAACGATGGGGTAGAGGAAACACTCCGTCTTCCCAGAGCCCGTGCCCGTGGAAATGAGAGTTGCCTTGCCTGTCGCGATGGCCTCGATGGCGCGCTGCTGGTGGCTGTAGAGGTGCGTGATGTCGTCGGGGATTCGCTCGCGCAGGTGTGGGTGAAGAACGCCTTGGTCGACAAGGGCTTCGACTGCGGCACCCCTGCGGAAGGGGCGCGACAGGCTGACGTAGGGGCCTTCCAGCAAAGGTGACTGGCGCGTGTGATCCAACGACAGCAGGTCCCGCATCTGGGCGTGGAGACCCGGATCGGCGAACGGGTAGGCGGTGAGTTGGTAGCGCAGGAAGCTGCGGACGACGTTCTCGGTGTAGGCGATGGGGTTTAGGGCCATTCTTCTGTCGTCACCAACCTCGTCGGCAGCGCAATCTCTTGTTCGGTGACTTACCCGCCCGCCGACAGCGGGGTGCAACGCGACCGAAGCCCACCAGCGGTGATCCGTGTCTTGCCAACCATCGAGGTGCTAGGCGGCTGCCGCAACTCCGAATGGAGGCGGTGACAGACCGTGACCCTGTTGACTTTGCGCAAGGCGACGCACGTCCGTCCCAGCCTACGACTGGCTTGCGACCGAGTCCCGCTCTGCTTGGACTCGTTGACGGTCGAAGTCATCAATGAACCCGAGATTGTGTAGATGCCACAAGGTAGCAGCGAACCCGGTGCGAAGGCGTAGCGAGACAGCAGCCACACCGCTCGCCGAGGCAATCGGCTCGTTCAGGCCGAGGACGACACCTTTCAACACTTCCGCAGGCATTAGGAACATCGCTGCGAACGCATTGGCCCGTTGTTCGATGCCTAGAGGGGCCCATCGCCCGCTGACAACGGCGAGGCGTCTGCCGATGTCACGGTCGAACAGGATGTGGCATAGCTCGTGCGCTGCCGTGAACCTTTGGCCCTCCGGGTTCTCATTGAACGGACAGGACGAGTTCCAGGCGACTCCGGGCCGATGGTGCGGTCCGGCGAACGCAACGCCACGTATGGACGTGTCGGCCAGCTCGATCTGCACCATCTCGACACCCAGTTGGCGCAGCACAGCATTGACGTCGAGTGTGTGCGTGTCACCCAAAAGGTCACGGACATCTTGGGCGAGCTCATAGCCTTGCGCCCATGGCCTGTCGCCGGTGTCTAGGGGAACGGCGCGGCAGACTGCTGCCAACGCATCGGATTCACCGTTCGTGGAGTGTAGGTCGATCATCGTGCTAGCCAGGGTCAGCATGTCCTCCTTGGTGATGGTCGGCGCGACGCTCCCGTACATCAAGGCTGCATGACAAGACCCGTCGATGATGAGTGGGGAACTGCTTGGCGTTGCCAGCAGTGCACTCCTTTGCACCGGCGGCAGCTCCGAGAACCACCGCTTGGCCCGGTTCCATCCACGCTGAACCGACCGGTTGTCTGGACCGGCCCCGGCAAGCCACATCAGTCTGCGATCAACGCGGCGCGTGGCAACACGACGAATCGCTCGATTCAGGTCTCTCACCCTGGAAGAGACCGGTGACATTCGAGATAGGTAGTCGGCGCTCGCCTTGACGACCTCATACAGGGGCTCCGCCACGTCCTTGGGCTTTAGGCGAGCCGCTTCAGGACCGTTGGCCAAGAATGTCACGTGCTCCGGTATGCCTACTGGGCGGCAGTGACCCCAGGAGACCTCGACCAAGTCACGGAAGCGGCGAAAGACGACATCTGGGAAAATGCCCCCTTCACTAGCGGCGGCCATTGCATGGCGCGACCACCACTGCTGCCACGACGCTTCCCACGTTTTCTCCTCCTCCTCGTCGAGCGCCGGACTTGGGAATGCACTCCTCCGAAGCGCTGTCCAGCCGTCGGCGGCGTTGTTCGTGCAAGGCAGCCGTTCCTCGTGCAGCAATGGATCCCAGGAGTTGGCGATCCATTCCAGAAACGGCAGCAGATACCAGTGCGAGGACTCGACGGTCTCACCTTCCTCCAAATGCGCACAGAGGTTCGTACCTTGGACCCAGATCTGGAATGCGCCCCAAGAAACGCAGAGATCGGTATCGACTGCACGACCTTCATCCGGATCGTCCATGAAGCCGACCTTGACCGCGAAGACATCCGTGTCCCCCGCCAGGCGTTCCCACCGCGTAGGCATGGTGCGTTCAGTCCCAGTGCCGCCTAATGTCGCGGCCCGTCACCTCACGATTGCGGCGCCAATCGCGGCGCAACTCGTAGGGGACATATTTCCAGCCTATCGGGTACCCGTGCCAAACATCGGCCTGATTGCCCTGGGCACAGTAAGCCATTCCACGGTGAGTCGCGTAACGCTTCGATCCGACCAGTACGCTTGCATCCAGTAGCTCTTGTGCCAAAGGGCGTACGTCCGGCGGGCATAGGGTGCCCCGGCGTCCCCGTTGCCATGGCTCGGAGTGCTTCGGGTTGGACTCGTAACGCATAGCTCGCGAGCATAGCAGAACCATCAAACGGGGCGTTGTCGCCAACGCTCAGGGGGTGTACGACAAATCTGTGGTGAGTGGTCACTAACGCTACACATCGCCGGGGCATCGTAGGGGACGCCCTTGTGGCGTCCCGTCCCCGCGAACGCAGGGCGTTGGTGGCCCGGCACGGGCGACCACAAGGGTCGCCCCTAGTGTGCCCGGCATGGGCATGGACTAGCAAT
>CAZJRX010000066.1:0-14767 GCA_964548145.1 uncultured Pseudomonadales bacterium | reverse complement strand
GCACCAAGCGGCTGGTGAGAAATGCGGGCTAGAGACGCGCGACGGTCATAGGGGCATCCGGTGCCTTTCATACCCCACACCGACGAAGATGTCCGGGCGATGCTCGAGCGCATCGGCGCGCCCTCGATCGAAGCCCTCTTCGACGAGATCGAGCCCGCCCTCATGGCCGCCGACTTCAGCGGTCTGGCCGACGGCGTCGACGAGATGACCATGCTTGCCGAAATGGCCGAACGGGCCCGCCGCGACGAAACGGGACCCTGCTTCATGGGTGCGGGCTGCTACGACCACCACATTCCCGCAGCAGTTTGGGACATCGCCGCCCGGGGCGAGTTCATGACCGCCTACACGCCCTACCAGGCCGAGGCGAGCCAAGGCACCCTGCAACTCATCTACGAATACCAGTCGATGATCACCGCCCTTACCGCGATGGATGTCTCCAATGCGTCGGTATACGACGGGGGTTCGGCGCTGGGCGAAGCCGTCCTCATGGCGGTACGCGCCAACCGGGCGCATCCGTCGCACAAGACCGGGGGGATTCGTCGAATCGCGGTCGCGGGTGTCTGCCACCCCCTCTATCTCGATGCGGCTTCGAACATCATCCGCAACCAGGGCATCGAGTTGGTCCCGACGGGCACCGCCGATGGTCGTGCCAGTCTCGATGCCTTGGCCGCGATGACCGGTCCGGATGCACCCGTCGCCGTGATCGTGCAGCAGCCGAACTTTCTCGGGCTCATCGAACCGGTGGATGAGATCGTCGGCTGGGCGGCGGCCAACGGCGCGCTGGTCATTGCGGTGGTGAACCCGACGGTGCTCTCGGTCCTGAAACCACCCGGGGAATGGGGTGGCCGGGGTGCCGACATCGCCTGCGGCGATGGCCAACCGCTCGGCATACCCATGGCATCGGGCGGACCGTCGTTCGGCTTCATGTGCAGTCGTCACAGCCACGTGCGACAACTTCCGGGGCGCCTGGTGGGGCGCACCGTGGACCGGGACAATCGTCCCGGCTTCACGCTGACGTTGCAGGCGCGCGAGCAGCACATCCGGCGTGGCAAGGCACGGTCGAACATCTGCACGAACCAGGGACTGCTGGTCACGGCGGCAACGATCTACCTGGCGATCATGGGAGCGACGGGGCTGTCGCGGGTGGCGTCCCGGTGTCACGAACGGACGCGGCAACTGGTACGGGCGCTTACCGAGATAGACGGTGTCCGGAAGCGCTTCGGCGGCGCGTATTTCCACGAGTGCGTTATCGATGTAGGCCAGGATGCCGCCGGCGTTGCGGAACGCGTGGCGGCGGGGGGCATCATCGGCGGGCTGCCGCTTGGTCGCTACTACCCCGACCTTCGCGACTGTCTCCTGGTGTGTGCCACCGAAAAGCGAACGGACGTCGACATCGCCCGCTTCCGCGACGTCCTTGGGCAGGTACTCGACGGATGAAGCCTGGCGAGACGGTCTTCGACATCGGTGCACCGGGACGTCGGGCGGCGGCGCAGCACCCGGCGGTCGGGGACATGTCGGGTTTGCCCCCGAACTGTGTGCGCGTGGTGCCACCCCGATTGCCCGAGGTGTCGGAACTGCAGGCGGTACGCCACTACACGAACCTGTCGTCGATGAACTACTCCATCGACAACCAGTTCTACCCGCTCGGCTCCTGCACGATGAAGTACAACCCGCGGGGCGCGCATCGGGCGGCGAGTCTGCCGGGATTCCTCTCTCGCCATCCCTTGGCGCCGGACAGCGCAAGCCAAGGATTTCTCGCCTGCCTCTACGACCTGCAGGAGATCCTCAAGAAAGTGACCGGCATGGCTGCCGTGTCACTCACGCCCATGGCCGGCGCCCAGGGCGAGTTCGCCGGTGTGGCAATGATCAAGGCCTGGCACGATGCACGCGGCGACTCGCTTAGAAACGAGATCATCGTTCCCACCGCCGCCCACGGTACCAATCCCGCCACCGCCGTGATGTGCGGCTACAAGGTTCGGGAGGTGGCGGTGGCTGCCGACGGCGACGTCGACGTGGACGCCCTGAAGGCGGCTCTGGGCGATCAGACGGCGGGGATCATGCTCACCAATCCGTCCACGTGCGGGGTCTTCGAGCGGCGCATCCTCGAGATAGCCGATGCCGTACACGCCGCCGGCGGGCTGCTCTACTACGATGGCGCGAACCTGAACGCGATCCTCGGCAACGTCCGACCCGGCGACATGGGGTTCGACGTCCTGCACATGAACCTCCACAAGACCTTCGCGACTCCCCACGGCGGTGGTGGACCCGGCGCGGGGCCGGTGGGTGTCGGCGAACGACTCGTGCCGCACATCCCGACGCCGATCGTTGCCCGGGACGGTGATCGCTACCGCTGGGTCGATGGCGACGAGGTGCCCGGGTCGATCGGTCGCCTGTCGGCGTTCATGGGCAACGCCGGCATCCTGCTGCGTGCATTGGCCTACGCCCGGATGCTCGGCCGGGAGGGCATGCGGCGGGTCGGCGAGTACGCGACGCTGAACGCCAACTACCTTATGGTGCGACTCGCCGACGCCGGTTTCGAACTCGCCTATCCCGAACGCCGTGCGAGCCACGAATTCATCATCACGTTCCGCAACGAAGCCAAGACGCTTGGTGTCACCGCGATGGACTTCGCCAAACGCCTGCTCGACTACGGCTTCCATGCCCCCACGACCTACTTCCCGCTGCTCGTCGCGGAGTGCTTTCTCATCGAGCCGACCGAAACCGAGACCAAGGAAGAACTCGATGCCTTCGTCGACGCGATGGTCAAGATTCGCAACGAGGCCGAAGTGGATCCTGAACGGGTCAAGACCGCCCCCCACACGCTGCCGGTCAGCCGGTTGGACGACGTCAAGGCGGCGCGTGAACTGGACCTGGTGCACGCCGCTTCCACCGGTAGCTGAACCCGCGACTAGCGGGTCGCCTTCAACTCGAAGATGAGCGGCAGGAAGTCGCCGTCGAAGGGCATTCGCCATAGGCCGTCGTCCCCCTTGAGCATGCCGGGGAACTGCTGGTAAAGGGTTGCCGGGTGCTCCGCGAACGAGGTGATGCGCAGTCCCGCACCCAATAGGGCGTTGAGGATCTCGGCGATGCTGTGCTGCCACTCGTGGCAGGCGGATTCGATGGGTCCCTCACCCGCGTAGGAGGGATCCCCGCCCGGAAAGGGCATTCCCTCGGGGTCCGGGAAGGGTACGCTCGTTCCAGTTCGCGCGGTTCAGCGCGATGCGTTGGTCACTCGTCATGTGCCTCCTACGCGAGCGCTTCCTGGAACGCCGCAAGCTCGGTGATGGGTGCCGAACACGCGAGTCCGCTGCACAGGTACGCCGATACCGGTGGATCATCGTCGTCGCCGACCAGCCGCACCGGCCTCGACGGCGGCAGGTAGGCAGGTAGCCGCTTCGCTTGGTGGGGAATCCCGTAGACCGTGCGCGACGGTTTGTATCCTGCCCGGGCGACATCGAGCCAGTCGCGCATGGCCGGAACCGACCCATGGACGACGACCTGCTCCCCCGGGTGGCGGAGTTCCTCCAGGGCCGTCAACAGCGTGCAATGGCTCGCCGGATGTTGCGCGATGATGCCACGCGCCCAGGCGAGCGTCCGCTCGGCGGCCTCCAAGTAGATGGACTCGCCGAGCAGGTGGCCGAGACCGAGGAGTGCCCTGGCCGCAGTGCCGTTGCCCGGTGGCATGGCGTCGTCCGCAGTCGGCTTGGGGCGGTGGATGAGCGTCTCGTGGTCGTGGGCCGTGAAGTAGAAACCGCCGGTTTGCGGGTCCTGGAAACGTTCGAGTAGCTCGTCGCCTAAGAGAACCGCAAAATCCAGATCCTCGTCGCGCCATCGGGCGGACAATAGCGACAGCAATCCGTGCAGCATGTTGGCGTAGTCGTCGAGATACGCCGGGTGGTTGACCGAACCGTCCTTCCAGGTGGCGAACAGACGACCGCCCTCGACCATCTGCGTTCGCACGAAATCGGCGGCGCGGCAAGCGGCGTCGATCCAGTCGGGTACATGCAGACGAGTACCGGCCTTGGCCATGCCGTGGATGGCGAGTCCGTTCCAGGCGGCCAGGACCTTGTCGTCCTTGCCGGGCGGTGGGCGCTTGGCGCGCTCGGCAAAGAGCTTCGCCTTGGCGCTTTCGAAGAGCGCAACCGCCCGGTCCTCATCGAGATAGAGTCGCTCGACGACGGACTGCCAGGCGTCGCGGCGGTGGAGGTTCCACTTGCCTTCGAAGTTCGCCGGTTTGTCGAGTCCGTAGAGGGTCTCGACGAGCAGGTATTCGTCCTCGGTCAGCGCGCGTCGCACGGCATCTCGCCGCCACACGTAGAACTTGCCCTCCACGCCCTCGCTGTCGGCATCCTGGGCAGCGAAAAAGCCCCCGTCCGGATGTTGCATCTCGCGCATCATCCAGCCGGCGGTATCCCGCACCGCCCCCGCGAACAAGGCGTCCGAGCCCAGGCCTAGGGCATCGGCGTAGAGCGCGAGCAACGCCCCGTTGTCGTAGAGCATTTTCTCGAAGTGCGGAATCGCCCAGCGCCGATCCGTGGCGTAGCGACAGAAGCCGCCGCCGAGATGATCGTATATTCCACCGCGCGCCATCTTGGTAAGGGTGTTCATGACCATGTTGAGCGCTTCGCGATCCGGCTTTTGCGACAGGTCGGCGTGAACTCGCGCCCAGTGCCGGAGTAGCCGTTCGATGGCCGTGGGCATGGGGAATTTCGGTGCGGACCCGAACCCCCCCTCGGTGCTGTCGTACATGGTTTCGAGTTGTTCGCGGGCGTTGGCCAGCAGGGTCTCGTCGTCTTCGTCGGATTCGTGCTCGACTTGCTCGAGATTGGAGAAGACGGCAGCCAGCCGCTCGCCCTGGGTGGTGACGTCGGCACGCTTTGCGGTATAGGCCTCGCTGATTCGCATCAGGACATCGGTGAATCCGGGCAGGCCGTGCCGCGGCTGGCGCGGGAAGTAGGTTCCCGTGAAGAACGGCAGCATCGTCGGCGGGTCGAGAAACACCGTCAGCGGCCAGCCGCCGGATTGCCGAGTCAACAACTGGTGGCTCAACTGGTAGATGCGGTCGAGGTCGGGCCGCTCCTCCCGGTCGACCTTGATGTTGACGAAGCGGGCATTCATCACCTCGGCGGTGGCGTCGTCTTCGAACGACTCGTGGGCCATGACGTGACACCAATGGCAGGACGAGTAGCCGATCGAGAGCAAAATCGGCAGATCCTCGGTGCGTGCCCGTTCGATGGCTTCGTCGCCCCACGGGTACCAGTCGACGGGATTGTCCGCGTGCTGCCGAAGATAGGGGCTGGTCTCCCGGCCGAGCCGGTTCATTGGACTCGCCCTATGCCGACGACGTTGCTTCGCTCAACCGGGAAGTCTCGCGTCCAGACGCCGGCGGGCATTCGGGTACGAACCGGTAGCTCGGGTCGGCGATGCACTTCCTGCGCAGCGCCAGGAGCTCCCGCCAAGTGGCAAAGAGCCCGTGCGGAGCGGCGGGCAGGTCGTATTCGATGGCCTTGCGGAGTTTCGGCAGGTTGTAGAACGGCACGGCCGGGTACATGTGGTGCTCCAGGTGGTACTGCATGTTCCAGTAGTAGAAGGCGGGGAGCCACGAGCAGGTAAAGGTCCGGGTATTCTGCCGAAAGTCCGGGATGTCGGGGTTAAGGCCGTAGTGCTGGGGCCTGCCGCACAGCAACCCCAGCCAGGAACAGTAGAACGTGCCCATCGTGAAGACGACAATGAGGAAGGCGTTTCCGGTGAGAACGAAGACGACGGCCAGCACGGCGTGGCCGATCAACAACGTCCGCGCCCAGTTTCGGTGCCGACGGCGTAGAGGCTTGTTCGACTCGGGTAGAACGTGGTTGTACCAGTCGCCTGCGATGCGTCCACGGGCGTGACGCCAGATCTGCCTCAGTCGCTGCCAGGTCGCCAGCGGATCCCAGGCCAGGATGCCAAGCCAGAACCGCCAACGCCGTAGGCTGAATCGAAGGGGCAGGGGCACTTCGCCGTCGTAGTCGCCGTGGCAGGTGGCCTGGTGGTGGATGGCGTGGCTTTCCTGGTACCAGATGTAGTCGGACCAACTGATGAATGCGTAGACCCTCTCGAAGAACGCATTCAGCGCCTTCGACCGGAAGACCGTTCGGTGCTGTAGCTCGTGGACGGCGATGAGCCCCATGAAGGGCCCGATGGTGCCATGGACGAAGAGCGCCCCGATGAGCAGTGGCACCGACCACGCCCAGTTGGCACCGTCGACATTCAGGTACGCGAGATATGCCAGCGCACCCGTGACGAAGAAGAGTCCCAGGTGACTGAGGGTCTGGGTCCAGCCGCGTAGGTCGTTGCGCTGCATGAGCGCCGCCAGCACCGCCCGGTCGATGGGACTGCGGTACCAGTCGATCTTGAAATCGGAAACGAAGGTCGGGTCGGGCGATTTGGCTTGGATGGTCATTGGCGAGACCTTGGGTATGCCTCGAGCACGCTTTCCGGCGTTGCGGCGAATGTTCGGAACCCTCGGATCACCGTAGTGTCTTGTACGTTTCCGGTCAACTGTCAGCCTTGCCGCCCGATCGGGGCACACCGGCGGTGACAGGCTCCGGACTGGGGCGGGTCAATCCTCGTATGGGCTCGCGGGCCCATGTGCGTCGCCTGCCCGGACTTCGGCGCCAGCGCGACGAAGTCCGACAGGCTGAGTCGCATTTTGCAATAGCGCTGCTCTTGGACGGCTCGCTCGCGAGACGCGCTCGGGTACTCGCGAGACGCGCGCTAGGCGTCGGCGGTGCCTTGTGGAACAATCGGTGCGGTGGACGGACGCTCGGATAATCTCGATCGCGGCGGGTTCAGGCCGAATGTGGGCATCGTCCTGCACAATGACCGTGGCCAGGTATTCTGGGGACGCCGCGTCGGCGGTTTCGACGCGTGGCAATTCCCGCAAGGGGGGATAGAGCGGGGCGAGTCCGTCGAGCAAGCGCTCTACCGGGAGTTGAACGAGGAAGTGGGGCTTGATGAAGGCGATGTCGAGATCTGTTGCCGTACCCGGGGATGGCTTCGCTATCGGACACCGGACGGGCTTCGTCGGCGGAACTCCTCGCCCAACTTTCTCGGGCAGAAGCAGAAGTGGTTCCTGCTTCGCCTGCTTGCCGACGACACCGCGGTTTGCACCATGAACTGCGATAAACCCGAGTTTGACGCGTGGCGGTGGGTCAGCTACTGGTACCCGGTCGGGCAAGTCATTGCCTTCAAGCGCGGCGTTTACCGGCGAGCCCTTCGCGAACTGGCGCCCGCACTGACGATCACTGCGGCGGCCAATGGTGAACCGTTGGAGTCGCGTGGCTAGCGCGTCTCCGAGTAGGGGAGCCGTCCAAGAGCATTTCGATGCGCTGTGCCAAATGCAACCTGCCCGTGAACATCAAGGGCGCTGAAGGAGTCCAGCGGCGCCAGGATTTCGGCCGATGCTCGATGCGTTGAGACAAATCGTCCAGGATGTGGGTGCGGCGTCCGGTTTCCGGGCTTCGTTGGACCTGCTTGTCGCCCGGGTGTCGATGATCCTCGATGCCGAGGTGTGTTCGATCTACCTCCGTGACCGGCGTACCCACCGCTTCGTGTTCGTGGCCAATGAAGGTCTGAACGCCGACATGGTGGGCGGGGTCTCCTTGGGGCCGAAGGAGGGGGTGGTTGGGCTGGTCGCGGAACGGGCCGAACCCATCAACCTGGAGAACGCGCCGGCCCATGAGCGATACCACAAGGTCTTGGGCATGGGCGAGGAGTCGTTCCAGGCATTCCTCGGGGTGCCTGTGATCCACGTCCGGGAAGTCCTCGGCGTCTTGGTGGTCCAGGATCGCGACTCGCGCCGCTACTTGGAGGAAGAGGTGGCCTTCCTGGTCACCCTTGCGGCCCAGGTGGCGGGACTCGTGGCGCATGCGGAGGCCACCGGCGATGTCGACGACCTGTTTCCGGGCGCGGCCGGCACGGAGGACCGCGAAGCCCGGTTCCACGGCATCCCGGGCGTTGCGGGCGTGGGTATCGGCACCGCGCATGTCGTGGTTCCACGAGCCCGGCTCGAACTCGTGACGGACCGCGAAGCGGAAGACATCGACGCCGAACTCGAACTCTTCGATCACGCCATCGGCCAGGCGCGGGATGACATTGAGCGCATCAATGCCCAGATGGCGGTGAGCCTTGGCCCCGAGGAACGGGAACTCTTCGACGCCTACCTGCATATGCTGGACGATGGGGCGCTGGCGGGCGATGTGAGGGACGGCATTCGTGATGGGCAGTGGGCCCAGGGCGCGTTGAAGCATGCCATCCTGGAGCAGGCCGCCACCTTCGAGCGCATGCAGGACTCCTACCTGCGCGAACGATCCGCAGACGTGCGAGAGCTTGGCCAACGGGTTCTGGCCAACCTGCAGGAGAACCGCGAGGCTCCTGGCGGCTACCCGGAGGACATGATCCTGGTGGCGGAGGAACTCACCGCGCCCATGATGGCGGATCTGCCCATCGAGCGGCTGCGGGGCATTGTTTCGCTCAAGGGTTCGCGGAACTCCCACGGGGCGATTCTCGCCGACGCGCTGGGAATCCCGACCGTGATGGGTGCCGTCAACGTGCCCATCTACGAACTCGAGAACCGATCGCTGGTCGTCGATGGTTACTACGGCGAGGTGTTCGTCAACCCGAGTGGGCCGGTGCTCGATCTCTACGAAGGCTACCAGGAGGACGAGGAGGAGTTCGCCCGGGAACTCGAGACCCTGCGCGAGATGCCGAGCGTGACCCGCGACGGCCATCGCATCAACCTCTGGGTCAATATCGGCCTGGTGAGCGAGATCACCCGGTCCCTGGACCGTGGCGCGGAGGGCATCGGCTTGTTTCGTACCGAGGTGCCGTTCGCGGTGGGGGATCGGTTCCCGACCGAGGAGGAACAACGGATCATCTATCGCGAGCACATGGAGGCGTTCGAACCGCGGCCGGTGACCATGCGCACGCTGGACATCGGCGGCGACAAACCCCTGTCTTATTTTCCCATCGAGGAGGACAACCCGTTTCTAGGCTGGCGGGGGATCCGCGTCACGCTCGATCACCCGGAGATCTTCCTGGCCCAGGTCCGCGCGATGATCAAGGCAAACGCCGGCTTGGAGTGCATCCTGCGCATCATGCTGCCGATGGTGAGCCGCCTCGAGCAGGTGGAGGATGCCAAGGCTCTCATCCGCCGCGCGTACCAGGAGGTTTGCGAGGAGGGCCACGACGTCAAGGAGCCTCTCATCGGCGTAATGATCGAGGTGCCGGGTGCCATCTACCTGATCCGCGAATTCGCGCGGGTAGTCGATTTCGTCGCGGTGGGATCCAACGACCTGACCCAATACATGCTGGCCGTCGACCGCAACAACGCCCGCGTCGCGGACCTCTTCGAGGAGGTACATCCGTCGATGCTCCACGCCTTGAGAGAGATCGCCAAGGCCTGCCACGCCGAGGGCAAACCCGTGGGGATCTGCGGCGAACTCGCCGGCACCCCGGAAGGGGCCGTGCTGTGCGTCGGTATGGGCTACGACGTGTTGTCCATGAACGCCGCCAATCTACCCCGTGTGAAGTGGGTGATCCGGCAGGTGTCCCTGATCGACTGCCGCAGGATACTGGCCCGGGCGCTGCGAATGCGCTCGAACAGCGAGATACTCGCATTCGTGCGCGACCAGCTGGTCGAAGCCGGCCTGGACCAGGCCGTTCCCCACCATGAGGTGCCGCTCAGCCAGTAGCCGGGGCACCGTTAGACCACCCGGGACAAACCCCCGTCCATGTTGATCGCGCAACCGGTGAGGTAGGAAGCCGCGTTCGAGGCGAGGAACAGGGCAACGTTGCCGCACTCCGCCGCTTCGCCCATCCGTCCCATCGGCAGGGATCTGCCGGAGGCGGCCATGAACGCTTCGAAATCCACACTCTTATCCGAACGGTCGTAGGCGCGCCGCACCTGGTCGGACTTGATGCTGCCGATCATGAGGGCGTTGACGAGGACGTTGTTCGGTGCGCCTTCGCCGGCCAGGACCTTGGTCAGGGCCATGCCGGCGGCGCGGGACACCGACGTCGGCGCAGAGCCTGGGGGTGGCGCTTTGGCGGCGGTGTTCAGGATGTTCACGATGCGGCCCCAGCGGCGCTCCTTCATGCCCGGGAAGACCAGCCGGCTGAACCGGATCGCGGCGAACAGCTTGAGGTCGAGGTCGGCCTGCCAGACCGCGTCGGTGATGTCCTCGAAGCGCCCGGTCTGGGATTGCCCGGCATTGTTCACCAGGATGTCGACGGGGCCGAGGTCGGCAACCGTCGCCGCCACCGTTCGCTCGATGGCGTCGGCACTCGTAACGTCGCACGAATACGCGGCGACACTTCCGCCGTCCTGTTTCTCGATGTCTGCCTTGGCTTCGGCCAAGAGGTTCTCGCGTCGCGCCACGAGCGCCACGTCGGCCCCGGCACCGTGGAATGCAGCGGCCATCGCCCGTCCGAGGCCTAGGCTGCCGCCTGTCACCAGGGCTGTGCGACCGGTTAGGTCGAGATCCATGTCGTCTCCTTTGTTTCTTGGGTCTGCTTGCGCCTCAACCGAGGCAGATGGTCGTCGCGGAACGTCGGCCCGGATCGCCGTTCGGCCCGTATTGACGTTCGACGAATTCTAGCGAGTCACGGGCAAGGATGATGGCGGTGCTAGCCCGGGTGCCGTATTCGGTGCCGTGGATGAAACACGGCGAGTAGCTCCGTTCAGGTGCCAGTTCACGGTCGGGAGGCGTTTCCAGGGGCAGGTGTGGTTCGCCAAGTAGCTCGATGAGGTCATCGGTGGTGGCGTCGACGGCTATCCGTGAAAGTGCAGCCGCCCCGAAAACGGCTTTCGGCCACTGCTGGTAGGCGGGCAAGTGTGGCTCGGCGGCGCTCGGCGCGCCGTGCGCGGGACCAAGTCGGGTGTTGGTGAGTCCATAGACCCCGGCGCCAAGGACACGCACTTCGCCGGTGCGGTTGGACGTATAGACCAGTTCGTGCCCGTCGTAGGCGATGAAGTTGAAACCGGCGTAGTTCTCGGCAGCGATCGTCTCGACGAACGAACGCGCGCCGCGGGTACCCGCAAGGAACCGTCGCGGCAGGTCTCCCCGCGAACCCGGCGGTTTCGGGGCGGTCCGATCCTCCGTCCAGTTCGTTACCGCCGCCACGCGCCCGTCCCCGGACACGGCGAGCCAGGTGCCATGCGCTTGTTGGTCACGACCGCCGTATATTCCCGACATCGCTTGGTCGTCGTCCCACCAATGTGCGGCCCGGGTGAGCCGGGCGTAGAATTCGTCGCGGTTCGCCGCCACGACGAGGGGCCGGTCCTTGTGCGATAAGTAGGCAAACAGGATTAGGCACATGGGCAGCTGATGTGCGCCGCACTCTCGATTCGGAAAGAATGCGGCACTTTGGCGGCATTCGACACTTGGCTCAACTGCCGCGACCCCGACGTTCAAGGAAAACAGTATGAACTATCCCCAGATTGACAGCGTGATCGTCGAGTTGGGCCCCCTGTCGGTACGCTGGTACGGGCTCATGTACGTGCTGGGGGTCGTGGCGTTCTATCTGCTCGGCAAGTGGCGGATACGGCGGGGCTTGTGCGATTGGCGCGTCGAGGAAATCGCCGACCTCCTGGTCTATGGGGTTGTGGGGGTCATCCTCGGGGGGCGCGTTGGGTTCGTCCTCTTGTACGGGATGGACACGTTTCTCCGGGATCCACTCTGGCTGGTTCGGATCTGGGAAGGGGGCATGTCCTTCCATGGCGGGTTGCTGGGGGTGGTGGCGGCCTGTTGGCTGTACGCACGGAAAACCGGCCGGCGCTTCCTCGAAATCACCGACTTCGCGGCGCCGCTCGCCCCGCTGGGTCTCGGCCTTGGTCGGGTGGGGAATTTCATCAATGCCGAGTTGCCGGGGCGGGTGACCGAACTGCCCATCGGTTTGCACTTTCCCTGCGCCAGCGTTCGGGAGTTGACCTGGCGATGCTTCGGTGACTACGAAGATGTGACCCGGCACGTGTCGAGTGTCTATCAGGCCGTAACGGATGGCGTTGTGCTGCTCGTCGTGGTTTGGCTGTTCGCGGCAAAGCCGCGACTTGCCGGGCAGGTCTCCGGGATGTTCCTGTTGGCGTACGGTTGCTTGCGCTTCCTCACGGAGTTCCTACGCGAGCCCGATCCCGGCCAGGGCTTCGTGGCGTTCGATTGGATGACGTCGGGGCAATTGCTGTCGCTGCCGATGATGCTTCTCGGTGCCTACCTACTCGTTTGGCAGCGCCGACAGCGCACGCAGGGCTAGTGGCCGAACACACTTGTAGTGATTGATCAGTGGTCGCCGGTGTGGCTCAACGCCTGTCGCTCATTTGGGCGATGACCCGCAACCGGGTGATCGGCGACGCCGGCGGGCTGCCGTGGGACCTGCCGGACGAAATGGCGCACTTCACCCGGACGACGATGGGCCACCCCGTGATCATGGGTCGCCGGACGTTTCAGTCGAGAGGCAGTCCCCTGCCCGGTCGGCACAATATCGTGCTCTCGCGCCACCGCTTCCGGGCGCGTGGCGCGACGGTCGTGGCCGATCTGGATGCGGCACTGGTCGAGGCGGGGGAGGGCGACTGCTTCGTGATCGGCGGCGTCTCGCCCTGTCTGGAAGCCATACCCCGCGCGCATCGGCTGCTTGTCACGACGATCGACGCCGAGTTGGTGGGAGATACGGTACTGCCGACGTTCGATCTCGACGGCTGGCAGCTGGTCGATTGCGTTCACCATCCCGTCGACGGGCGCCATGCGTACGCCTTCGACATCAGGACGTATTTCAGGCGGTGATGAGGCCCGGCGTCTTGGGAATTGGAGATCGAGACAATCGCGCCAAACTCACCCCGCCTCGCCGCAGGGCAAGGTCTGAACCTGCGGGGCCTTGGATGGCCCCGCAGGCCGATCGCGGTCAGCTACCTAATAGGCAACTAGCTCAAAAACGGACGGGTCAGTCACCGTCCGATGGCATGATGCGGTTCCAGGTCCGGAGCGCCAACACGGCCACAACCCCGCCAAGCAGGGCCATGCCAATCCCGTCGACGATCGCATCCAGATAGCTGCCGATGTAGTGGATGTGGTTGAGGACGTTCGTCTCCGAAGCGGCCGCAACGGCAATGGCGAGTGCCAGGTAGCCGGTTGCGTCCTCCGAGTCCAGGCACATGACACCGTATACCAACCCGAGTAGGACGAGTGCCAACGGCAGGATATTGTTCGGTACTAGATCCGGGCCCAAGCCGTGCACGATCGCCGCGATAACGGCGAGGCCAACGATTATTCTCGTTGCCATGGTTGCCTCCCAAAATTTCTTGTTGTGTCCCAACGCACCGTCGAACCGGCCGCTCGGGCGAGGCTCGCGGCACGTTCCACATATAGCACCATCGACCCGGAACCGACAGCAGCAAGTCGTAGCAATGTGTTTACATTTGTTACTGTCCGGGTTGACCGACGGGGGTATTGGTCCGGCGTCTATACTGATCGGCAGTTTCGGATCGACATGATTACCGGCGAATGATCATCAAACCACGCATTCGTGGCTTCATCTGCACCACCGCGCACCCGGTGGGATGCCGTGCCAATGTGAGTCGGCAGATCGCCACGGTGGAGGGCCGCGGTGCCGTATCGGGATCGGCAAACGCACTCGTCATCGGCTGTTCCGCCGGATTCGGCCTGGCTTCCCGAATCTCGGCCGCTTTCGGCTGCGGCGCGGCGACCGTGGGGGTGTCCTACGAGCGAGCGCCGTCAACGACGCGGACGGCGACGCCGGGCTGGTACAACAACCGCGCCTTCGAGTCGGAGGCGGCGAAGCGGGGCCGCTATGCCCGGACGTTCGACGGCGATGCGTTTGCCGACGGGTTGCGCGGCGAGGTGGTCGCCGCCATCGCCGAGGATCTCGGCACGATCGATCTGCTCGTCTACAGCCTGGCGTCGCCGGTTCGAACTCACCCCCGTACCGGCGAGCAGTTCCGTTCGGCGATCAAACCGCTTGGCGAGCCACTCGCCGTGAAGACCCTGGACGTCAACCGGGGGGAGGTGCGCGACATCGTTCTCGAACCGGCGGACGAAGCCGAGGCGCGGGCGACCGTCGGGGTGATGGGCGGCGAGGATTGGGAGTTCTGGATCGACGCGCTCGATGAGGCCGGGGTGTTGGCGCCCGGCTTCCAGACCGTGGCGTATTCCTATCTCGGCAGCGAGTTGACCGCGCGAATCTACCGGCAAGGCACCCTCGGGCGCGCCAAGGCCGACGTGGATCGTGCGGCGGCTGCGATCAGCGAGCGTCTCGTTGGTCTGGGGGGCCGCGCCCGGGTCGCCGTCCTGAAAGCGATCGTGAGTCAGGCCAGCACCGCGATTCCCGTGGTGCCGCTCTACATGTCGATCCTGTTCCGGGTGATGCGCGAGCAAGGCAGCCACGAATCCTGCATCGAGCATATCGATCGGCTGTTCCGGGAGGGTCTCTACGGGGAGACCATGCCGCGGGACGACGTCGGCCGCTTGCGTGCGGACGCACGCGAACTCGCGGAAGCGGTACAGGCGGAGGTGAAACGCCGATGGGACATCGTCGACTCGGGAAACATCGGCGATCTCGCCGACCTAGCGCGGTTCCAGGACGAGTTCCTCAACCTGTTTGGCTTCGGCTTCCCGGGCGTCGATTACGATGCGGACGCGGATCCCCTGGACGGCACCTAGCCCCGGCTAGCCCTACCCATGCCCCACAAGCGGGCGTGACATTGGTTTTCTCGCGGTGC
>CAZJRX010000065.1:0-14966 GCA_964548145.1 uncultured Pseudomonadales bacterium | reverse complement strand
AACTGGTCAACTACTTCTGCGAATGGGATGACACTTTGGCGACCGTCAAGACCGTGCAGTCCGGTCGCTGGCACAGCCTGTGGTGGTCGGACCACTTCCTGCCGCCGGTGGGGAGGGCTGACATGGAGCACGAACGCGCCCTGGAGGGGTGGTCCCTGCTGACTGCGGCGGCTGCGATCACCGAGCGACTGCAGCTTGGGCTCCTGGTCACGGGCAACACCTACCGGAACCCGGCGTTGCTCGCCAAGATGGCTGCCACCATCGACCAGATCTCTCACGGGCGGCTCATCCTCGGCATCGGGGCCGCCTGGTTCAAACGCGAGCACGAAGCCTACGGCTGGACGTTCCCAGGTCTGAAGGAGCGCTGCGATCGGCTGGAGGAAGCGCTGGAGGTCATCAAGCTGCTCTTCACCGAGGGCAACGGCGGTTTCGCGGACTACGACGGCCGCTACTACAAGCTGGATCACTGCCCTCTGTCGCCGCCCTGCTACCAGAAGCCGCACCTGCCGATCCTCGTCGGCGGCAACGGCGAGAAGCGCACGCTGAAGTCCTGCGCCAAGTACGCGGACATCTGCAACATCGACTTCAACAACCCCGGCGGGGCCGATGTATTCCGCCACAAGATCAACGTCCTGGAGCAGCACTGCGAGGCCATCGGCCGGGATCCCGCCGAGATCAAGAAGACGGTGCTGATCCCGATGCGCCTGGAGGACGACGAGGCCCAGGCTGCCGAGCTCCGCGCCCGCCGCGGCGGTTGGGTGCTCTACGGCCCGCCGTCCTACGTGATCGACGTGATCGGCGGATACGTCGACGCGGGCTGCGACGAGATGATGTTCTCGGCGGTGCCCACACGGCCGGAGTATTTCGAACGCATCGATGCGGACGTGTTGTCGGCGTTCGACTGATGCCCACCTACCGGCCCCATCACGTCCACCTGATGAGCCACGACGCGATGGCGGCCGGTGCCTACTACGAGCGAATGTTCGGCGCGGAACTCGTGGCGTCGAAGGGTGCCAACGGACTTCCCAGAGCCAACATGAAACTCGGCGATCAGGTCATCCTGATCTCGACGGTGCTGGACAACGTCACGCAGACGGCGTCGGGACCGCATAGCTGCCTGGGCCTCGATCACATCGGCATCGCGGTGGACGATCTTCAGGCGGCGATCGCCGAACTCGAGGCCAAGGGCGCGGAGTTCCTCATGAAACCCCGGGATGGAAGGGGCCGCATCGCGTTCGTGAAGGGGCCCGACTCGGTCAGTATCGAGTTGGTGCAGACCCGGGCTTAAGCGCCGCAGGGCCGCCAGACCAGCCATGCGCTCCTTTCAAGGGGCCATGGGATCGTCGTCGACTCTCACCTCTTGTTCCTCAGCTTGTCTCGGTCAGCGCGAGAAACGGATTGCGGACGCTGACCGAACCGTACATTCGTCCGTGCTGGAAATCCTCGGAGATCAGTTCTTCGATGCCGTTGACTTCGGCGTAGGCCCATATATGGGCGTCGAACCAGGAGAGGCCGTATGCGGCGGTGCCGCGTAATGCGGTTCGCAGCACTGCGTCGTCGGGATAGATGACAGGGAACTGCGCCATGAATTCCTCTGCCTCACGTATCGCGCTGGCCATGTCGAGCAACTGACGCTGTGGCCCACCGCGAGTTGTTGCCGAGACGAACTCGACAATGGATTGGTGAGGAATGCGCGCGCTCCCGGTGGCGATGCCGTCGCGGAGGACCTCGGAGGCGATCAACTGCTTGTCCGGGAACCGGTAATCGTAGCGATAGACCAGAACGTTCGTGTCAATCAGTATGCGAGCGGCCACGCCGGTAGAGATCCTCCCTGGTCCAGCCGCGTCCGTCGGAGCGCCGCGCGGGGCGTTCTGCTTCGCGGGCTCGTTGTCGATGGGTTGCCGCATCGAAGAGGCGCAGCCGCGTTGCTACGTCGAGTCGCTCCGGCTGCCTGCCGGCGTCGGCAGGCACAACACGGATGACCTCGCCCGCTTCTTCGAAGCGAATGTCATCCCCGGGCCTTATCTGGTAACGGTCGGCGAGCGCCTTGGGTACCGTGACTTGAAGTTTGCTTGTGACCTTGCTCATGTCCTTACTCTAGCAAGGACAACTTCCTTGTCAAGGTTCGAGCAGGTTGGTCCTTCAATGAAAGGCACTACAGGCCTCGGCGGGGGTTCTCCCACCGCAGGTCCGCAAATCGGGCGAAGTCGTTGTCGCAGGAAACCAGCGTGGCGTCGTGGGTTATCGCGAGAGCAGCCAAGTGGGCATCCGTGGTCAGATTGCCTGCGGTTCCGGTTTCGCCGAGAATTTCGCGAAGTGTGCGCCAGTGATCGGGCTTTTCCGACACGGTCGTAGCGACCTCGGTGGATAGCCAACCTTCGACCTCATCGAGGGCTTGGTCGATCGCAGTGAAATCTTGCGAATGATCTCTTCGTCCTCCAATGCCGCAGCCAGAGCCAGAGCCTTGTCGATCCCCACGTCCGGAGTCCCCATGCGATAGGTCCTCTGGTTGAACGGTCTACGTTCTGACGCTTGTTTCGGGGCGGCCGAGAGACCCGTGCGCAGTGTTCGATTGAGCATTCGCGTGAGTGACACGCTCTCCGCCAGCGCTCGAGCTCTCAACTCGACCATAAGATCATCGTCGATTCTCACCGTGCTTCGCATGGTGCTATGACCTCTTGTTCGTTGATGTCATAGCATCAGTTTGGGGGCGGGGACGAATGTGGTCAAGTGCTCTCGCGTCCAGACTTGCCACCTTTCCAGGCTCCGGTCGCGATTCGGGTGTCTGGCGGGAACGGATTCGCCCGTTCTCCGCAGCGGCTAGTCGCCCCGTTCGTCCAGCAACTGGTAGATGCGCGCGACGGCCAACGGATCGGTGCGCTGGGGGCCCAATGTGTCGGCATAGGATGTGAGATCCACGCGCGCAGTCGCCTCGCCGGCATTCGCACCGTCGGCGCGTGCGGTCACCACTTGATCCCAGAGGTCGCGGTAGTAGCCGGCCACCAGGTCGAGCCGTCCGGAATCGGTGAACGGCGGGCCATGGCCGGGCACGTACAGGTCGACGTCGAGCTCCTTGAGCTTCATGAGCGTATCCGGCCATTCGTCGACGTGGCCGTCACCGAGGAAGGACGGGCCGCTGAAGGCCATGTCGCCGGTGTAGACGATCTTGTCCGCCGGCAGGTAGATAACGACGTCGCCGCCGGTGTGGGCGCGGCCGCAGAAGATGACCTGAATCTCGCGGTCGCCCCGGAACAGGGTCAGCCGGTCGTTCAGGGTGGTGTCGGGGGGTACCGGTTCGATCGTCTTGGTGACTGCGGCATGGGCCCTGGCCAAACCGAGCCGGTATTCAAGCTGCTCGCGCTGCTCGTCGCTCTCGGCGGATTCGAGCTGGCTTTCGAGCCAGGCCATCGCCCGGGGCTGGTTGGCCTTTTCGCGCTGGAAGGTCGGCTCGTTGTGCGGATCGCCGGCCATCGTCGCGCGGGTGAATTCGTGGCCGATGATCTGCACCTCGGGAAAGGCTTGGGTGCCGTGCGCATGGTCGTAGTGGAAATGGGTGTAGACCAGGGTTGTGATCGGCTTGTCCGTGATCTGCCCGATTCCCGCGAGCAGTTGCTCTGCGGCGTCTGGCGTGATGTGCGAGTCGACCACCAGCACGTCATGGTCGTTGACCACCACGAGGGAGTTGCTGTTGAACATCGGCACGGTGTACATGGCGAGGTAGACGCCATCGGCCAACATCTGGAAGCGGTGCGTGTCGGTCGTGACGGTACCGTCTGCTTCATCCTGGGCTAGGACGTGACCGCTCAGCAGGATTCCTGCCGCGGCAATAAGGAATCCGGCGCTGCGTGGAAGAGCTTTCATTGTGTCTACCCCGTTGCCTATTCGTCCGCTGTGGGCTCTTGCTCTTGTTTCTCGGCGGGCTCGGTTGGATCGGCACCGTCCCGCGGTGCGCCGGTCCCCGACGATCCCATGAAGATCTTGGTACCGTCCGGGAAGGTGATGTCCCGACCGCTGCCGGAGCAGATCGGCACGCAGACCTTGTCCTTGCTCTGGTAGCCGCGCACCACGACTTCGGTGCCGGGCTGCAGCAGTCGCTTGGTCAGGCCACGCCGGAGCAGGGTGTTCGGCGTTCCGGCTTCGAGCTGCCAGACCTGCTTGGTGCCGTCGTCCTTCACGTCCTCGACGTGCACCCAGGCGTGGGGATTGATCCAGTCCACCTGGACGATCTTGCCCTGCACGCGGATCGGCAGGTTGGCGTCGAACTCCGCCGAGAACGCGTGGTGCGCAAGGGCCGTCGGCGAGGCGAGAATTGCCGTCGCCAACGCGGCAACTGCGGATATACGAACTGTCATTGGTCTTCTCCCTTCGTTCATTCCTCGCCGGCCTGCTGGGCCAATAGGTCCGCTTTCCTCGGCAACCACCGGTACCAGGTCGGCAGCCAGGTATCGTCGGGTACCGCGGCGTCGTACTGCTGCTTGGCGGCGCGCATCTGCATCAGGAGCGAGCGGTTGCCTTCGTGGCAGGCATATTCGTAGATATCGGCGTCGGTGCGCACCCAATCCTGCTCCGTGGACCACGTCCCTTCGAACATCTCGGGATCTTCCACCGTGTACTCGTAACGCAGCGTGTCCTCGTTGATGCGCGTAAAGCGCTCGGTCAGGTGCATGTTCGGTCCGGAGCCCCGGAAGTTGGTTTCGGGTCGGAATCCGCGGGTTTCGACCACGAAGGTGTTGCCCTCCCAGCGGCCGATCGAGTCGCCCTTCCAGAACTGCACGTCCCCGGACATGTGCTCGCCGCCGTCGGTGGCCACCACCCGGTGATCGTTGACCATTTCGTTGAGGATGCCCACCTGGCCCGGCGACTGGAAGATGCGCACCAGGTTGTTGTACGCCCCGGAGGAGATGGGCGGGCCGGCGTTGAATCCGACCAGGCATCGCGTCGCGGGTGGGCGGTCGGCGGGTGTGCGTGGCGGGCGTTCCCACTTCTCGCGCATCTCGGCGTAGCGCATCCGGGACGCCATGGTGTTGGCCGGCGTACGGCCGTTCGGCGGGTCGACGACGATGGACGTGCGCCGGCCCGGTGAGAGATGCTTGCCGGAGTCGATGAAGAAGGAGTTGTAGCCGACATCGACATCGCCTTGGGTCGGCTTCTCCGGTGCCGGTCGCGACGGCGCGCTGTCGCGTTCCTCGCGACCCCGTCGTGCGCCCTCGTTCCAACCCTCGTATTCCTCCTCGGTGAGGTACTCCCGATCGGCGAAACGTTCCGGCCGGTTGAACGGGGTGATGGTGGCGAAATCCCACGTGCCGGTCAGGTCCGGGACTCCCCAGGAGGTCTTCAAGGTCTCGTCTTCCGCCAAGGCGCCCGGTGCTGCGAGCACCGTGGCGGTGACGGCAAGGCAGGTCTTCAGTGACGTCGTCATGATGGCTCCTTACTCTTCCGTCGGTTCTTCTTCGCTGTAGTAGTCACCGTAGGTCGCGTATTCCGCGAACTCGATGCACTTGAACTCGAGAATCCGCGCGCCGGGTTCGACGCGTCGATACAACGGCATGCTGATTTTCCAGGGTCGGGTGAACACCTTGGGGTCCGTGATGGTTGCCTCGTAGTGCAGCGTGTCGGCGCCGGTGCGCGTGTAGCGTTCGACCACGTGCAGTTCGTCGCTGTGGAAGTTGCCCGAACTGTCGAACCAGGTATCCGGTACCTGCGCGGTGACGTCGACGACGAGGGTGTCGCCGTCGAAACTGCCCAGCGAGTAGCCCATCCAGGAATCCAGTTCGGCTTCGCTGCCGGGCCGGTTCAGGTGGATGACCCGGCTGGAACTCGTGAATTCGTAGGCGACGAGGATGGCGTCCTTGGATTGCACGAACTGGAAGGGGAACGGCATGTAGGTTCCGCGCGGAACGCCGGGCATGTAGCACTTCACCGCGGGGTCGAGACTCACCCAGTTGGCGCGGTTCTCCTCGCGTTGCGCCAGTGCCCAGTCCTGGTAGGGAATCGTGCCGCCCTCGACGACGCTGCGTCCTGCGGGTATTGCCCCGAGCGCGCCGAGGATCGGTGCCGGCCCCTGGCGCGCGTTGTGGTCCTCGAGGTCCCAGTGTGCCGAGCCCATGGCTTGCCAGATGCCGCTGTAGTCGGGCACGCCATCCGGCGTTTTGGGGACTTCGTAGGTGGACTCGGCCGTCGCGGCGGCTGCGACGAAAAGCACGGTGACTATCGCCCACACGCCCCTCGGCATCGTCAATCGGTTTTGCATCAACCCTCCCCAGTTGAACGCGTTCCGAATGGGCGAGATTACACCAAGCGAAAGCGGGTTGCTGTCTGAACGAATAGCGAGACCGCCCGCATCAGGTTCGGGCGATGACAAGCATCGCCGCTACGCGTTCTTGTAGATCCTGCCGCGACGCCGCACCGGCTCGAGCAGCGACCAGTCGCCTTGGGGGATGTCGAATCCGTCGGGGAAGGGCGAGCGGGGCGCCATGCCGAGCGACCGCATGACGCGGTCGTCCCGGTAGTAGCATTGGGCGGTGATCGTGACCAGGGTACCCACGCCGGCAAATCGAGAACGGCCCATGTCGCTTGCGAGTTCTGCCCGGGTTGCTGCGTCCAGGTCGTGGTACGCGGCGTCGTAGCGTCGAGCGGCAGTGGACTCGATCTGCTTGAGGGCCTCGGCAACCGTTGCGTAGTAGGGCCGTGCGGTGGCGAGGATGTCCGCCGCGATGGCCGGGTCGTCGGCACCGGGCACGCCATGGTCCCGGCTGGCCGGTATGACGGCACCGACGACGGCCAGGAGAGTTCGCTGCTCGTCATCGTTGAAAGGATTGTCGGTGGCGATGGTATCGGGCATGGGCGTTAGTCGAAGAGGTTCGCGAGCCGCTTCTTCATCGAGTCGGCGATGTAGAGGGCCAGCGCCTGGATGGTCCGGGTCGGGTTCACCCCGGCGGAGGTCACGAAGATGCTGCCGTCGACGATGAACAGGTTCTTGACGTCGTGTGAACGTCCCCACTCATTGACCACCGAGCGCGCCGGATCCGTGCCCATGCGCGCCGTACCCATGAGATGCCAGCCGCCAACGCCGATCGGCGCTTCGGTCATGACGTCCGTAGCCCCCGCCGCCGTCAGCACCTCGGTTGCCCGGTCGACGGCATGATCGAGCATGCGTCGGCTGTTTTCGGAGAGCGTGTAGTCGATCCTCGGTGCGGGAATGCCGTGACCGTCGGTGAGTTCCGGATCGAGCGTCACCGTGTTGTGCTCTTCCGGGAGGTCCTCGCAGATGCCCACCATGCCGGCGATGCGGTTGAATAGCTGCCGGTAGGCATCGTGATGGCCATCGCCGAACGGGATTCGGCCGCTGAACATTCCCGTGAGCGCCGTCGCAACCGGACCCCGGCCGCGGTTGATCTCGTAGGTGTAGCCACGCACGAAGCCCCGGTCGCGGTCGGTCTCGTAGAACTCCTGGCTCCAGATGCACACCCCCGGGCCCCGGTAGCCGTCCAGTGGCGTATCGAAGATGCCCTGGATCGACGCGTAGGGGTGGAACATCAGGTTCTTGCCCACGAGGCCGCTGGAATTGGCGATACCGTTGGGGAACCGTCCGGATGTTGAGTTCAGCAGCAACCGTGGTGTGCCAACGCCGTTGCAGGCGACGATCACCACTTCCGCCGGCTGGAACTGCTCGGTGCCCTCGCGATCGTAGTACACCACGCCGGACGCCATCCCGTTGCTGTGCGTGGTGATCTCCCGCACCCGACACCGGGTCCGTACTTCGACGCCGGCGCGCACGGCATGCGGCCAATAGGTGATGTCAGTGCTGGCTTTGGCACCCTGGGCGCAGCCGCTGCCGCAGGCTCCGAGGTTGATGCACCTGTCGCGGCCGTCGTAGGTCTCGGTGGCGATGGCCGTATCCGAAGGCCACCAGTGCCAGCCGAGTTTGTTGAAGCCCTTGGCGATCGTCTCCCCGGCCGCGCCGAGCGGCACGGGCGGCATGACGGACTCCTTCGGCGGGTACGCGGGGTCGCCGGCGAGCCCGGAGACGCCCATCATGCGGTCGTTCTCCGCGTAGTACGGCTCAAGCGTGCGGTAGTCGATGGGCCAGTCGTCGGCGACGCCGTCCAAGGTCTTGACGCGGAAGTCAGAGGGGTGGAAGCGCGGGAAGTGGCCTGCGTAGAGGATGGTGCTGCCGCCCACGGCGTTGAAGTTGGCAACGGATATAGGCGAGTTCGCATCGTTCACCGGATAGTCCGTCTCCCGCTTGCGGCGGTTCGGAGAGATGCTCATGTCACTGTAGGCGCGGGCTTCCCAGTCCCGGCCCGCGCTCGGGTACTCGGCCGGATTCATCCAGTCGCCCTGCTCCAGGCAGACGATGCGCATACGGGTCTCGGCGAGGCTCCACGCCACGGCGGCACCGGATGCGCCGGCACCGACGATCAAGACGTCTACGGCGTCGGTCATTGACCTATCTTGCCATCTGCACCATGGCGCCAAGGGCGACGGCAATCGTCAGCATGGTTGTCATGATCGCCACCGTGCGGCTGTCGAGCCAGGTCGGCAGCGAGGTTCCGTGGTGGGCGTCTCCGGTCGCGCGGCCCTTGGGCGTGTCTTTGGTCGCGTTCATTGCGCTGAACTTCCGATGCTTGATTCCAAGCGGTCAAAATGCCCGTTTCGGAACCACCCGTCTGTAAGACGGTACCACCACGGTGTGTAAGAAATCTCCCATTTGTTGGCCGGGACTGCGTGCTATAGACCCTCGGCGATTCGCTTGATTATCCGCGCCAAATCGTCCTTCAAGTCGTTTCGGCGGAGTCCGTAGTGGAAGAGCGCCTCCAGGTAGTTCACGGGATCGCCGGTGGTAAGCCAGCGCCCGCCCCGCACCGGGCAAGCGTACACGGCCCCGCCTTGGCGCCCGTAGGCCTCGATGGCGTCCATCAGCCAAAGTTCGCCTCCCTTTCCGGTCGGGATTTCGCCTAATAGCGCGGGTAACTCGGGTGGCAGTACATAACGCCCGAATCCCACCAGGTTGGAGGTGACCGCCGCAGGTTCGGGCTTCTCGACGATCCGGGTGACGCGCATAGCCGAGTCGACCTCGATCATTCCGTAATTGGGAACCTCGCTCTGCGGCACCTCTTGCGCCCCGAGGATCACGCCGGGGGTCTTGCCGTATTGCTCGATGAGTTGCCGCGTGAACGGCACCCCCGAACTCACCAGGTCGTCGCCGAAGGCGTAGACGAACGGTTGCCCGCCGAGCAGCGGTGCGGCGTTGAGCGCGGGCGTGCCGTTGCCGTAGGGACCTTTCTGGCGGATGTAGGCGACGTTCACCAGTTCGCCGGGTCGGCGGGCTTCGGCGAGGTGGTGTTCCTTGCCGCTCGCCTCTAGGGAGTCCTCGAGCGTCGGGTGATGATCGAAGTGGTCTTCCAGCACCTTCTTGTCCCACCGGGTAACGAACACGACGTCTTCGATGCCGCTCGCTGCCAGTTCCTCGACCAGGTATTGGATGATCGGCCGGTCGATGAGCGGGATCATCTCCTTGGGAATCGCCTTCGTTGCGGGCAGAAACCGCGTACCGCTGCCGGCGGCGGCGATGACGGCCTTGGTGATCGTTGCGGTAGACACGGCCAGGATACCCTCCGGCGCGTTCGCGAAAGCGCTCAAGCGAACACACTGTAGCAAAACGAAACCGGATGGCCGCCGGGGCCGTCGTGTGGGCGGGGCTATAATCGCCTTCTTGGGACGACAGTGGCGGCACGGATGACCGTAGAGGTAGTGGTTCTTGCAGCGGGCGCCGGAACGCGGATGCGCTCGGCCATGCCGAAAGTGCTGCATCCGCTGGGCGGACGCCCCCTGCTCGCCCACGTATTGGACACCGCGCGAAGTCTTGATCCCCGCCGAATCCACGTGGTGGTGGGTGAGCAGAGCGAACGGGTCAGAGCATTCTTCGAGGACTCCCCCGGCCTGTCGTGGGTAGTGCAGGAGTCGCGTCGCGGGACCGGCCACGCCGTCGGTACTGCCCTGCCCACGGTCTCGGACGGCGCCACGGTGCTGGTCCTGTTCGGCGATGCGCCGTTCGTCACTGCCGACACGGTAGCTGCCTGTATCGACGGGGCCGGCGACGGTATCGCATTGGCGTGTGCGAACCTCCCGGATCCCTACGGCTTCGGGCGGATCCTGCGCGATGGCGACGGGCGAATTACCGGGATCGTCGAAGAGCGGGACGCAACCGACGCCGAGAAAACCATCGCGGAGGTCAATACCGGCATCCTGGCGGCGTCCAAGACGGTACTCCAGGAGCTTGTCGGCGCTATCCGACCGGATAACGTTCAGGGCGAGTACTACCTCACGGATGTTGCCGCGTTGGCGGTTTCGCGCGGATTGCCGGTGATCGGGGTGGATGCCGCGGCGGAGGAATCGCTGGGCGTCAACGACCGGGCCCAACTCGCCCGGTTGGAACGCATGCACCAACGCCGCGAGGCCGCTCGGCTCATGGCGGACGGCGTCACCCTGATGGATCCGGCGCGGGTGGATATCCGCGGTTCGCTACGGGCGGGGCGCGACTGCGTCGTCGACGTCAACGTGGTGTTCGAGGGCGACGTCACGTTGGGCGATGGCGTCCGCGTCGGCGCGGGTTGCGTAATCCGCGACTCGGTGTTGGGGGACGGGGTCAGCGTCGAGCCCATGTGCTCGGTTGACGGGGCTGCCGTCGCCGCCGGCTGTCGGATCGGACCCTTCGCCCGGTTGCGGCCCGGCACCGACCTTGCCGAGTCGGTGCACATCGGCAACTTCGTCGAGACCAAGAAGGCGACCTTGGGTGCAGGCGCCAAGGCCAACCATCTGGCCTACCTTGGCGATGCCGCCATCGGCGAAGGCAGCAACATCGGCGCCGGCGCGGTCACCTGCAACTACGACGGGGTCGACAAGCACCGCACCGAAATCGGGGACCGTGTGTTCGTCGGCACGAACGCCACGCTGGTCGCACCGCTTGTCGTGGAGGACGAGGCCTACATCGGTGCCGGCTCGACCATCACGACCAAGGTTCGTCGACAGGATCTTGCCGTGGGTCGTGGCCGGCAGCGCAATATCCGGGGCTGGACGCCGCCGGCGAAACGCAAGCGGCGCCGCGAGCACTTGGACGGGGAATAGAGCAGCCATGTGCGGCATTGTTGGCGCCGTCGCCGGTCGTGAGGTGCCGGCCATCCTGCTCGAGGGTCTGCAACGCCTGGAGTACCGGGGCTACGACTCCGCCGGGATCGCCGTGGCCACCAACGGCGTCGCCCCTAGGCATGCCAATGGATCGACGATCACGCGCCGCCGCACCATCGGTCGCGTCCGGGAACTGGCGGAGAGCCTGGAGACGGATCCGATCTTCGGCACGACGGGAATTGCGCACACACGGTGGGCCACCCACGGCCGCCCGTCGGTTGAGAACGCCCATCCGCACATGTCGCGGGACCGTGTCTGCCTCGTACACAACGGCATCATTGAGAATTTCGAGGAGTTGCGCCGCGAACTCGTGGACCTCGGCTATCGGTTTGACTCCGGCACGGACACGGAAGTCATCGCCCATCTGATCGACCGATGTGCCGACGAGGAGGAGGATCTTCTCGAAGCCGTGCGCAAGGCCGTGAAGCGTCTCGACGGCGCCTATGCCCTTGGCGTGATGTTCCGCGACGATCCCGGCCGCATCGTCGGCGTTCGCGTCGGTAGCCCGCTGGTGGTGGGGGTGGGCATCGGCGAGAACTTCATCGCCTCCGACGCGCTCGCACTGCGCCCGGTGACCGACCGATTCATCTATCTCGAACAGGGTGACCTGGTCGATCTCACCGCCGACACGATCTCGATCTGGAACGTCGACGACCGCGCCGTCGTGCGTTCCACGGTGCGGGTACAGCACAGCGGGGATGCGACGGACAAGGGCCAGTACCGCCACCACATGGAAAAGGAGATCCACGAGCAGCCACGGGCCATCCGGGACACTTTGGAGGGGCGTCTCGGCGTCGATCACGTCCTCGAACCGGCGTTCGGCATTGGTGCCCAACGCATCTTCGACGAGACCAGGTCGGTGACCATCGCCGCCTGCGGCACCGCCTACTACGCGGCCTGCATCGCCCGCTACTGGATCGAGGAACTGGCCGGGATTCCGACCAGCGTCGAGATCGCCTCGGAGTTCCGCTACCGGAAGTTCGTCACGCCTCCGGGTGGTTTGTTCGTCACGATCTCCCAATCCGGCGAAACTGCGGACACCCTGGCCGCACACCACATTGCAAAAAGCTCGGGTTTCGAGCACACGCTGACGGTCTGCAACGTACCTACCAGCACCCAGGTGCGGGAAGCCGACGTTGCCGTGCTGACCCAGGCGGGCGTTGAGATCTGCGTCGCCTCCACCAAGGCGTTCACCACCCAACTCGCCGCCCTGACGATGCTGGCAATCCTGCTGGCACGCCGGACTGGGCTCAGCCGGGACAGGGAGCGGGAGTTGGTGGACGCCCTTCTGGCATTGCCGGATGTCGTGGAAGAGACCCTCGGGCTCGATAAACGCATCGCCGAACTGGCCGGCGAGTTCATGCACCGGCATCACGCGCTTTTCCTAGGTCGGGGCGCGCACTACCCGGTGGCGCTCGAGGGGGCGTTGAAGCTCAAGGAGATCTCCTACATACACGCCGAGGGCTACCCGGCTGGCGAACTGAAGCACGGGCCGCTGGCGTTGGTCGACGAGGACATGCCGGTGGTCGCGGTGGCACCGGGCGACGAACTCGTCAAGAAGGTGCGCTCCAACCTGCAGGAGGTACGCGCCCGGGGCGGCAGGCTGTACGTATTCGCCGACGCCGACGCCGGCATCGCCGAAGCCGATGGCGTGACGGTAATCGAGGTCCCGAAGGTGCACGAACTGCTGGCACCGATCGTCTACACGGTTCCCCTGCAATTGCTTGCCTATCACACCGCGGTACTCAAGGGCACCGACGTGGATCAGCCGCGGAATCTCGCCAAGTCGGTGACGGTGGAGTAGGGTAGCCCGATTAGCGCGCCCCCGGTGGCGAGGTGGCGGGAGAGAATCGCCAGTTCATCGTAGGCCACCCCGGTGGTTGCATCCGCCGCCGTGTAGTCGCCGTTGGTCCCGGTCCCGAACTATCACCACGCGCCCGTAGGACGGTCGCCTCCGCAGCGTGAGATTCCGCCCCGGCGGCGCGTAGGACCGAAATCGCGTGTGTCTGGAACTCCTGGTGCCGCTGGTTCGGGTTGATCCCGTGCCGCGCGGCGATCTCCCGCACCGTGGCGTCGCCGCGCATCGCCTCGACCACCACCTTGCGCTTGAAGTCGACCGTGTATCTTCGGCGTCCCATCCTCGTACTCCCGTCCGTGGGAACTCACTTAGCATACTTAGCATGCTGTCTAAATTTGCCCGACCACTTCAGTTTGACCGCTTACCCGAAAAGGCCCCTCTCTAGTCATCACCTTTCTTGGTCGAGACAATTTTTGGCGCGGCCCAGTAGATCGAAGAGGTGGACTCCACTAGCTCGGGCGAGGAAGCGCCCAAACGTTGAGCAAGCGAAAAGAGCGTGACGTACTGCTGCCGTTGAGGTAGACGATCCAACGGGATCATTGCTCCAGTTGAAAGAGAGCGACACTTGTGAAGCCCCCAGTAGTGAGCTGCCTTGAACATATTTTGCTGGTCTAGACCGTCGTAGTACTCGTCTTGGGAAGCACTCACCTCGCTCAAGTTGTCAAGCTCTACTGACATCTCCGTTTCAAAGAACCCCGATCTTCCCAACACATCACTACACCAACGATGCAACATGGCCAATCGCTCCATGTCGTCAGCAGCGCAGGCGTCACGGAGACCGGGACGGGCCACGGCCCCCTTCGGAACCCAGCACTCCACCCTGTCGAGTGCCTCCTCGACAACATCGCGAATGCGATCTGCGTCGGCTAGCGCGGTACGCAACCGCTCGCTCTCGACAGGGCGTACAAGCGGTGCCCCGACCATTTCCAACACATGGTGTTGGTCATCGTCGAGAAAATATGCCATGGACGCGAGGCACTCCACGTCCAACTCGCGCCACTCATCTGCGCGCGGTGGCCACGGACACGCACGTTTCGTCACCTCCCATCTCTCATCTTCCGTCAGGGGAGTCTCTACTTCCTCGCCGTGGTCGGATGCGACCGTTGTGCGGGGTGTGGATGCTACGGTCGCGGGCGGTTCGGAATTCGACATCTCCGGCGCACTCGTACTCTGGAACGGCTGCTCCGTATTCCATCCGCCTGTGGACCCGGCCCACCACCAAAGACACGCGGCACCTAGTGTCGCAGCGCCCACGACAACCAGATAGATCATCAACCGGGAAGACATTCTGGATAGTCGTCCGCAGAATACCGGGAGTCTAAGGGAGAAGGCACTCCTAGTTCGCGCTCGTAATCCTCAACCTCGAAGTGACCGGAGACGACGAGATGCGTGTTGTACACGACGTTCGGCGAAGATGCCTTGTGCAAGACCCTGCGGGCAATGTCGAAGGCGTCGTGCCGACGGCAGCGGTCGTTGGAGAAACACTCGGCAGCTGCCCGGCGCGGGTCCAGTAATGGCGAGCCTGCGGGCGGTAGCGCCGACTGCTCCTCGCTGCAGCTGGCCAAAACGGTGCGGCGACGTGTTTGCGTTCGTGCTCCACCGTTCTCTGATAGTTGTCGTTGGGATCTTCCGGGGGCTTACGGCTGACTTCCTAGCCCTCCGAAACCCGGACAGTCCGGGCTTCCTGCCCCAAAGGTGATCTCATGGCGATATCAGATCGGCGGGGTACCGAGCCCGCCGACCCCCGGGATCCGGACAGCCCTCCGGGACCCGGATAGTCCGGGCTTCCTGTCCAGTCCTCCGGCCGCCGAACTCGGTGACCCCGTTCGGTGGGGCCGGGTTTGTTGGGGCCGCGGTCGGGGGCGGCGACCCGATGGGCAAAATCCCACGCTGATTTCATCCTTTTCCCACGATGTCGTTG
>CAZJRX010000064.1:0-15015 GCA_964548145.1 uncultured Pseudomonadales bacterium | reverse complement strand
CCCGGGCCGGATGGTTGGTGGTCATCTGCACGATGCCGTGACCGAGCCGGATGCGCTTCGTGCGCTGGCTCGCAGCCGCGAGGAACACCTCCGGTGCGGACGAGTGGGAGTACTCCTCGAGGAAATGGTGCTCGACCTCCCAGGCGTAGTCGAAACCGAGCTGGTCGGCCAACTCGATCTGCTCGAGGGAGTTCTTGATGAGCCGGTGTTCGCTGTCCGGCCCCCAGTCTCTCGGCAACTGGTGCTCGTAGAAGATGCCGAATTTCATGGATCCCCTCCCGTTTCTCGGTCGTCGATGGTGGCAGCGCCTTGGCGCCACTGCAAATCGGTTGCCTGCCGACACGATGCGTACCGCGCGGTCGATTCGATCAGCGTGTCGGCGGCGGCGAAGAGCATGGCGAAGCCCTCGCCGGCGTCGGCGCAGTGATCGGCGACGGCCTGCTCGCCGTCGATTCGCCAACTGGCCCGACGTTCGCACGGACCGTCGGCTGGGGTGTCCTTCTCGGTCGCGCGTATGCCCCGGTAGAGGGCGAGGCTGTCCTGGCGGCGACCACCGCCCCGACAGAACCAACCCCGTGGACGCAGGGCTTCGTAGTCGCGGCTGTCCGATTGCCGATTCGCTTGGTAGGTCAGGGTGGCGAAGGGTCGCCGTTGTTGGTCGGTGGACTCGAGGGTCAGTTCGAAAGACGGGATGCCAGCGAATTCGGCGTCGAAGGCTCGGCCCCGCTCGACCCGGTCGACGACGAAGTCCTGGACCAGGTACACCAGAATGGCGAAGGAGATTCCACCGCTGACGATGGTCGTGATGCGCGCGGGTTTCGGTGCCAACCAGGTGGTGGCGGCAGCCATCGCGACCGCAGCCAGCAACGCGCCGAAGAGCGCCACGATTAGAATCGAAGCGCCGTCCGACGCGCCTTCCACGACCAGGTAGCGGCCACCGAAGAGCGCGCCGACGGCGAATCCGATCGGTGCGGCCGACAGCGCGCCGGCAAGGGCGCGACCCAGCCGGCCGGCTGTTCGGGAAGTGCCCTGGTCCGGATCCGCCACGGTCGCCGCCGTTGGCGACCTTAGCCGGTCAGTACTTCGAGGACCTTGCGGGGATGGTCGGCGGCCTTGGCGACGCGGCGCCAGTGCTTGACCACCTTGCCGTTCGGACCCACCAGTACGGTGGACCGAATGACGCCCATGGTCTTCCTGCCGTACATGGTCTTTTCGCCGTAGGCACCGTACTTGGTCATCACCTTGCGGTCCGGATCGGATAGCAGGGTGAACGGCAGTTCGTACTTGTCCCGGAACTTGGTGTGCGATTGCTCGGAGTCCGGCGAGATGCCGAGCACCACCGTGTTGGCATCCTGGATCTCCTGCCAATGATCGCGGAACCCGCAGGCTTCCTTGGTGCAGCCGGGGGTGTCGTCCCGGGGGTAGAAGTAGACGACGACGTTCTTCCCCCTCAAGTCCTTTAACGCCACCTTGTTGCCGTCCGCGTCGTTCAGGGTGAAGAGCGGTGCCGCCTTGCCTTCCTCAATTGCCATTCGTTGCTCCGAGTCGATGCTGAAAGTCCGAACGCGCTCTGTGGGCGCGCGTACGACAGCGCAGTTTACGCATCGTCCGATGCCGAACCAACGTCCCGATAGCGGTCGCGAATGTCCGCCAACCGTTCGTCGAGCTCCTGACGCGGCAGAAACCGACCGCGAACCATCACGGCGTCTATCGTCCGGGTGTTGGCTATGTCCGCGAGTGGATCCTCCCTGAGCACGATGAGGTCGGCGGACCTGCCGGCCCCGATACTGCCCCACCGATCCTCATGGCCATAGAACTCGGCGGGCGCGGTGGTACCCGTGGAAATCGCCTCGAAGGGCGTCAGACCGGCGGCCGCCATGGCCTGCAACTCGTGGTGGATCGAGAATCCGGGGACGTTGAAGATCTGCGGCGAGTCGGACCCCAGGAGGATCGGCACGCCTGCCCGAAACGCCTCCGCGATCAGGCGTTTGCGCAGCGTCAGGAACGTCTTCGCCGAGTCCGGTGTGAACGCGTTTGCGGAGTTCCTGACGGCGTTGGCGTAGCCTTGGCGCAGATTGGGAGGGAGGTAGGCATACTCCTCGCGGCCCTCTAGTTCCGGGAGCGATCCGGCGACGTTCTCCAGAAGGGTTTCCGTGGGCACGACGGCAGCGCCCGATTGGCGGAGTGCCGCCAGCATGGGCGCCACACGGGCGTCGTCGACCTCGTAGACGAGATCCGCGCCGAACCAGGAACCACGGCGGTTGGCGAGCTTTTCCGGCGCGACGAGGGTCTCGATGAACCCGTCGAGGTGATCGATGGTGTGCTGCCCCGCTTCGAGGCTCGCCAGCAGCCCGACCGCGCCGGTGACGTGGCCGGCGAACCGGATCCCCTCCTCGTTGGCGGTGGACGCCACCGTGTGGAATACGGCCGGCGATAGACCGGGATGGATCTTCAGCAGGTCGTACCCGGCCGCCTTCTGGGCGCGGACCTTGCCGGCGGCGGCGCCTACCGTTCGGTCGCCGCCGCTGAAAGACGGGCCGGAGGTGATCAGTCTCGGACCGAGGATCTCGTTGGCCGCAAGGGCGCTACGCAGTTCCAGGTGGCTAGGATGGCCCATCATGCCGCGTGCCACCGTGACGCCGTTGGCGACCCACAGGAACAACACGTCCTCGCGGTAGCGTTCGCCCCCCTGGTCGAAGCGGACCACCGGCACGTGGGCGTGCATTTCGGTGAGCCCGGGAATCACGAACCGGCCGTCGGCGTCGACAACCGTCGCATCGGCGGCAGGTGCCCCGTCGACGAACACGCCATCGCGAACCACGAGATCGATTCGGCGGTACTCGGGCCCGTCGAGCATGGTAAGCACCTGGGCGTTCTTGATCACGGTGTCGGCGGCGACCGCGGCACCAGCGTCCAGCAGGCAGGCCACTGAGACGAACGCCAGGGGGAATCTCTTCATGCGTCATCTCCAACGGGAAGTGCAAGGCGCAGTGTAGGTCGCGGAATCCGGCAGGCAAAGGCCCGTGGCACACCCAATGTCAACGTCTCCGGTCACTGTGACACTGATTGGCTGATATATGCGTATTTGAATTGATAAATTGGCCATTTAAAATTCACAATACATCGATGAACTACACGCCTCGTCAACAACGGGAGATCTTCCGCCTCCTCATCCTCGAGGTACGAATTGGACCCCGAAGCGAACAGCCGGAGCCCTATACTTGCCACCCGCGAACAACGTTTGGAACGCACGAGCCAGAGGAGGCCAAGGGATGACCGGTCGGCAGTTGACCTTCAGCGAGGCGGAGCTCTTGTCCGATCACGATTTCGCCAGCACCCAGGCGATCCTTCGGACGCCGACATTGTTCACGGACCGGCGTGCCGAAGCGGAGGAAGCGGCGATGATCGTCGGTCGGATCCGCACGGATGAGGAGATCCATGTCGAATCACTGCGCCTCTACCTTGGCGAACTGAGGCAGGCGACCCTGAGAACCGCCGATGGCGGCACGATTCCGGGGGCTCGCCTGATCGACCCGTTCTGGAAGGGTCTCGTGCAGTGGGCAACGGTGGACCAGCCCCGGATCGCGGCCGAGAATCTCTACCAGGCGCTCAGGAAGCAGATTCTCCAGGCCGATGACGGCAAGCGCATTCTCGGTGAGTTCAACGCCTTGGCTGACCCCGGCTACGCGTTGGCGGCCGGCTGACGCGAAAACGGGGGGCGAGGATCCCGCCGAACCATGGACAAGAAAGCGCTCCTTGACGAACTCAAGATCGACCGGGATGCGCCGAGGCGTGCCGACCGACCGTTGCGGGTGTTGATTCCGCTGGCGATCGTGGGTGGCCTCGGCGTGGTCGGCTGGGCGTTCGGGGTGCCGTATCTCCGCAGTGGCGCGGATGTTGAGGTCGAGACGGCGACGGCGGTTCTGGCCGTGGACACCGCTCCCGGCGATGCCGTACTCCGTGGCACCGGCTACGTCGTCGCGAGGCGTCAGGCCACCGTGAGCTCAAAGACTACCGGTAAGGTGCTCGAAGTCCTGGTGGAGGAGGGCATGGTCGTCGAGGAGGGCCAGTTGCTGGCGACCCTGGATGCCAGCCTGCTGCGTGCCCAGTTGGAGCTGGAGCAATCGCGTCTGGCCGCTGCCGAGTCGGCCTTGGAAGAGATCGAGTCATCCATCGAACAGGCGGAACTCGACTTGGCGCGGACGCGCAATCTTGCCGAACGCGAGCTCGCGAGCCAGGCAGATCTCGACCGCGCCCGGATCGGCTTGGAAGGGCTGGTCGCACGTCTGGCCTATTCGAAGCGGCAGTTGGAGGTGGCGCGTCGCGGCGTCGAGGTACAGCGGTTGCTGCTCGGCGACATGGAGATCCGCGCGCCCTTCGGTGGCGTGGTGATCGCCAAGGCCGCGCAACCCGGCGAGATGATCTCGCCGATCTCGGCGGGCGGCGGATTCACGCGCACCGGCATCTGCACCATTGTCGATATGGAATCCCTCGAAGTGGAGGTGGACGTCGCCGAGGCGTATATCAACCGGGTGCGACCGGGGCAACCGGTCGCGGCAACGCTCAACGCGTATCCCGATGTCGCGTTCCCGGCGTCGGTCATCGCGACCATCCCCGCAGCCGATCGCAGCAAGGCGACGGTTCGGGTCCGTATCGGCTTCAAGGAGCGGGATCCGCGGATCTTGCCTGACATGGGAGTCAGGGTCGCGTTCCTCGAAGAGGAAGTGGACCTTGCCGAGGCACCGCGGCCAACCCCGGGCGTGCTTGTGCCGCGCTCCGCAATTGCCGGTGGTGACGGCGGGCGCCACGTCTGGGTTGTCGTTGGCGATGCCGATGGCGGGGTCGTCGAGCGGCGCGACGTGGTCGTCGGCAAGACCGAGGGGGCTCGCGCACAGGTCACCGATGGTTTGCGGGCGGGTGAGCGTGTCGTCAAGTCGTTGGAAATGCGGGCGCGGGAATTGCAGGACGGCCTCGACGTGCGTGTCGTGGATTGAGCCCGGTTCAGCGGCAGTAGCGGTAGTTGAGGAGCAGGACGTGGCGATCATCGAGTTGAGTGACGTGCACAAGACCTTTGTCAAGGCGCGTGACCTTGTCGAGGTGCTGATGGGCATTGACCTCACGGTGCAGGAAGGCGATTTCGTGGCGCTCATGGGACCGTCGGGCAGTGGCAAGACGACGCTGTTGAACATCATCGGCGGGCTCGACGGTGCCACCGCCGGCGAGGTGATCGTGGCCGATGCGAACCTGGCGGAACTCTCGAACCGTGACCTGGCGCGATGGCGGGCCGCGACCATCGGCTTCATTTTCCAGTTCTACAACCTGCTGCCGGTATTGAACGCCCAGCGCAATGTCGAACTGCCACTCCTGTTGACCAAGCTGTCCGCCAAACAGCGGCGCCGCAACGCCCAGACGGCGTTGTCCATCGTCGGTCTCGACGACCGTGCCGGGCACAAGCCGGGCGAACTCTCGGGTGGCCAACAGCAGCGCGTCGCCATCGCCCGGGCCATCGTCGCCGATCCGCCCATCCTGGTCTGCGACGAACCCACCGGCGACCTCGACCGGGAGAACGCGGAGGAGATACTCGACCTGTTGCAGATACTCAATCGCGAACACGGCAAGACCGTCATCATGGTGACCCACGACCCGAAGGCAGCGGACCACGCCCAGCGCGTCCTGCATCTCGACAAGGGCAAGCTGGTGCGGGAGGAAGCGGCATGAGCAACCTCGACCTGCTATGGGCGAACCTGCACCGCCACCCGGTGCGCACCTACCTCACCCTGCTATCGGTCCTCGTGGCGTTCCTCCTGTTCGGACTGCTCCGTACGCTGGCGGTCTGGTTCGGGTCGGCCCCCGCCGAGGGTGCGGCCGCCGACCGCCTGGTGGTTTCCGCGAAATACTCGATCATCGAGTCGCTGCCGATCAGCCAGATGAACGTGATTCTCGGCATCGACGGCGTCGAGGCGGTTACCCACCAGGACTGGTTCGGCGGCAACTACCAGGACGGCAGGAGCTTCTTTCCGAAGTTCCCGGTGAATCCCCGGGCCTACTTCGAGATGTTCCCCGAGCTGATCATCGACCCGGCCGAACTCGACGCCTTCGAACGGACGCGGACGGGGGCCGTCGTTGCCGAGGGGATGTTGGCGCAATACGGCTGGCAGATCGGGGACAAGATTCCGATCGAGGCGGACATCTGGCCGATGGCGAACGGCAACCGGAACTGGGTCTTCGACCTCGTCGGCACGTACACCGCCGAGGAGGGTGGCCAACCCGGCGGCGCCTTTCTGTTCCAATACGACTACTTCGACGAGGCCCGTGGGTTCGGCAGGGGAACGGTGGGGTGGTACACGGTTCGCATTGCGGATCCAGACGCAGCCCCGGTAGTGGCGAACGCCATCGACTCGCGATTCGAGAACTCGATGAATCCCACCAAGACCGCCACCGAGGACGAGTTCGGCAAGGCGTTCGCCTCGCAGATTGGCGATCTCGGCCTGATGGCGACGGGGATCCTCTCGGCGGTCTTCTTCACGGTGTTGCTGCTGACTGCGAACACCATGACGCAGGCGCTTCGCGAACGGATACCAGAGCTCGCCGTGCTGAAGACGCTGGGCTTCGGTAACCCGCGGGTGGCCTGGCTGGTGCTGGGCGAGTCGGTCGTGTTGTGCGTTGCGGGCGGATCCCTGGGTATAGGGCTCGCCGCCTTGTTCGCGCCGGCGGCCAATGCCATCGTGCCGTTCGGATCCGGTGACCTGGCGCTCGGCTGGCAGACCGCTGCAACCGGCGTCGGTGTCGCCGTCCTGCTGGGCCTGGTGGTCGGCGTCGCGCCCGCGGTGAGTGCGGGCCGGCTGTCCATCGCCGAAGCCCTGCGGCGAAGCTAGCGGCGGAACACGGCCCGACGAGTGATGGCAGCCATACGGCATCGAAGTCCGACTCGAGTGGGAGCTTGTTTCCGCGTTGAAGAGATATAGAAGTGTTCGCCCAGATCTACGAAATCACCCTCATGAACCTCAAGAACCTGCCGAGTCGGCTGGGTAGTTCCTCGGTCGTTGTCGTCGGCATCGGTGGTGTCGTCGGCGTAATGGTTGCCATCCTCGCGATGGCTGCGGGCTTCCAGGGAACGCTTGACCGGGGCAGTTCCCCGGATCGCGCCATCGTCCTGCGTGGTGGATCCGACAGCGAACTATCTAGCGGCATATCGACCCAGGACGAATACATCGTCAGCGGCATGGAGGGGATTGTCCAGGCGAGCCCCGAGCTCTACATGGTTGCCGACGTTCCCAAGCGGTCCACGGGCACCGACGCCAATCTCATCGTCCGGGGTGTCAAGAGCGAAGCGTTTGCGGTCCACGACGAGGTGGAGATCGTCGAGGGACGCAACTTCAGACCGGGCCTCGGGGAGGTGATCGCGGGCCGCGGCGCGCACATCGAGTTCGCGGGCATCGACGTCGGCAACACCATCGACCTGCGCCAGACGGACTGGCAGATCGTCGGTATATTCGAGGCCGACGGTTCGGCCTACGAGTCGGAGCTGTGGGTGGATCTGCCTGTTGCGCAGTCCGCGTTCCGCTTCGGCGGGACGAGTTCGATGCGTCTACGCGTGGATTCCCCGGAGCGGATCGAGGAACTGGCGGCGCGGATCAAGGCCGATCCGCGGCTGGATCTTGAGCTAAAGGGGGAAACCGAGTATTTCGCCGGCCAGTCGGGCGGCCTGACCGACACGATCCGGGTCTTCGGCTACGCCGTCGCCGTCATCATGGCCATCGGTGCGGTGTTCGCCGCGCTGAACACCATGTACGCCGCCGTGGTGACGCGCACCGTGGAGATCGCGACGTTGCGTGCGCTCGGTTTCGGGCGGGTCCCGGTCGTGGTGTCGGTGATGATCGAGTCGATGGCGCTCGCCGTACTCGGCGGCGTGCTCGGCGCGGTGGTCGCCTACGTGGGCTTCAACGGCTTCACGGTCTCGACCTTGAGCAACGCGTCGTTTTCCCAGATCGCCTTCGACTTCGCGGTTACGCCGGAACTCCTGCGGGACGGCTTGATCTGGGCACTCGGTCTCGGTGCCATCGGCGGCCTGCTGCCGGCGGTGCGGGCCGCACGGCTGCCGATTACCGTGGCGTTGCGAGGCGAGTAGGGTCGGACGGGCGCGGCGCCAGGTCGCGCGAATCGCCTTCACCGCACCCGAACCGCCAACACGTCGCACTTTGCGCCGTGCAGCACCGCGTTCGCTGTTGATCCCGTCAGCAGCTGCAGCCCGTGCTTGCCGTGCGTGCCGACCACGATCAGGTCTGCGCCGATCTTCGCGGCGAGGTTGTGGACCCGGTGCGCGACGTTGCCGGCGACCTCGTAGACATCGTCGTCATCGATACCGTAGCTGTCCGCGAGGTGCCTCAAGCGTTCGGCGGCTTCGTCCATGACCACCTCGTGGGGCGTGTGCGTGACATTGCAGACGGCGAGTTCCGCACAACAGTGCAGCGCCACGCGATTGGCCGCCTCCATGACCTGAAAGGATTCGTCGCCAAGGTCCACGGCTGCCAGGATGCTCCTCGTCGATGTGCACAGCGAGCACATCGCAGGGCGTGCCGTGGATCATGGCGTTGGAGGTGGAGCCGAACAGCGTCCGCGCACCGTGGTGCCCGTGACTGCCGACCACGACGAGATCCGAGCCTTCCTGCGCATAGTGGTGCAGGGCATCGGCGGCGGACCCGTCGAGTACCCGCACCCGGGCTATCCCCCGCTTTCCCCCGACCTGCTTTAGGTATCGGTCGGCTTGGTGCCGGATGGCTTCGTCGAGGGCTTCCGACGTGTCGAAGTTGCCCTGCGGGTAGTCGTGGTGCTCGTGGTGGAGTCGGTTGCAGGCGTGCACGGCTTCAATGTGATCCGGGTGCGCGAGTTCGCACGCCCGGGCGAGAATGGCGTCCGCAGTCTCCTGATGCACGTCGAGCCCTACCAGAACGTGTTCGAAAGCGCTCACCGCAGAACCTCCTTGACTTGCCAAACCGGCGTTCCTCAGACGCGAAACTAACGCCGTGCGAATCGCTCTGCGAAGAAACGATTTTTCATAAGCCGCATCCTGGATCGAATCGAACGGGTATTAGCGCTCTGGTGAGCCGGGTGCCCCGCAAGTGTGCGACGGTCAATAGATGCCGGCCTCGAGCCCTGCGGCGAGGGCCATGCCCAGCTCCCGGCACGCGTCGAGGTGCGTCTCGTCGATCCCGCCCTGGGCGACGACGGGCTCCTGCACTTCCGTGAATGGATAGCCGTTGCCGATACGCCGGATCGCGGTGAGCGCGCCTTGGCCGTCGTTTCCGGCACTGATGAACATCGCGTAGGGCAGCGGCTGAAGCTTGCCTTCCACGGGATAGAAGGTCCGGTCGAGAAAGTCCTTCATGGCGCCGGACATGTAGCCGAAGTTCTCGGGGGTTCCGAGGATCAGGGCGTTGGCCCAGAGGAGGTCGTCCGGCCCGGCATCAAACGCGCGTTTGAACCTGACGTCGACGCCTTCGACCAAGGCATCGGTGGCACCTTGGTAGACTGCCTGGGCCATGGATTCGGTGCTGCCGCCCATCGAGTGGTAGACGATCAGAAGGTGCTTGTGCGCGAAGCCGGGTTCGGTCACGGCGAAGGTCCGAGGCGTATAATCGCGGCCTGCAAAATAGCACAGCCGTGGGCATGTTCCCGTGTCCTGCGGCTGGACGAGAACGTCTCGAATCGGGTGGCCTGACGGGAGTCTTGGGATGGATGCCGAACCGGTCACGCTTGACTCGATCAGGGCGGCGCAGAAGCGGCTCGACGGCAGCATCGCCCGCACGGCGCTGGCCAGGTCCGACACCCTGTCGGCGCAACTCGCGGCCGAGATCTACCTGAAGTTCGAGAACCAGCAGTTCACCGCGTCCTTCAAGGAACGTGGCGCGTTGAACAAACTGCTGCTGTTGAGCGATGCCGAACGCACCCGGGGCGTGATCGCGATGTCGGCGGGCAACCACGCCCAGGCGCTTGCCTACCACGGGTCGAGGCTGGGCATACCGGTCAGCATTGTCATGCCGCGCCACACGCCGAACGCCAAGGTCGAACAGACACGGGTGTTCGGTGCCGAAGTCACGTTGCACGGCAATCAGTTTGGGGAGACCCTGGACTTCACGAAGCGTCTGGCGGACGAGAGGGGCTATACGCTGATTCACCCGTTCGACGACGACGCCGTCATCGCGGGACAGGGCACCTTGGGCCTCGAAATGCTGGAGCAGGTACCGGATCTGGACACGATCATCGTGCCGGTGGGGGGTGGCGGATTGATCGCCGGCACCTCGCTTGCCGCCAAGTCGTTGCGATCCGGGATCGCCATCGTCGGTGTGCAGGCCGAACGGTTCAGCGCCGCCGCGGATGCCTTCGCAGGCAACGAGCCGGTGCCGGGACGGCCGGGGACGGTGGCGGAGGGCATCGCGGTCGAGACGCCCGGCGTCAAGACCATGGCGATTATCCGCGAGTACGTCGACCGAATGACGACGGTGTCCGAGCAGGACATCGAGGCAGCGGTGTTCAAGCTTCTCGAGATCGAGAAAACCGTAACCGAGGGAGCGGGCGCGGTGGCGTTGGCGGCGGTCATGGGCGACAGGACCCTCGCCGACGGCAAGACCGCGCTGATCCTGACCGGCGGCAACATCGACATGATGATCCTGTCGTCGGTACTGCAGCGGGGATTGGTGCGAACCAAACGCCTAGTGCGCCTGGCGGTGGAGACTCCCGACGTACCGGGCGCGCTGGCGCAGTTGACCGGGATACTCGGCGATCTCGACAGCAACATCGTCGACGTCGTCCATCAGCGCGCCTTTGGCACGTCGTCGGTGCGGGCCACGCGGATCGAATTCGTGCTTCAGATGCGCGGCGAGGAGCAGGCGGGGGTCGTTATCAGGACCCTCAAGGAAGCTGGCTACGACGCGCAGTTGGCTCCGTGACGGGCGGGGCAACCGCGTCGAAGGACGGGGCCAACCGTGGCGTTGATGCGTCGCGACCGCAGCCGGGGATCCGCGCGCCGCTACGAGGCCCTGTCAGCCAGCCTTGACGTCGGCCACGGTGGCGGCATAGCGATCGAGCAACACTAGGACGTCGTCTTCCTTTGCCGGAGGCACCGCGAAGATCACGTGATCGAAGCCCTGGCTGACTCGACCGCGGACCTCGCCTGCGTCCGGAGGCGCACCAAACAGTGCAAGGTCGATGTCCTCCACCTTGCGGCCGCGGGAGTCCAGCGCTTCTCTCAGCCTAGCCATGTTGCCCGAGCCTAGACCGCCGATGGGCATCCAGCCGTCGGCATAGTCCGCGATGCGGTCGAATACCCACTTCGAGTTGGCGCCAATCCAAATGGGCGGGCCGTTGTCCTGGACCGGTTTCGGGTAGGACCAAATCGGATCGAAGTCGACGTGGGTGCCGTGAAATTCGGCTTCCTCGTTGTTCCAGATTTCGCGCATTGCGAGCACCTTCTCGCGCACGACCGCCCAGCGGTTCTTGTAGTCGGCGCCGTGGTTCTCCATTTCCTCGCGGTTCCAGCCTGCGCCGATACCGATGATCGCGCGGCCATTGGAGATGGTGTCGAGCGAAGCGATCTCCTTCGCCAGCGTGATCGGATCGCGTTCGATGACGAGGCAGATCCCCGTGCCTAGCCGGATACGGCTCGTAGCGGCCGCCGCCGCGCCAAGGGCGACGAACGGGTCGTGGGCGCGCCAATACATCTCCGGCAGTTCGCCGCCGCCTGGAAAAGGCGTCGCGCGGCTCGCCGGAATGTGTGTGTGCTCCGGGAAGAACAGGCTGTCGAAACCTCGTTCCTCCACGGCTCGGGCCATCGCCACCGGTCCGATGGCGGTATCGGTGGGAAACATGGTGATCCCGAACCGGGCGTTCTCGAGTCCACTGAAGGCCATGGCAAAACTCCTTGTGCGTAACGTGAATGGATCAGATGTCAGAGAAATCGCCGTGGCGGCCGGCACCCTCGTTGAATCGGGTGGCGCCCTTGACCGTCTCGCCGGACTTGATTACCTCGCGACCGAGCAACGTCTCCTGCTGCAAGGCATCCGGCATCGGCTTGCCCCATTGCATGAGCACCGAGCGCCGGTCGCTGCGCAGGCAACGTTGCGGGAACCGGGTGAGTGACTCCGCCAGCCGCACCGCTTCGTGAAGTGCTTCGCCATCATCGGCCAAACGGTTGGCCAAGCCCATGCGTTCGGCTTCGACGCCGGTGACGCCCCGACCGGTTAGAACCATGTCCATGGCGTGGCTTTGGCCGATCAGGCGGGGCAGTCGAACCGTCCCGCCGTCAACCAACGGGACGCCCCAGCGCCTGTTGTAGACGCCGAATACGGCGGAACGCGCGGCCACCCGCAGATCGCACCACAAGGCGAGTTCCAGGCCGCCCGCCACGGCATAGCCTTCGACCGCTGCGATGACAGGTTTGGACAACGTCATCCTGGTTGGCCCAAGCGGTCCGTCGCCTTCCAGGGTGACCCGGTTGCCGCGGCCGGCGGCGACGGCCTTGAGATCGGCGCCGGCACAGAAGTGACCACCGGCACCGGTGAGGACGCATGCAGACCGCTGCCGGTCGGCGTCGAACGCGCGAAATGCGTCGGCAAGGGCCGTTGCGGTGGGGTGGTCGATGTCATTGCGCACGTCGGGCCGGTCGATGGTAATGACCAGCAGATCGCCGTGTTTGTCGGTTCTAACGGTCATTGGCGGGGCCTCAGGCCGTGTGCTCCGGGAACCGGGTGATGTTAGCGTGATTCGACAGAATGCGTGCTATGAAAGACGCGGCCGCCTCGCGGTGGGAGGGGTGCCGCCATCGAAACAATGCCAACTAAAATGCATAAGCGAGAGCGGTTTTATGCCGACATCTCGGGTATTGTCCGCAATCATCTGGTGGATTCACGATCGATTCGGGTAGATTTCCCCCGTTTTCGTCACTTGCGGTAACGAAAACGCGGCTCAGGCGACAGAAAAGAGTTGCAGTCCGTCCCCGATTCGCTGACTATCGCCGTGCAGCCCGAAGGGTAACAGGAGGGACCCACCGGACTATGCAGTTTGTCAACGCGGTGATCGCCGCCGGGCTTCTGTTGCTCGCGGTGTTGAATCTCGACGACCCGCCGGGAGCATCCATGTTCCTCCTTGGCGCGGTACTCGCCGCAGTTGCCTTGAAACACTACTTGAGCGCCCGGACGGTACGTGTATTCGCCTTCTTCGCCGCCGGCACACTGTTCTGCTATTTCGGTCAGTTCTTCTACCTGGTGCCGCACCTCCAGCCAAGCTGGTATTGGGAGTGGCACGGCGGTGCCCTTGAAGCGGTTGCGTTGTTGCTCGGCGGATTCGCAATGATCCCGGTGCTCGCCGAATACAGTTGCCGGATGAAGGCGACCCGAGAGTGTGAACGTGGTCGTCGCGAATTCGAGGCACGCAAACCGCTACTCGCCGGGTTCAAGGGCTTCGAGATCGGCCGCTAGCGTTCTGACGAGCGCCCATCTGCACACTTGAACCAGCGGAAGCGGTCGGGCCGGCTTTGGGGCTCTCGCATAGCGAGACGCGCTAGCGTCCGACGCGGCAACCAAGGACTCCAGCTATCGACACCGCCGCGGCTGGCATCCTGAAGCCGACCGTTGTATTCATCGCCTTCGCGGCGTCGCTGTGGGTCGGTCATCCTGCTTTGGCGCTCTTCGTCGGGGCTGCGTTGAGCGTGGTTCTCGCACCACGTTTGCCCTCGTTTGTCGACCGTGCGGGCAAGTTATCCCTCAAGGCCGCGATCGTGGTCCTCGGCTTCACGTTGAACGTGCAGGTGATCTGGCAAACGAGCCGCGACTATTCGGGGCTGGTCGTCGCCTTCGTCGCCTGCACGCTGGTGGCCGGGTTGGTCGTCGGTCGGTTGTTGCGAGTCGACGATGACCAGTCCCGATTGCTGACCACCGGGACCGCCATCTGTGGCGGTACCGCGATCGTTACCCTCGCACCGGTCATCCGCGCCCGACCCGAATCGGTGGCGATTTGCATCGGCATCGTGGCTCTGCCTTGGCTCGGCCGCCTCCTCGAACTGACGCAGGACCAGTTCGGGGTCTGGGTTGCTCTCGCCATCCACGACACGAGTTCGGTGGTTGGCGCGGCGGCGATCTACGGCGACCGCGCTTTGGAGGTGGCGACGACGGTGAAGCTGGTGAGGACGTTGTTGTTGATTCCCGTTGTACTGGTGGCGGGAATCCTCATGCGGCAAAGCGAGGCCAAGTTACGCATACCGGGGTTCCTGGTGCTGTTCGTGGCCGCTTCCATTGCCGGAAGCTGGCTCGCGCCACCGGCGGAGATAATCGCCCACGTGAAGGCGGTCAGCCGTTTCCTGCTCATCGTTGCGCTCTTCTGTATCGGCATGGAGATACGGCGGTCGACGATCGCATCGCTCAGCGCCGGAGCCATCTGGCTGAGTGTCGTGTTGTGGTCGGTGCTGTTGCCGGTGACGCTGTTCGCGGCCCTGACCTGGGCGGCGGAATAACGATAGCGCCAAGCAGTATTTCGTCTGCGGCGGCAATTTCGGTAGTGTTTGGGCTCTTTTGGCGGCGCTAGGGTTTGCAGGTGAGTCGCATTTTGGCACGGTGCCGCGAACCGCTCTTATACGGCCCCCGTCGGGAGACGAGCTCCCGTACTCGGGCCCGTGCTAGGCCGTGATGATCGTCCGCTCCGTAAATCTGGATTGGCAGAGCGTCGTGAGCCTCGCCCTGGTGGCGGCATTCTTCGTTCTGACGATGGCGCTCTGACTCGGGCCTTGATGACTAGTGCTCCGTCAACCCCTAATCTTGGCGTCAGCGCGTCCGCAAGCGTCCAGCCCGCTAGGCGGCGCCTCGAAGGCATAGCGGGGTTCTGTCGAGAGGCGCCAACAACGCGGATGGGCGTTTGCGGGCGCGCCCTTCGGGTGGCAGCCGGAGCGTCCCGGACCGCATGTACCCATGCGCCGTTGCGGCTGCTTGGAGTAGGCCCGCTACGCGTACGCAGCCACGCCTTGCCCGG
>CAZJRX010000063.1:13386-15278 GCA_964548145.1 uncultured Pseudomonadales bacterium | reverse complement strand
GACATGATCACCGGCCAGTACCACCCCGGCGAAGTCACTTGGTTCCGGGGCACGGGCGACGGGTTCGAACCGGGTATCAAGCTGCCCCAGGAGGGCGATCCGACAGTCAACGGCCAGCCGATGATGGGCAACTACGAGGGCGAGCCGGGGGACATCGGCACGTTCCACTACTGGGTCTATTCGTCGGCCAGCTTCGGTGACTTCGATGACGACGGCGACTACGACCTGATCGTGGGCGGCAGCGGCGGACTCCGGATCAGCGAGAACATCGGCAGCCCGCGACGACCGAGCTTCGCCATGCGCGAGCCGCTGCTCACCATCGACGGCGAGCCCCTCGCGATCCTCGACCGCGATGCCGAGTGGCTGGCGCTGTTCTCGGAGGTGGATATCCCGCCTGCGGATGGCGATGGCAAGAGCAGTCCACTGGTGGTGGATTGGGATGACGACGGCGTTCTCGACCTCCTGGTCACCGGTTCCTATCGACATCCCGCGAGCCAGGCCGTGACGTTTTTCCGCGGCGTGAAGACCGACGATGGGCATCGGTTCCACCCGGGCGTCGACCTGCTGCCGACGGCGGACGGCAAAAAAGCCCTGCCGGGCAGCGGGCAACGCGTCTACGTGGACGACTGGAACAAGGACGGCGTCAAGGACCTGATCATCGGCGCCAGCGTCGCCACCGTGAACGGGGGCGAGTTCAGCGATGAGCTTTCCTGGGAGTGGGAGGACGTGAACGAAGTGGAGAGCGCGGGCAAGGATCCGGGACTCTACCCACCCCGGGAACGTCCGACCGAAGAATCCCTCGACACGGGAACCTTCCGAGAGCATTTCGGGGAGGAACGGTTCCAGGAGCACGTCCGGTTCAACCAGGAGTACTGGGACGACACGATCGGTAGACTCTACGAGGAAGGCAAAGCCTACTGGTTGACGATGCGCCACCAGGGCCGCGTCTACGTCATGCTCGGCGAATCTCGCGATGCCACGGCCGTAACCGCAGAGGCCGTGCCCGTTCGCAAAGGGTCGGTCGACAAGCGGTCGGCCAAGGCCACGACCGCTCAGCCGCCCGTCACCATCGTGTTGGTCGCCCCCGCCGATTTGCGCCCGGGGGAAGCCGCGAGCGTTGCCGTCAACTTCACCATGCGCCCCGGTTGGTACATCTACGCGCCAACCGGCCGCAATGCGCCGCACGGCATGATCGAGACCAGCGTCGACTTCGAATTGCCCGACGGCGTCGAGGCAGTCGGATCCCGCATGCTGCCGCTGCATCATTTCAAGGGCCTCTACGACATCTACGAGGGCACCGATCGGGAATGGGCGCAGCGCGTCGAAGCGGCGACATCCGGGCACCACGAGGTTACCGCCGAGGTCACCTACCAGACCTGCAAAGACGATTTGTGCCTGCCGCCACGGACCGAGACGCTTCGGACAATGCTCGCCGTCGTCGACGCGGGAGGCTGACTCAACGACGGTTCACCCGCCCCGGACCTGCACGCCATGAGAGTCCTGCTGGTCGAGGACGATGCGGACCTTGCAGAGGCCATTCGGCGGCTGCTCTACAAGGAAGGTCACGTCGTCGATCTGGCCGACTCGCTGCGGATGGCCAAGGCGGCGATCACGGACCATCCCTACGAGGTCGTGCTGCTGGACCGCAGGCTTCCGGACGGTGAAGGCACCTCGCTCATCTTCCATGCCCGCGATGCGGGGGTGCGCACCCGGTTTCTGATTCTCTCGGCCTTGGGGGATATCCAGGAACGCGTCGAAGGACTGGATCTCGGGGCCGACGACTACGTGGTCAAACCGTTCGAGCCCGACGAACTGTGCGCCCGGATTCGCGCCGTGGCGCGCCGGCCGACTGGCGAAGGCCCGAGCACGGTGGAATTCGGCAATCTGCGTCT
>CAZJRX010000063.1:0-13376 GCA_964548145.1 uncultured Pseudomonadales bacterium | reverse complement strand
CACCCGCGACATCTCGGCCACCATGGACGGTGATACGGAGAGTCAACCGTTGGTTCTGCCGCGTCGGGAGTTGACCTTGCTGCAGACGCTCCTCGAGCGCGCCGGCCGCGTGGTGACCCGGGAGTCGCTGGAGTCTGCGATGTATGGCTACGACGACCTCTTTCAGTCCAACACCCTGGAGTCCCATGTCTCGCGGTTGCGCAAGCACCTGGCGGAGACGGATGCAGGGGTCGCCATCCATACGATCCGCGGGGTCGGCTATATGCTCAAGGAACAGCCGTGAATGTGAACATCAAGTGGTTGTCCCGTTCGTTGATCGGCCGGTTGACGCTTCTCTCGGTGGTGTTTCTGGTCTTGGCCTTGGGTTGGTTCACGATCGTTCCCTACTGGAGCTACTACGCGACGGGAGATCCACTTGAAACGACCCGTAACCGCGCGGGTTTCGAGATCACGCGGCCGATCTTCAACGCCCCAGAACCGCTTGCTTCGGCCGCACAGTCGGCAGTCGTCAAGGAAATCGCCGGTGCCAACCCCGGATTCCGGTTTTTCGTGCGCCGCGGCAACGACGAGTTCCAGTTCGGTGACGCTCCCCGACATCAGGTGCTCGCTTCGTCGATGCGTGAACTGCTGGAGAACCGGCAGATGGAGCCGAGTCGTGCCTACTCCGCCTTCAGAATCCAAGAGGACGGCGCACTGACCGTCATCTCGTTCACCCACGAGGAAGACCGCGACTACTACTACGAAATCGGCGGCATCACGACGCCCATCGCCAGTACACAGAACATCTTCGAGGCGGTCGACCCGATGGATTTCTGGTTCAGGAGCAGGAATCCACTGATCGCCGGTGCCGGCGTGCTGCTGATCGCATTCGTCGTGCTCCTGTTGGCGGCTCGTTCGCTGCGCAGCCTGACCCGCGCCGCCCGCTCCTTCGACATGCGAACCGCCGAGCGCCAACTGCTACCCGTCGAAGGCCTGCCGACCGAGGTCGCCTCGCTGGTTCGGGCCATCAACGAAATGATCGAACGCGTCGAGAAGACCCACGAGGAGCAGGAGTTGTTCCTAGCCACCGCCGCCCACGAGCTGCGCACCCCCATGGCGGTTCTCCGCACCCGGCTGGAGGAACTGCCCAAGTCCGAGACCAAGGAAACGCTGCGAAACGATGTCCGTCGCATGGCGTCGCTGGTCGAGCAACTGTTGCGCCTGGTGCATATCCACAACAACCGCGACCTGCCGGACCAGGTCGACCTCGTCGCGACCGCGCGGGACGTGGTGGCGGATCGCGCGCCGCTCAGCATCGACCGGGGCGTCGACATCGAACTGGCAAGCGAGCCCGAGTCGCTTGTCGTCAAGGGCCACCGGGGCCTCGTAGGCGTGGCGATTGCCAACCTCGTGGACAACGCGATCTCGTTCAGCAAGTCAGGCGATACGTTGAAGGTGAGCGTGGACAACAGCGGCAGGGTTGCCGTTAGCGATTGTGGTCCGGGGATTCCTAGCAGCGAACTCGAACGCATCTTCGAGCCGTTTTCGAAAAGCCCGCCGAACCGCCAGGGCCACGGCCTGGGATTGGCCATTGTCCGTGCGGTCATGACCGCACACGGCGGCGAAGTGTCGGCACGCAACGGAGCTGGCGGCGGCGCCGATTTCGCCCTGCAATTCAGGAATCCGACGCCGCAACCCACCGCGTAGCGCTCCTAAGCCGGGCCGGCCGCGTCCGAAGGACGCGCGCGCCTTCGCCATTCGCTGTGCGCCGCGCCTCCGGCCCAGCCACGCCCGTATTCGTTCGACACGGGCGCCCCGCGTCGTGACGCGGCGCGTTAAGGTCGACCCTGCGGATTCGCGTAGTCGCCGGAAATCGGCGGGCTACCCAGTTCCCGGTATGCCGCTTCCGAGAGTTCGATGCGCGTTGCAAGATCCGCCGCGTAGGCCGTGTCGTCCACCGCCAGGGCAACGGTGCGCAGCTCGCGCATAAGTGCGAGCTTGTCGCCGCGATCAGCGGCCCGGCCTGCCCGCAACGCGCCAACGAGATCGTCATCCGCCAATTCGCGCACCAGGTCCGCTTCCTGTCGTGCAGTCAGCGTCCCGCCGGCAGCGACGGCGACTGCCAAGTCGGCCGGCAATGGGCTGCCGACCCTGAGTGCCAGCAACGCGAGGTTGCGTAGTTCCACGGAATCCGCCTCGGCCTGGGCGTTGAGACTAGCGCCAAGGATCGCGACGACCTTCCCCGCCGAGTCGTCCTTGCCTGCGGCATGCAACTGCCAGGCCAACGCGAAGAGCATCTCGCGTACGCCCTCCGGGTCGACATCCGTATCGTCCAGCCAATCCCGGATGGCCTCGGTCACGGTCTGCATCCAATCGGCGGCACCAGGCCAGGCGCCGTCCGAATCGGCGGGGAAGATGCGCTCGCGGCCGTTGACGAGCCCGGACAGGGGCGTTTGCGGCCCATAGCGAAGGCTGAGTAGTCGCAGACCGAAACTGCTTGCCAACGTGCTTGCCGCGTTGTGCCGCCGGGATTGCTCCTCGTCGAACAAATCGATCGAAGGGCCCGTGCTGCTTTCCCTCGATCCCACGAAGCCACGCAACAACCGCAGTGCTTCGCGATGATCCCCCGCGACGGCGTGGACCCGGGCGAGTTCCAACACCTTGGGCACGGTCCACGTCTCGAATGGCGCTTCGACCGTCACGGCAGTGGGCGACATTTCCGCCGCCTGGGACAGAACGTCGCCGGGCGAGGCCACGAGAGCCATGGTCTTCAACACGAATGCGTCGAAGATGGCGGCCAACGCCTCGTCATCCTCCATCGGTCTCGCAACGGCAAGGACGCGTCGTGCAAGAACCGCTGCGGTCTCCGGGGGCAGAACGTCGGCGGCCTCGGCCAGAATCTCGGAAAGGCTTGGCCCGGAGACATTGCCAGCACCGAACGGAACCACCGCTGCGGCGCTGTAGGAAACCATTGCGGTACTTGCTCCCTGGAGCATTACCATCCTGCGGCTGCCTCCCGATCCGCCACGACGAAGGCGGTTTGCCGCCAGCAGAGAATAGTGTTCGGCCGCGTCGGAATACGCGCCCCCCTTGGCGAACAACCGGGCCATCGACAGCAATTCCGATGGTGTTGGATCGTCGAGCGCCGCGGCCCGTTTCGCGAAGGCGTCGAGCTCGTCGGCCGACAGGGCTCCGTCGGCTCGGTGGCGAAGCGTCATCCACAGTGTGAAGTCGTGGTCGCCGATCTCGGCGCGTCGAAGTCGGGTCGACAGGTCGGCGAGCCGTGCGCCCGTGAGACCGGCGGCAACGAGGGAGTCCGCCAAGAGTTCGTAGAGCCGGGGTTCGTTGCGTCGTTCATTGCCCGCTAGCGAGGGGATGAACCTCTCAAGTTCCCGTGCGACGCCCGGCATCCCCGACACGACATCGAACAAGCGCGGCGCATCACCCCGATCCGGCCTTGACCGCACCAGGCCCGCGATAGAGCCCACTTGCGCGGAACCAGCATCCGGCACCGCATTGCCCGGTTGTTCGGCGACAAGAGGGAGTGATAGCAGCCCGCCTGCGTTCGGCATGTAGTAGCGCTGGCTGCCGTCCTCGACAGGTGCACGGGTTCCACGCCAGACAGCGCGCAGCGACTCGATCGCGCTCTCGAGGGGCACGTCCCTGCTATCGGCACTCTCGTCCACAGATCGAGAGTCGGATGCCGCTGTCGAGTCCGAATACCTACGGGCAGCTTGCCTCAATCGATCGATTTTCCGTTCCATTATCGGCGGGTAGCGTCGGTCGGGTCTGCTCGGCATCGGTCCCGAATAGAACCGCCGAAACAGCCCGCCGCTTCCAGCGCCACCCCGGGGCATCTTCTCGAGCAACGCGTCGACAACCGTTTGATCGCGCAAATCCCCGCCGCCGTCGGTGACGACGTCCAGGGCCAACCGGTACTTGCCCTCCCCCACGAGCCTGAAGTAGAGCGCAGCGCGGGCAAACTCGTCCTTGGGAACCTTCCGGTAGTAGTCGAGGAGGGCGTCTTCGACCGCCGACGACAGTCCGAGATTGAGCAGTGCATGGATGCGGGCGAAGCGGTAGACGCTGTCGTCCGGGTCAAGTGCCGCGAACTTGGGTGCGAGGTCTGCCTGGCGCCTGAGCCGCTCCCGAGGCGCTTCGCCGAAGTACGAGAACGTTAAGTCGTATGCCAAACGGGCCGTCTTCGTAGCAACGGCCTCCCCACGTTCCACCGCCGCAACAACGCGCGCTGCTTCGTCCATGAACCGGTGATGGATGCTGCGGGCATCCCGAACACCTGAATGCCAGAGTCCCTCGTCTCGGAGTTCGAGCAAGCCGGAGAAAGCACGCGCCGGCGTTCCCTCGTAGATGTCCTTCAGCACGGCCACAAGGTCGATATCCGTCGGCGCGCGTTCCTGCAATTGCGCCGCAAGGGTGTAGACCAAGGCGACATTGGCGGAATGGACGTCGACGAGGAGCATCCGCAAAAGGTTGGCCAGATGAGGTCGCGTCGAGAGTTCCTGCTTCGACAGGTGAACGGCCAGCGCATCGGTCAGGGCAATCCGCTCCTCATTCGAGAGTTCGACCGAAAGCAAGGCCGCGACGAGAGGCGTGGCCGCGTACCACATCGGCGGACCTTGCCCCTCGTGCCGCAGGATGCCGGCTAGGAAGTCGACCTGTTCGTCAAGGGAACCCTTGGCCTGCACATAGCGCCATATGCCGCGGAGTAGGCCGAAAGCCGCGAGGGATACGCCTTCCTGGGACCCGGCGGGTTGGTTGATCGCCTCGATCAGTTCCGGGACGGAGATGAAATCGCGCCCGAGCGTCTCCTCCATGGCGGGAACTAGGTGCGATGTTCGTCCCACGAACGTGAGGAACGCCTGGATGTCGTCCTTCAGGGTCGATGCGATCGGCGTGACCAGACGTTTGAAAGCCGTTTCGTCAAGAAGCAACCACGCGTTGACCAGTCCCTCCTGGTAGTTGCCGTGGGCGATTCGATCCCGGATGAGGTCGACGAGGGTTTCTTCATCCCCGACGAGACGCGCCAATTGCACGGCATGGCCGAAGTTGCCGCTTCGCTTGGCCCGTTCGAGGTGGCGCGCCAGCAGGGACGGTGACGGAGTAGACGTCTGAAGCTCCTCCTCGTCCGCCGCGAAGTGTTTCTCCAGGGCCGAGTCAAGTCGTGCTTCCAACTCCCGGTCACCGACGGTTTTCGCCACCCGCCGAACGAACCGCGCGGTGCGATCGAGGCGCGGGAACTCGTCGACGGTCTTTTCCTCGAGGTCGCCCGTGGCGAGCACCGCTTGCAGCGCTTCCTCGAACATGGCCTCGACATCGGTGATCCGTTCCGTGCCCTCGTCACCGTCTTGCGGCCAAGTGCCGAGCAATCCCTCCTCCAAGAAACCGAAGTAGGTCTGATAGTCGCGACTCACGCCGAGATCGGGTCTGCCCCGGAACACGACCCCGGACGGACCGGGGTTCGTCGCGCGCCTGCTTGGCCGGCTTAGCGCCTCGCCCCGGAGCACGTTCCGCAAAGCGCGAAGGTACATCTCGTTGGCCACGGCCGGATGCCCGCGCACCTCGTGCAGCATGGCGTTGCGCGCGAGCAGGCTCAAGTTGTCCCGGTTCACCGACAGCGCACGGGCGTAGTGCTCGGAAGCGCGATCGGGATACCCGGCGTCGTACAGGAGATCGGCCTTGGTCTTGTCGACGTCGATCATGCCCGTGATGTCGTCGATCCTGTCGAGGGCTTTCTCCGCGCCGGCAACATCGTCCTTCTCGAGCAGCACCTTACCGAGATTGATGTAGACATCCGGGGGCAGTGCCTGGCGAAGGCCGACCAGACGGCGACCGTGGATCAGTTGCCGCTCCGGGTCGCCCCGGCCGGTGTTGAATCCGCCGAAGCCGGCGCTCGGGGTCGCGAGTGTCACGAGTTCGCGGAGGATGGCCGGTCGTCGGATGCCCGCTTGGGGCAGTGAGTTCTCCAGGGCGCGAAAGACTCCTTCGTCGTCCCCCGTCTCCTGCGCGATGTCGGCCAGCAGCCGGTAAAGGTAGAACTTGCCGTCGTGGCCCGTGATGCGTTCCAGGATCACGCGTTCCGTCCATTGGAAGATCCCGGTCAAGTCGGGCGTCAATCCCTGACCGAACGAACGCGCGCCGATCATGTTGATGATGCCGTCCACGGCGACGACGAAGGCGTTGTCGTCGACGGCGTGTTCCGCCGCGTATTGCAGCATCGTCACGGCTTCGTCCCTGCGCCCGGCGTTTTTCATGCGATCGGCCATCAACAACAGGTTGTCGCTGTTCTCCGGGTTCCGGACCAGCGCCCGGCGGTAGCTGTCGATGGCTGCGGCATCGAAACCGCCCAGAGACAGAACACCCGCTTCGAACTCGCCGCTGACGCGCGCCGCATCCAGCGCATGAAGTCGCGCAAGCCAGCGCTCAATCTCTGCGTAGCGTTCGTCGCTCTCCTCGGCGAGATCGTGGGCCAGCAGGTTCAGAACGAGGTTCTGCACATGCTCCGTTTCGTTGTCCGGGTCTTGGTGGACCAGTTGGCGGAGTACCCGGTCGTAGCCGGCGTAGACGTTCTGCAGCCGGTAGACATTGGCAAGCCGTGCAAGGCGCTCCACGGGTTCGACTCCGCCGGACCTCGCGAATTCCTCGATGACCTCGGTCGCCGATAGGGTGTCGCCCACCTCGGTGTATACCCGTACCAGGAGATCCATCTCATTGCGGTCCGCCTCTCCCGTTAAGAGCTTCTCTTCGAGTTCCACGACAATGTCGCCGAGCGTGTTCGACTCCGCCGCCAGGAGCAAAAGCTGGTCCTCGGCGAGACTGCGCCGGGCCGGGTTGTCGACGCTGACCCAAAGCGAACGCCACGCGTCGAGCGCGTCCTGCTTGCGCTCGGCCAGGCTGTAGAGCCACGCCAGCCGCATGCGCTCGTTGTACCCCAAGCCGTTCTGCGTGGTCTCGAGGGACTCCATGATCTCAAGCGCGCGTTCCGGGCGATTCAAGCGTTCGTAGGCGTCCGCGAGATCGCGCACGGCGTTGTCCCCCGGGGGCAGGAACGCCTTCATGCGCGTGAGGATCGCCAGTGCATCGTCGTCCCGGCCCCGCTCCAGTCGCGCATCGAACAGGAACAGCAGACCCCCCACGTGTTCTCCGGTCTCCGCCATCTGCCGCTCGACCATCGCGACGGCTTCCTCGAGGAATCCCATGCCGATCATCTCTTCGCCGGCGGCAACAACGGCTTGGGGGCGATCTCCGTTCGCGGCCTCGAAGCGCCGCCACACCTCGAGCGCGTCCCCACGCCGGGCGAGACCCACGTAGTGCGACGCCAGCCCGGCATACCAGTGCACGACCGCAGGCTCCGCCGACATGAGACGGCGGTATTCGCGAACCATGTCGCCGGGCCTCCCGGCGGTCTCGTAGAGCTCAATGAGCCGGCGCCGGGCTTCAACGTCGACACCGGCGCCGGTGCCGGCAGCCGATTCGTAGAAAGCGACCGCGTCGTCGTAGCGCTCGGTCTCGATGAGCAGATCGACCCGCAGTTCGTCCAGCACGGTCGTCGGCGTCCCGCGCGCGTCAAGATCGGCGACGAGTTCCACAAGGGTGTCCTCTTCGCGATGCGACTCGACGAGCAACGCACACGCGTAGCGGGCGTCGATCTGCAGTCCAGCCGCTTCGAACGCGAGCCAGGCTTGCCGCTGGGCGACGGAGTGATCACCCGACGCAAGCGCCCATTGAGCGAGCCGCACGTGTTCCCGGTACACCCGTCTCGGGTTGTCCTTGACGACTCGGTAGATTTCGTTTGCCAGATCGGGATGCCCGAGAATCGCCAGCGCGATCGCCGCCCGGTTCTTGAACGATTGATCCCGCTCCCGCGCGAGACCGATCAGGGACTCCACATCGTCCGCCCGGGCTTCCGCCATGGTTAGTCGGATCCGGATGAACTCGGCCTCTTCCTTTCGGTCCGTTGCGGCGAGTGCTCGTCCATAGAAGGGCACGGCCGCTTCGATATCGCCCGCCACGTCCAGAAGACGCGCCTTCAGAAGCAGACCATCCGTGGTCTCGTGATGGTCCGTTGCGGTCTCGATTGCCGCCAGGGAAGCGGCGCGATCACCGTGGCGCCAATGGATGTGCGCGATGGCTAGCTGGATGTTGGCCCGCTGATGCGAGGATCGGTTCGGGCCGGCAGCGAACACAGTGAGCCGTTTGAGAGTCCGTTCGATCCCGCTGCCGTCGACGATGGCTTCGTCGTAGAGGCGGCGGATCGCGTCGACATCCAAACGTGCCGACTCACTGCTGGCCCTGATGACCTCCGCCAACGGCGACGCCGCGTGGGCTGCGAAGGGCCACGCGCAGCCGAAGGCCAAACAGACTGCGAAGCGGAGGACTAAGCGACGGCTTCGAGCCACGCCCCTCGGACCGCGGGAGTGGCTATTCGCCGAGTAGACCCGCCAAGGTCCCGGACACGTTGGTGCCCCGCAGGCGCCTTGCCACCGTCTTGCCCTCGGTGGACACCAGGAAGTTGGCGGGAATCGCCTTGACCCGGTAGAGCTTCGCGACCGGCGAGCCGAATGCCTGGTTGTCCGAGACGTTCAGCCAGTTGATGTCGTAGTCCTCCTCCGAGGCGACCCGCCAATTCTCGGGATCGTCGTCCAGATTGACGGCGAGTATCTCGAAACCCTCGCTGCGGAAGCGCTCGTACGCCTCCTGGAGGTGTGGAATCTCGGCGATGCACGGGCCGCACCACGACGCCCAGAACTCAACGAGCGTGTATTTGTTCTCCCGGAGCACGTCGCGCAGGCGCACCTCTTCGCCAGCGAGGTTGAAGGCAGTGAAGTCCCTAATAGCCTTGGCGCTCGCCTCGTCGCGGCCATCGATGAGCGCATTGATGAGATCGATGCTCAGGTTGTCGCCAAGCGCCTCGTGGAGTTCGGCCAGCACGGCCATCTGTTCGGAATCCTCGGTCTCCCGCCAAGCGCCGGCACGGTCCTTCCAGGCACGGCGCAGTGCCAACGCCCGGGCCAGGGGGTCGTTGTGATTGCGGTAGATGTCGCGCAACCGTTCTTGGCCGGCATTCGCCTCCACGCTGCCGATCAATGTCTGGTAGGTGCCTCCCGAGAAGGTCATCGCGGCACCGTCGACATTGATTTCGTGGCTGCCACCCGGCTCGACGATGCCGGGTACCCGGGGGCCTTCGTCGGTAACGACCACGAATTCCGCGTCGAGCGGGGTGTCCAGATCAGCCCGCAACGTTGCTTCGCCGTTCTCGATCAATGCTAGGTCCAGTACCTCGAAACCACCGGCTTGGCGAGGGTCCGCGTAACCGAATTCGATGATCTCGCCTTCGTATGCGTTCAGGCCAACCGCCTTGACCGTGGTTTCCGTGGTAGGGGCGACTGCGTATGCGGCCATCGCCAGCGACCCCAACGAAATTGCAATTCCGAGGCGCGACATTCGGTTTGCGCGGTTCACAGTCATGGATTAGAACTCCCTTTGTTGGTCGGCGTCGCGAGGCGGTTACACGACCGTTTGACGGTGATTCGCCAATTGTACTTCAACGGAGCCCCGCCCGCTTGTCCGCTTGTCCGCTAATCCGCTAACGAGAGCTCGGGCGGAACTCGCGTCAAGGACGAAGCTTCCAGGCATAGTCCAAAGCCGCCTTGAGCGAGCCCGTGAACGCCTTGCCCTGCCAAGCGATGTCGAACGCCGTACCGTGATCCACGGAAGTGCGCACGATGGGCAGGCCGATGGTCACGTTCACGGCCGATTCGAAGCTCAGGAGCTTCATCGGTGCGTGCCCCTGGTCGTGGTACATGCACACGATGGCGTCGAAGCGGTCCTGCCGAATCGCCTGGTGGAACACCGTATCGGCGGGATAGGGTCCGGAGACGTCGAGACCCCCTCGACGAGCCTCGGCGATGGCCGGGGCGATGATCTCGCGGTCCTCGGAACCGATGATGCCTGCCTCGCCGGCGTGGGGGTTCAATCCGCAGACGGCGATTCGCGGCGCCTCGACGAAACGGGTCATCGTCGCGTGGGTGAGGCGGATGACCGTGACAATCCGATCCGGGGTCACCAGTCTGATCGCCTCGCGCAAGGGGACGTGCGCGCTCAAATGGGACACCGCGACGTCGCCGGTGGTCAGCATCATGGCGTAGTCGCGAGCACCGCAGAGGGCGGCGATGAACTCGGTGTGGCCCAGGAATCCCGGCGTCGAAGCGCGCGTCGCTTCCTTGTTCATCGGCAAGGTGACGACGCCCGCCACATGCCCCGCGAGCGCATCCCTTGTCGCACGTTCGACGTAGTCCCTCGCCGCAGCGCCCGCCTTCGAGTTCAGAACGCCGGGCGTGAGATCCGCCGACTCGAGCCGGCCAAGATCCACGACGTTTAGCTTCGACGTCGCGGCGGCTTGAGGGTCGGCGATGGCATTGAGGGGTATCTTCAGATCCAGCAAACGAGCGCCCACGTCGAGAATCGCGGCGTCGCCGTACGCGACGACATCCTCGCCGAGTTGTCCGGCCGCGAACCGGCGAAGCAGAATCTCCGGCCCGACGCCACTGGCATCACCCATGGTGATCGCCATACGCATCAAGGGCTCTCCAATGTGGCGTTGCCACCGCTCAGGATGACACCCACCCTACCCGTCGTGACGGTGGGGTTCTCCGCCATCGCGGCCAACGTCACGGCCGCCGACGGTTCGATGACGATCTTCATAATCTCGGCGACGCGTCCTGTCCAGGACCGGATGCCCTCCTCCGACGCAAGGTACACGCGGGGTCGAGTGTTTGTAGAGCAGTAGAGGATGTCGAAGTTGCGTCTACCCAGTTGGGTCCGCAAGCCGTCGGCGATGGTCTTGGGCGGCAACGCGTCGCGAAGGACGCCGGTCTCAAGCGACGCCTTGGCATCGCAGGCCAGCGCCGGTTCCGCGAGTATCACTTCCACACGATTGTCTGCCGCTACGACCGTGCCCGCCGCCAGGCCGCCGCCGCCCACGGGTACCCAGATCTGGTCGAGATTCGGGTAGTCCTCCAGGAGTTCCAGCGCCGCCGTTCCCGCCCCCGCGATGATCCGCTCGTCGTCATAGGGCGGTACGAACGTTGCCCCGGTTCGCCGACACACCGCGTCGAGGGCCGTCTCCCGGGCCGCGAGCGTCGGCTCGCAGGTCACGATCTCCGCACCGTAGCGCTCGATGGCGTCCCGCTTCGACGGCCTGGCGTCCCGGGGCACGACCACGACGGCCTGCAACCCGGCTTCCGCCGCCGCCAGCGCCAACGCCGCGCCATGGTTTCCCGACGAATGCGTGGCGACGATTTCCACCCCCGCCGGCAGCGCCCGCACCGCATGGGTCGCGCCCCGGATCTTGAACGCGCCGACGCGCTGGAAGTTCTCGCACTTGAAGTGGACTTCGGCACCGAGCATCGCGTCGATGGTTCGACTGGTGAGAACCGGCGTCCGATGGACATGCCCTGCGATCCGACGCGCCGCCCGGACCACGTCGGTTCGCGACACCATCAACCCTTGTCCGGCTTGTAGCTGTCGCGCAGCGAGACCGTGCGGTTGAAAACCGGTGCATCCGGGCGGTAGACACGGTTGTCCTTGACGAAGTAGCCCTTGCGCTCGAACTGGAAGCAGTCGTCGTCACTCGCGACGACGGCCGGTTCGATCATGGCCGAAGCGAAACGCATCGAGTCCGGATTCAACGCTTGCGCCAGGTCGTCGCCGCCCGGCCGGGCATCCTTGAAAAGACGCTCGAAGAGACGCACGACAGCGGGGACGCAGGATTCCGCGTCCACCCAGTGGATGACGCCCTTGGGCTTGAGTCCGCTCGTATCGCTGCCGCTCTTGGACTCGGGCACGTACCGGCAATGCAGTTCCTGGATCTCGCCCGCAGCGTCCTTGACGACTTCATCGCAGACGATGAAGTAGCCGTAGCGCAGGCGCACCATGCCGCCCGGGGTCAGACGCCGGTACTTCCGGGGTGGGTTCTCGGCGAAATCCTCGCGCTCGATATAGAGCCTCCCGGAGAAGGTCATCTCGCGCATGCCCCGATCGGGCTGCTGGGGATGCCAGGGGGCGGCAAGCGTCTCGCTGCCCCGCTCGTAGTTCGTCAACACCACGATCAAGGGGTCGAGCACCGCCATCGCCCGGGCCGCTTGGGCTTCCAACTCGCGACGCACGCAGAACTCCAGGAACTCGTACTCCACCGTGCCGTCGGACTTGGTGACGCCGATGCGCCGGCAGAATTCCCGGATCGCGGCCGGCGGATAGCCCCGGCGCCGCATTCCCGCCAAGGTCGGCATCCGCGGGTCGTCCCAGCCGAAGACGTGGCGCCCCTCTACCAAAGTCGAAAAGAGCCGCTTCGACATCACCGTATATTCGAGGCCGAGGCGCGAAAACTCGATCTGCGGGGGGTGGTAGTTGATGGCGATGTTGTCGAGCACCCAGTCGTAGAGCGGGCGGTGGTCCTCGAACTCCAAGGTACACAGCGAATGGGAGATTCCCTCCAGCGCATCGCAGATGCAGTGCGTGAAGTCGTACATCGGATAGATGCACCAATCGTCGCCGGTGCGGTGGTGGGTCGCGTGGCGGATGCGGTACAAGACCGGGTCGCGCATGTTGACGTTTGGCGACGCCATGTCGATCTTCGCACGCAGCACGTGGGTGCCGTCGGCGAACTCGCCGGCACGCATGCGGCGGAACAGATCGAGATTCTCGGCGACCGTCCGGTTCCGGTAGGGGCTGTCGGTACCGGGTTCCGTCAACGTTCCCCGCGTCGACCGGATCTCGTCCGCCGGCAGGCTGCAGACGAACGCCTTGCCCCGTTCGATCAACTGCTCGGCGAAGTCGTAGAGTTGCTCGAAGTAGTCCGATGCGAAGGTGGGTCCTTCCCAGTCGAAACCAAGCCAGTCGATGTCGCGCTGGATTGACTGAACGTACTCGTCGCTCTCGCGCAGCGGATTCGTGTCGTCGTAGCGCAGGTAGGTGGTGCCGCCGAACTCCTGGGCGACGCCGAAGTTCAGGCAGATGGACTTCGCGTGCCCGATGTGCAGGAAACCGTTCGGCTCCGGTGGAAAACGAGTGACCACACGCTCGACCACGTCGGTGCGCAGATCGTCGCGGATGCGATGTCGGATGAAATCCCGAAGGTCTTCGGCCATACCGGAGCGGCAGCCGGCTGCACAAACGGGCCATTGTACCGGCAGGGGTGGTTTGCGGGGCGGGCAACTCCCGGATCCCTCATCGCGCGAACGAACTCGGCTCGACCCGGTTACCCAGGCCCGCTACGCTTGCTGGGCGTTTCATCGACGAACGGACATGTCCGATCCAGAAACCAAGGCGCTTGCCGCGCACTGGCGCTTCTTCGAGGGCACCAACAGCGGTGATTCCCG
>CAZJRX010000062.1:0-15288 GCA_964548145.1 uncultured Pseudomonadales bacterium | reverse complement strand
GGATGCCCTGCACAAGCTCACCGAGGGACGCACGTCCATCCTCATCGCGCACCGCCTGCAGACCATCCAGGAATGCGATCGCATCCTGGTCCTGCACCACGGCGTCGTCCGGGAACTCGGCACCCACGACGAGTTGATCGCCCAGCAGGGCATCTACTACACGCTCCACGAACTGCAGTTTCAGGACAGCAAGGTGGCCGCTGAATTGGCCGGCGAGAAGGAAGAGAAACCCAGACCCGGCCTTTCGTGGACGGAACCCGACGACGATGATCCATTCCCGGGGGGCGGCATGGAGGGCGGCGGCATTGGTGGACCCGGTATGGGGGGATCCGGCATCGGTGGTGCAGGCGGTGGCATCGGCGGATCAGGCGGAATGACCGGCCCGCGCGGTCCCCGGCAACGGCGCTGACTCGCGATTTACGGCTAGATCACCCCTTTCGGGTCGAGGCCGAGGAAATACTGGCCTGCCGTCTCGTAATGTGCTTCCCGGCCCTGGACCTGCTGCGTGATGACGTGGGCGTCCTGGAATCGGCGCTGGATTGCACGGTCATGGAAGATCGCCGTGGAACCGCTCAAGTTGTAGGCGATGTCGACGACGCCGGCGGACTCGCGTATGGCGTGGGTACCCGCCATACGTAGCTGGATCCGCTCCGCCATGGTGGTCTTGCCGCTGGCCGACACCGATCGCCAGACGTTGCCCGCCGACTCGAAGAGCAGCGCCTTGGCGGCCTGCCACTTCGCCTCGGCTTTGCCGATCTGCTGCTGGATCACCGGATCCTCGCACAGCGGTCGGGAGCCGAACCGGGGCCGCTTGTCGCTGCACAACTCGATGGTGGCATCGAGGGCTGCCCGGGAGACGCCGAGTGCCACGCAACCGAAACCACAGGCGAACAAAAGGCCTTGGGGAATGACGTAGATCGGACCTTGTTCCCGGGGCGGAACGTCGAGGCGCATGGTGTGCGCCGCCGGCACGAAGAGGTTCTCGACGCGGAAGCTGAAGCTGCCGGTGCCGCGCAGACCGCTGACCTGCCAGACATCGATGAACGCCACGTCGTCGCGGGGCAGTAGGTGCAATCGGGCCGGTTCGCCGCGACCGCCGGACACCGCGGCGATCCAGTTGGCGTGTCGGCAGCCGCTGGAGAACATCCAGCGACCGCTGAGCCGGAAGCCGCCGTCGACGGGTTCGAGATCGATGGTTCCTTGGGGCGGCCCGTTGCCGATCACGGTTCGCGGGTCGCCCCACACCTCCTCGGCAAGCGCGACCGGGGCCCGGCAGCAGGTGGTGGCGAACACCGCGCCCTGGTTGAAACACCAGCCCGTGCTGCCGTCGGCCTGGGCGATGGTGAGCACGACATCCAGGTACTCGAGCCAGTCCATCTCTTCACCGCCGACGGAACGGGGAACGAGAAGCCGGAACAAGCCGGCATCCTTCATCGCGTCGGCGAGGGGCGCCGGCAACTCGCGCCCGGCGTCGATCTCGTCCGCTGCGGCGACGATCGTCGGCACGAGAGCCTCGGCGCGTGCCAGCGGTGTCAGATCGCCGTTGTCGGTGTCCATGCGGGACAGTTTAACGCGCATTTTCCGAGAACAGCGGCGCGGGTGGCGGAAGGATCAGCGCCGGGGAGCGGTGCGACGGGCGATGTGCCACGGCCAAGGCGATGTTCATTGGGCCTGGTAGTTCATCACGTTGCTGGCGTAGTTGCCCGCTGCACCGTCGATCTCGATGTTGGCCACCAGGCGGTATTGGCCGGCGCTGGTCGGGGTGTACGCGCAGAGCTCGCCGGTCGTCTCGGTGTCGTCGACGTCCGTCCAGGTTCCGGCCACATCGGCTCGGATCTGCCACTTCGAGGTGTCGACGTCGTAGAGGATGTCGTTCACCGTAAGGTCGACGACGGTGATGCAGCCGGACGATGACAGCGGACCCAATTCGACCTGTCCCTCGGACACCTTGAGGGTGCCCAGCCGGACATAGCCGCCATCGGCTCGTGGCCCGACCTCGACGACGGGGTTGCCGACGCGTTCGAATGCCGAAATGCCCTGGGCGAACGTACCGGCGTAGGCGTGACGACCGTCCGGACTCGCCGCAAGGGCGCTCGGATATAGGTCCGGAAGCAATTGGCCGTAGCGGTTCGCCCGCCAACTCGACACGAAGTCGGCAATGGCGTGGCGGTCGGCGTCGGCATCCCAGGCCACCGTAAAGGCGCTGTTCGTGCAAAAGGCGTCCGCCAGGGATCCCTCGCCCCTGGCGACGGCGAAGCTGCAGTTGAGGTTGAAATAGCCTTGGGTCGGCGGCGACAGCGAACTCAAGGCCCTCGGGGCCGCTGGATCCGCCAGGCTGTACACAACCGTCGCAACACGGCCAACGGTGAACAGATGACTGCCGTCGGCACTGACCGCGAGCGACAGGGCCTGGTCGGCGAGGGACGTTTGGTCGACTTCGGCGAGTTCGCCGGTGTCTCGGTCCCGTTCGAGGGTATGCAGCGTGTAGTTCTCGATCGCGTAGACGTGTCCTCCCGTATTGGAGATGACGGCATCGTTGATCGTGAGGGGGTGGGTCTGGACGTGACGCAGGACGTCACCGTCCTCGTAGGCGTACACCCGGATGTTCGACGAACGGCTGACCGTGTAGAGGAGCGAACGCGTGGAGTCCGCGATTACGCGGACGATGTCGCAGGGCGCTTCGCCCGTAACAGACAGCGTGCCGTCTTCGCCGAGCTGGGTGTAGGTGCCGTCGATGGCCGCAAAGATCTTCGCCTCGCACCCGGAGAATGCCAGCAATCGCGCGTTCTCCGAATCCCAGAACAACCCGGTATTCGTTGACACGTCACCTGCGGAGAACTGCGTCAAGGTTAGCGAGCCCGCATCCGCATCACGCTTGAAGACGGCGAGGCCAGGCTCGGTTGCGGCATAGAGGGCCTGGCCGGTGTCCTCGAATGCCAGCGCACCTATCCCGTCGATCCCGACGGTGTCGCCACGCGCGTTCTCGACGTCAAAGGCGAAGCGACCCGCATAGCGCAGGAAATCCGGCGCCTCGGTCTCCTGCCAGTGCAACGAGAAGTCCCCGCCCTGGGCCCGGCCGAAGGTGCCGAGCCGAATCGCGTAGCGGTTCCCGGCCGCCACCTGGATCACGACCTCGATGCGACCGTCGTCCAGGTCCGGCCGGCTCGATACGATCATCGGCAGTTGGCCCGGCGGCCCGGTTCCATGGGCGTACGCGGACAGGGTGAATGGTTGACTGGTTTCGTCGACCCAGAAACGGTACCAGCCGTCGGCGGGCCCCTCGAACGTCCACCACACGGACGAGTGGCCCACGTCCCAGATCCTTTCGTACGGTTGGGTGGTCGCGTACCGGTTCGAGCCGGTGACCGTGCCGCTGGAACCGGCGAGCACGGCGGTCGACGTCCAGGCATCGTTCGACGGCGTCGGCCCGAAGTCCACCGAGCCGCCGACGTAGGCGGTGGTGAAGGCGCTGGCGTGGCCATTGATCGCCCCAACGGCGAACCGATACGTCTCGTCTTTCTCGGTACGAATCACGAATTCGCCGCTCGCATCGCTCGCAGTCGCTAGGTGATCCAGGGTCTCGAGCGAGTCACCGGAGAACGCTGCGAGCGACAGCCCCAACGAACCCGTGACCCGCCATGTGAACTCGCCGGTTGCGGGGGCGGTCCAGGACCGCCACACGGTACGAACGCCCGTCGCCGACGGCTCGCCGGGCTCGACCGTGGCTTGAGGATTGTTGCTCGCCTGCCACGAGGACGACTCCGCAGCAGGCAATCCGGTCGCTCCCGCGAAGCCGTCGTCGGTCGAAGCGCCCTCGACCGATGCCCACGACAGCACGAACTCGCTGCCGGCCGCGAACGCATCCCCGGTGGCGACGGCGATTCGGTAGGACGCGCCCGACCGCGCCGGGAACCGGGCGGTCGCGCTTGGATAGCCCGATACCAGACGCAGATCGTCGATAGTACCGCCTGAAAAGGCCAGCACCTTCAACTGACCCGCATTCGAGCGGAACTCCCAGGTGCCGTCGACCGGTGCCGTCCACGCATACCATACGGTGCCGCCCAGTCCGCCGTGGTATTCCCCGGGATCCAGGGTCGCGCCCAGGTTCGTGCCGGCTTCGCTGCCTTCGGTGCCGGTGATCGCCGTGGCGGCGTCGAACCGGTCGTTGCCGGGCCGTTCACCGCGTTGCCAATAGACCGCTACGCGACCCAAGCGGTTGCCTGCAGCCACGCGTACGGCATAGTCCGTGCCCGGCACCGCGAAGAAGGATGCGCCCCAAGGCGAAGAGGCCACCGTCCGAAGCCCGGCGAGTTTATCCCCCTCGTAGACGTCCACCCGCGTTTCCCACCGGTCCAGCGCATCGGGTCCGCCGAGCAGGAACGCGTCGGTCAATGCGACCCCGAAATGAACCGGGCCCGCCGCGGTGGCCTTCCAGCGATACCACGCCGAGCCGGCCGGCCGACCGCTGCCCGAGGCGAAGTCGGCCTCTCCCGGCTCCGGGCTGGCATGCAGAAGATCGACCTGACTGCGACCGTGGGCGCCCATGAGAAGCTCCGCCGAGTCGAACGCGTCGTTGCCTGGTACCGCGACGACCTTCGCGGCGTCGGTCGTGGTCGCGGACATGGGCACCGAGATCGAGGCGGCAGCCGCGTTCCAGGCGCTGGCCGTGATGTGGATCGCCCGTGCGGGGTCGTGGGAGATGCCGGTCAAAAGGACGCTGCGTGATTCGCCCGCCGCGATGTCGCCCAGCGGCACGAATCCGGTGGTGTAGTGCGTGGGCCTTTCAAGCCCGTCCGCATTGGTGATCGCATGGACGGACCCCGAGTCGCAGGGCGAGATTGGCGGGTCCTCGTCGCCCGATTGCGCGCTGGACGTCGTTCGGCACTCGATCTTGAGGTGCGTCCCCGCTGCCACGTAGCCGTTCGCGGTCACCGTAATCGCGACGCCGCTAATCGGATCCCAGGTGGTCTTGTCGGCCGAGACGGCAAGCTCGGGTGTCGACGGACCGCGAATCACGGTCCATGCCAGGGCTGCGCGGGGCGCATCGGTGTAGACCCGAGCCGCGGCGACCTTGACGCGCCAAGTACCCGGCGTCGGGTTGCGGACGATGACCCACTCCACGTTGTCCCTACGCGATACCGACGAGTGTTCGCCGCAGGCGACCCCGGCGCAGTCGGCACCTTCGTCGACCCACAGGTCCAGATCGTTGAAGACGGTGCTGGCGATTGCCTCGGCGGGGGGCTCGTCCCAGGTCAACACCACGTCCACGCGGCTTGACCCCTGCGGAATCACGATATCGTGGTAGGCGTATTCCCCGTCCCCGAAAGTGGCCGTGGCACTGCCGCTGGTCCAGCCGTCGTCCTGATCCCGGGCCAGCACGGCCACCGGTGCTGCGACCTTTCCTAAGCCGAACCTGGCGTTCATGGTTCCGGGCCCCAGACTGTTGTCGCTCGGAAATGCGCGCGCATCGTCGAGCCACGCATCGGGCTTGATCGCGCTCGCCATCAGGCGCGCCCGGGTTAACGCGGGTTGCTCCCGGTGGGACGGCTCCGCATCCATCAGAAGGGCCGCGACGCCCGCCACCGCCGGTGCCGCCATGCTGGTTCCGCTCAGAGTCCGGTAGCCGGTGGGGCTGCCGGCGCCGGCCACCGAGTTCAGGTTCACCCCGGTTCCTACCACCAGGGGTGAGAGGCGACCGTCCGCCGTCGGCCCATGGCTGCTGAATGCCGCCAGTTCGCCGCTGTCGAGTACCGCACCGACGGCAAGCGAGTTCTTCGCCGCGCCGTAGTTCGAAAAGCCGTGAACGTCGCGGTTGGCCTGGGCGACAACGTAGAGCTGCCGGTGGTGCCACACGACAGCGTCGAGCTTTCGGGCAGGTTGGTCGCGACCTTCGTAGATCAGCCCCGGCGCGCTCAGGCTCATGTTGACGATCAGGGGTTTGACGAGGTCCGAGGACCATCCGCCCGCCGAGCACTCCGATGCCTCGGAAAGGAAATCCATCCCCGCATTGATGGCAGTGAACGGTCCGAGGCCGAACCGGTTCAGGACCTTGGCAAAGCGAACGTCGCCCACCAGGGGTGCCATGCCTGCATAGGCGGGCGTGATTGTGCCGTTGCCGACGATTGTGCCCGTCACATGCGTGCCGTGCCCGCGTGCGTCGGCCCACAGGTCCTGTTCCTCCTCGCGGTCGAGAGCGATGAAGTTGGCACCGCAGATGCTGTCGCGGCTGGACGCGATGTCCGGATGGTTGACGTTCAGACCCGAGTCCATGACTGCGATGGGAACGCCGGCGCCCCCGGTTCCCGTGAAGGTGTCGAGCGTTTCGTCGTAGGTCCGGAGGACATCCGCCCCCATACCGGGTACGGCGGTATCGAGGGTGGCCCGAACCGTACCGACCGGCTCGACGAACTGCACGAAGTCCGCCGCCGCGACCGTTTCGAGGGCGCCGACGCGTATATTCGCGACATAGGAACGCGTGTGGGCGTCGTAACTACCGACGACGGTGCCGAGTGCCTGAAGCGCGTGGCGCCATCGGCCGTCGGTGTCGTCCGCCATCAGCGTGACGAATACCGGCACCACCTCCGACGCGGGCTGTCCGCGTGCCCGTTCCGTAAGGGAAGCAGGCAGTTTCGCGTTCAGGGGTTGCGCGCCCAGCGCGGCCACTGCCGGCAATGCGGCCACCGCATCGAGGCGGCTTCCATCAGCGGGCAATCGGGCTCGGATCAGCGGGCCCGCCGAACCTACCGCGTCGACGCCGAGTGCCGCGAGGCGCGACTCAACATCGGCCAGCCGCGACTCCCCTTGCAGGAGAATCCAACCGAAGGACCAGTCCCTTGCCGCGGCCTCGGCCTGGGCAATGAGCCGAGGCACGGCGTCGACCGCGCGGAGCCAATCCGGGCCGTCGTCCAAGGGCGAGTTGGTATCGGCTCGGCCAGGCTCATACCGGTGCGTCCGGATCTCGCCGTGGTGTTCGACGAACTCGTAGCCCGCCGGTGGCAACGGTGAAGTCGCGCCGTCCCGGGGTGCGCCAAAGCCACTCGGGATAGGCTGCGGCGCGGCCTGGACCACTGGTCTGCTGGCAGGCGTCCGCCCCTGTTTGGCAACCTCCGCCACCACACCCGCCAAGGCTTCGCGCTCGGCCGTCGTCGGCGCCGGGGTATATGAATCCGGTTCGTCTTCGTTTGCGCCGATGGGAACCGCTTTGAACCACCACACCGCCCCGAGTGCGATACAGCCCGCAATTGCGGCAACGAGAACGCAAATCCGTTGCATGGCGCTAGGACGCGCTTCCTTGGACCGGGCAGCGGATCATATACCAAACCTGTGTTGGCCAATCGTCGCGGCGTCGCGACATCCTGTCTAACGACAGGTAGTGGTGTGGCGTTACCTAGTGCTCCGTCAACCCCTAATCTTGGCGTCAGCGCGTCCGCAAGCGTCCAGCCCGCTAGGCGGCGCCTCGAAGGCATAGCGGGGTTCTGTCGAGAGGCGCCAACAACGCGGATGGGCGTTTGCGGGCGCGCCCTTCGGGTGGCAGCCGGAGCGTCCCGGACCGCGTTGCGGCTGCTTGGAGTAGGCCCGGCTCCGCGTCAAATGCCGGGCCGCGTCAGCCAGGCGAGGAGAAGCCGGATCTGGGTGTCGTCGAGTCGGTCGCCGAAAGGCGGCATCACGCCGTTCCGGCCTTCGGCGATGGACTGCCGAACCGCCTCGGGGGAGTCGCCGTAGAGGGTTACGTTGTCGACGAGGCTCGGCGCGCCTAGGAGCGGATTGCCGTTGCCGTTCGCCCCGTGGCATGCGATGCAGTATTGCGCGTAGACCTCGGCGGCGGGGTGGTCGGTCGGCATACCGTTTGCCATGGCGAGGACATAGTCCGTGAGCTGGTCCACCTGGGCTTCGCCGAGTACCTGCAGCCAGCCCACCATGATGGCTTGGCGCCCATCGCGGATGGTCTGTTCGATCCGCGCGGGATCTCCACCCCACTGCCACTCGGCGTCGCGGAGGTCGGGGAACAACGCGGCTTGGCCTCGTGCATCGTAGCCGTGGCAGGCGGCGCAGTTGCGGTTGTACACGCCTTGCGCCGACGCCATGAGTCGCGGGTCGCCCTGCAACGTCTGCAGGTCCGTTTCCGCCACCTGTCGCCGCATCGGGCCGAACTCTGTTGAGTAGCGAACGAGGCGCTCATTGATTTCGCCGCCCTGGGACCAGTTCAGCGCACCCCCGAAAGCGCCGAGCCCCGGGTAGAGCATGAGGTAGGCGACCGAGATCACGAGCGAGACGAAGATCAGCCAGAACCACCACATCGGCGCCGGATGCTCGCCCTTCTCCAGATTGCCGTCCCACACCGGGCTTTTGGCATCGGCGGTGCGGTCGTGGCCGAAGTAGATGCTGAAGACCAGCCAGGCGAGACCGCCCAGGCTCGCCAAGGTGAGGGCCAGCACCCAGCCGCCCCAGAACGCGGTGGGTAGTTCAGCCATCGGTGTTCTCGTCGGTCAACGGAATCCCGGCGACCTCGTCGACGGTTTCGTCGGAACTACCCCAGAGCGCCCACACGGCAAGACCGGCCATGAAGGCCATGACCAGCATGTCGCCCGCGAACAGGAGCAGCGTCATGTTCCGCCTCCCGGCCCGGCAACGCCCAGGTCCTGCAGGTAGACCACCAGGGCATCGACCTCCATCAGTCCGGACAGCAACCCCGGCGCCGCTTCGATGTCGGCATCCGAGTAGGGGTGCCCGAGCCTCTGCAACGCCTTCATCTTTCGCTGGATTGTCCCATCGTCAGCCGGCCGCTCCGCCAGCCAGGGGTATGCCGGCATGATCGAGTCGGGCACCACGGCACGCGGGTCGATCAGGTGCAGGCGTTGCCAGGCATCCGAGTACTTGCCGCGGATACGGTGCAGGTCGGGGCCGGTGCGCTTGGATCCCCACAGGAACGGCCGGTCGAAGGCGAATTCCCCGGATCGGGAGTACGGCCCGTAGCGGCGCACCTCGGCCAGCAGCGGACGAACCTGCTGCGAGTGGCAGGTGCTGCAACCTTCGCGAATGTAGATGTCGCGGCCGGTCAGCGCCGCAGCGGAATAGGGCTCGGTCTCCGGCCCCGGTGCGGCCAGACGGTCGTCCAGCACGCTCGGCAGAACCTGCACCAGGCCGCCGATCGACGACACGAACAGGATGCCGAAGATCAACAGACCGCTGTTGCGTTCAAGCCTGCGATGCAACCCCTCCGCGCTCATGCGCCCGCCGCTCCGGGGTTGGGCGGGGCCACCGCGACGATGCGCCGTCCCTTCACCGTCATCCAAAGGTTGTAGGCCATGAGGCCGGCGCCGGCGAGGAATACCACGCCGGCGACGAAGCGTAGGGCGTAGTAGGGCGCCATGCTCGCCATGATGTCCTTGAAGCTGAAGCTCAGTTCCCCGATCTCGTCGAGGCTGAGCCACAACAGCCCCTGGGAGACGCCTGCGCCCCACATGGCGAGCACGTAGAGCATCGTCCCGGCCAAGGCCAGCCAGAAATGCCAGTTGGCGAGCTTGACGCTGTGGAGTTCGCCGCCGACCAGGCGCGGCACCAGAAAGTAGAAGGTTCCGAAGGTGATCAGCGCATTCCAGCCCAGTGCGCCGGAGTGGACGTGACCGATCGTCCAGTCCGTGAAATGGCTCACCACGTTAACGCTCTTGATGGACATCATCGGGCCTTCGAAAGTGGCGAGGCCGTAGAACGCCAGGGACAGGACAATGAACTTGAGCGCGGGGTCGGTGCGCAGTTTCTGCCACGCCCCGGCGACGGTCATCACGCCGTTGACCATGGTGGCCCAGGAAGGCGCCAGCAGGATCAAGCTCATGACCATGCCGAGTGCCTGCACCCACTCTGGTACGGCGTTGTAGTGCAGGTGGTGCGGTCCCGCCCAGATGTAGCTGTAGGTGAACGCCCAGAAAGCAACGATCGACAGCCGGTAGCTCCAGATCGGCCGGTCGGCGTGCTTGGGAAGGAAGTAGTAGAGCATCCCCAGGAAGCCGCCGGTTAGCAGGAAGCCGACGGCGTTGTGGCCGTACCACCACTGCACGACGGCATCCTGGGCGCCGGCGAACAGCGAGTAGGACTTGGAGAGGGTGACCGGGATCGCCAGGCTGTTGACGATGTGCAGCACGGCGATGACGATGATGAGCGCGCCGTAGAACCAGTTCGAGACGTAGATCGCCCGGATGCGCCGTCTCGCGATCGTGCCGAAGAAGACGACCGCGAAGCACACCCAGACGACGGCGATGGCGATGTCGAAGGGCCATTCGAGTTCCGCGTACTCCTTGCCGCCGTTCCAGCCGGCGAGCAGCGAGACTACTCCGGCCAGCACCCCCGCCTGCCAGGCCAGCGCGCAGAACCACGCCAGACGGGGCGCGAACAACGGCACGTGGCAGGTACGCTGCACGCTGTAGAAGGCTGTGCCCATGAGTGCGGATACGCCGAATCCGAAGATCACGGCGTTCGTGTGCATCGTCCGAACGCGACCGTAGGAGAGCCACTCGCGCCCTAGGTCGATGTCCGGCCAGACCAGCGCCGCGGCGACGTAGACGCCGGCGATCATGCCAAGCAACGCCCATGCCATGGCAAACCCGGTGAGCCACCCGGCGATGCGGTCCTGATACTGTCCGGGTGAGTCCCTCATACGCCGAGCGCCGGTCCCATGCCGCCGCTCCACAGCACCACCGTGATGCCGAGTAGGCTGACGAACGCCACCAGCAGGTAGCCGACGAGCGCCGAGGCCATGAGCATCCCTTGCTCGGGGGACGTCCCCAGTACCCCGGGAAGACACCGGTATAGAAGGTAGAGGCCCCAGATCAGGGCCGGGATGAGCACGATCATGTTGACGAAAGCGTGCGGCGCGAGATGCGCGAGGCTTGCCAGGATCACGGGCATGCCGATGAAGGCGACGAATGCCAGATGGGTGCCGAAATCGCGCCGCGCCCCGTACGTGCCGGACATCCAGACGGACACCGCGGCCGTGCTCAGGAACCCAGCCACCAGGGCGAGAAAATAGCCGAAGCTGATGAGCATCAGACCGCCTGCGGCGATCCTGAGCGGCTCCTCCGCGCCGAGTCGCCAACCGAAGGTGGATCCGCCGACGTACGCCAACAGCGGCGGCACCGCGCTCAAGGGAATCACCAGGCGGAGCACGACGGCCGGTACGCCCCCGGCCAGTCCGGCAAGGTCGTCGCTGGCGCCCGATGGCCGCGCCAGCAATCGCAGTAGATGCCACAGACTCGGGGCAACGCGCGGGGTTTGCGTTGTCCCGGAGCGGTACGTCTCGGCGTGTGGCATCGGCTATTCCGGATCAGTCGGCTAGCCCGCATTTCTCACCAGTGGCCGCGATGATGCGCGCCCTTGCGGGCGCGATCGAGGATTTTGGTTCCGTGCGCGTGCTCGCGACCGAAAGCATAGCGGGGCCTACGTTTGAGGTCGCATGTGCGCGCACGGGACCAAAAGACCGGCGAGGGCGCGGCCAGCGCAGCCTGTGATCGCTCAAAGCCATGGGCTTAATCCGCAGCCATCTGATATGCAAAGAGTTTCGTCATCGAGTTGAGCGGCTGGTGAGAAATGCGGGCTAGGTCGCCTGGGCAGCTATTGTGCGGACCCGCGAGGGCGGCGGTACGCGTCGGTAGCGCACCCAAGGAGAAGGTTCGGCATCCCGTTCCGCCCCTCTGGTCGGTGCCAATCGAATGTAAATCTTCACATATTCGATTGCCGCCGTGCAAAGCTCGTCTTGCTCCCTCGTGCGGGGCGACGTATGTTCCGGGCACCGAGACTGAGGGTTCTCCGGCATGCGACGCAGCTACCGACGCGGTGACATTCTCCTTGGCGTGGCGCTGGCCGTCTGCGGCACGGCGCATGCCCAGGTGCTGCACCTCGAGGACGGCTTCGTGCTTGACACCTTGACGGATGCCGTGCCAGCCGCGCGGCAGATCGCCGAAGCAGCCGATGGGACACTGTTCGTGGGTTCGTCGTCCCGCTGCGAACGTCTGACGAACCTCTACGCGGTGGTGGTGAGCGACGATGGCGATGCCCAAGTCGTGGTCGTGGACACGGGGCTTCGCTGCCCGAGCGGGGTTGCGCTTCGAGGCGGCGACCTCTACGTCGCCGCCCTCAACCGGGTGTTGCGCTACCCGGACATCCTCGGGACCTTCCGGGACAGTCCCGAGCCCGAGGTGATCACGGACGACCTGCCGGATGAGGAACATCATGGCTGGAAATACCTGGTCTTCGGTCCCGACGATCATCTCTATGTCCCGGTCGGCGCCCCCTGCAACGTTTGTGATCGGCCGGACGACGAACGGTTCGCCACCATCCTGCGCATGAATCCCGACACCGGTGAAACGAGCGTGTACGCCCACGGCGTCCGCAACTCCGTCGGCATGGCCTGGCATCCGGTGACTGGCGAGCTTTGGTTTTCCGAGAACGGTCGAGACTGGTCGGGTGACGACTTGCCGGCCGAGGAGATCAACCGCGTCGCTGGCCCCGGTGGCCACTACGGCTTTCCGTACTTCCACCAGGACCGCCGGCCGAACTTCCCCGTCAACTACCGGGACCCGGAGCATGGGTCTGGCAAGAACGCCGACGACTACCTGCTCTCGGAGTACCTCATCCAAGCGCATTCCGCCGTATTGGGCATCGCCTTCTACGATGGAGATCAGTTCCCATCGCACTACTGCGGTGCGATGTTCATCGCCGAACACGGCTCCTGGAACCGCTATGGCGCGGGCAAGGTGGGCTATCGGGTGACCGCGCTGCGTTTCGCGAACACCGATTCCCCGTCGGGTGCCCGAGCGGTGTACGGACCTGCCGTCGAGTGGCTGGAACAGCACACCCAGCGCCAGCACGGGGGGCGCCCCAACGACGTCTTGATCTCCCGGGACGGCAGCCTGCTGATCGCCGATGACTTTCGGGGTCGAATCTATCGGTTGAGCTATCGGCCGCCCGCAGGTGATACCACCGCCACGGGTTGTGCTGACACAGCCCACATTCCGACCTTTGCGCCGAAGACTCACGAAACGCGCGAGGGCTTCGCGCGGGTGGTCAATCACGGGGACTCCAGGGCGATGATCGAGCTACGCGCCTTCGACTCGACGGGTGCATCCCCGGCCCCGGTCACCCTTGCGGTCGAACCCGGCGAAGCCGTGCACTTCAACTCCACCGACTTAGAGGAGGGCAACGAGGGCAAGGGATTGTCCGGCGGGATCGGGAGCGGCAGCGGCGATTGGCGCATCGAACTGCGCGGCGACGGCCTCGAGGTGCTTTCCTATATGCGCACAGACGACGGTTTCGTCACAAGCCTGCACGACGTCGCACCGCTACTCGGACCCGTTGCCGTCATCGACAACGACGACGGCACGACAGTCCTCGAGCACCGCTACGACGTGCCGATCTTCAATCCAGGCCGCAACACGAACCAGGTGAGTTCGCTGCGCCTCGTCAACCCGGGCGAACACCCCGCCGAGGTCACGATCGCGGGCATCGACGATGCGGGAGCCGACGCCGACAACACGGTTTCGCTGACATTGGAAGCCGACGGTTCTCGGACCCTCTCCGCGCAGGTCCTGGAGTCCGGAGAGGGTCTCCCCGGCGAACAGGGTCTCGGTGGGGGTGCCGGGAAGTGGCGCCTGGTGGTGACTTCGGATCAACCCATCCTGGTAGCGAGTCTGCTGGCGAGCCCCACGGGACATCTCACCAATCTTTCCACCGTGCCGGCCAACAAGACGGCCGACGGCACCTCGACCGCCCATTTCGTGCCGCTGTTTCCCTCCCACCGCGACGCCAGGGACCGCCAGGGCTTCGTGCGCATTATCAACCGGGGCAATGCGGCCGGCTCGGTGGAAATCGTCCCGAGCGACGACACCAGCAAGAAGTTCGCGACACAGACCCTAACCCTGGAAGCCAACCAGTCGATCCACTTCAACTCCGAACATCTCGAGACCGGGGAAGGCGCGGATTGGACCGATGGCATCGGTGCCGGCGAGGGCGATTGGCATCTGAAGCTCACCAGCGGCCTCGACCTCGACGTGCTTGCCTATGTCCGGCGTACCAGCGACGGGTTCCTGACCAGCATGCACGATTTCGTACGGCGCACCGGCACCGACACCTACCGGGTCGCCTTCTTCAATCCCGGTCGGAACACCAAGCAGGTGAGCCTATTGCGTATCTTGAACACCGGCGAGGAAGATGCCTCGGTGCGGATCACGGGTACCGACGACGCCGGCGTGTCGTCGACGGGCACCGTCAACGTGACGGTGGCCGCAGGCGCCGCTCGGACGTTCTCGTCCCAGGAACTGGAGGACGACGGCGAGTCCGGCGACAACGAACTCGGCACCGGAACCGGCAAATGGCGGCTGACGGTAACCTCGACGCAGCCGATTCGCGTGATGAGCCTCCTCGAGAACCGGGAGACCGGGCACCTCACCAACCTTTCCACGGTGTCAGCCGGTCAGCCATGGCAGTGGGACCGCCGGTAGGCCCTCTCGCAACCCGACAACACAAACGGAGAGCGACGACATGACCACCCTGGAGGCCATCGCCGGGTTGCTGACCCCCACGGCGGTTTTCGCGGCGCTGCTTGTCCTGCACGTCGTCATCCCGGGCCGGCGCGTCGCCGGCTATGCCCACCCGAACACCACGCAGGCGCCGGAGGTCTACCGCTTGAATGGGGTAATCGTTTTCGCCTTCGCCCTGGCCATCTGGTCCATCGCCCTCGTGGCGCCCCTTGACTGGCTTTGGCGCGCGAAATGGCACGCCATCGCGGGAGCGACGGCGTTGAGCGTGGTACTCACGGTCTGGATGGTCCTGCGCGCCCCGGCGGACGACCGACCAAGCTGGGTGCAGTGGATCGAGGGTCGCTCGCGCAACGTCCTGTTCCGCGGTCACGTGGACGCGAAGATGTACCTCTACGTATTCGGCGGCATACTCCTCGCCCTGAACGTCGCCGCGGGGGCCGCCCATCACGTCGGGCAGTTCGGCGATGCCGTGAATCTCGGGATACTCCTGCATGCCGGGATGTGGGTCTGGTTCGTCGCCGACTACTTCCTCTTCGAACGTGTTCAGCTCTACACCTTCGACATCATCGAGGAGCGGCTCGGCTTCAAGCTCATCTTCGGCTGCATCGTCGTCTATCCCTGCCTCTACCCCGTTGTCCTCTGGGGTACTGCCGATCTCCCCGCCCCGGACATCGACCCGGTATTGAACGTCCTGTGGCTCGGTGGCGCGGCGGCGGTGTTCCTCGCCGGCTGGGTCATCACCCGGGGTGCCAACCTTCAG
>CAZJRX010000061.1:4625-15333 GCA_964548145.1 uncultured Pseudomonadales bacterium | reverse complement strand
GGCCGCGGCACCGACATCGTGCTCGGCGGCAATTGGAACGCCGAGGTCGCCGCCCTGGGCGAAGCGGCAACCGAGGAGCAGGTCGAGGCGATCAAGGCCGCTTGGGACGAGCGCCACCAGGCGGTCATCGACGCCGGGGGCCTGCACATCGTCGGCACGGAACGGCACGAGTCGAGGCGCATCGACAATCAACTGCGCGGCCGCGCCGGCCGTCAGGGCGATCCGGGGTCGTCGCGTTTCTTCCTGTCGATGGAAGACGACCTGATGCGCATTTTCGCTTCCGACCGCCTGCGCGGCTTCATGCAGTCGCTCGGCCTCGAGCACGGCGAAGCCATCGAGCACCGCATGGTGAACAATTCCATCGAGAAGGCCCAGCGCCGCGTCGAGGGGCGCAACTTCGACGCCCGCAAGGAGCTCCTGGAGTACGACGACGTCGCCAACGACCAGCGCCACTACATCTACGAACAGCGCAACGAACTCATGGACGGCGACGACATCGGCGATGCGATCACCGAGATCCGTGAGGACGTGATCGACGATATGGTCAGCGAGTACATCCCGCCGGAGAGCATCGACGATCAGTGGGATGTCGAGGGACTGGAGCAGGCCCTGGCCGCCGAGTTCAATTCCGCCCAACCGATCCGGCGGTGGCTGGACGAGGACGATTCGCTTACCGAGGAGGACGTGCGGGATCGAATCGTCACGGCGTTAGCCGAGGAGTACCACGCCAAGGAAGAGGAATGGAAACAGGCCGGCGTCCACGATATGCGCCTGATCGAAAAGCAACTCATGCTCCAGGTGCTCGATCAGAAGTGGAAGGAGCACCTGGCCACCATGGACGACCTGCGCCAGGGCATCCATCTGCGGGCCTACGCCCAGAAGCGTCCCAAGCAGGAATACAAGCGCGAGTCGTTCATGCTGTTCCAGGAACTGCAGGACAACATCAACCGCGACGTGATCCGGCTGCTTTCCCGGGTCCAGATCAGGAACGACTCGGAGATCCAGGAGGCGGAGCGGCAACGCCGAATCCAGGCGGCCCGACGCATGAGCTACAGCCACGCCGACCCCGACGACGGCGCGGCGGAAGGCGCAAGGGACAACGGCACGCCCCGGCAGCGACGCCGTGCACCGGGCCAGCCGGCACGGGTAGAGACGTTCGTGCGGTCGGAACGCAAGGTCGGCCGCAACGAACCTTGCCCGTGCGGATCGGGTAAGAAGTACAAGCAGTGTTGCGGTAGAGCGGCGTAGGGGCGACTTTTGTGGCCGGCCGTGTCGGTTGTCGTTGCCTGCGCGTCCGTGTCCCGGCCCCTCGGGGTCGACACTCTCAAGGATTCTAAAATGGCCGTTAACCTGCCGCCGATGGGCGAACTGCTACCCGTCGACGGAATTCGTCTAGGCGCCGCCGAAGCTGGCGTCAAATACGACGATCGCCTTGACCTGGCCGTCGTGCTTCTCGACGCCGGCACGACCGTCGGTGGCGTGTTCACATCCAGCGCGTTCCAGGCGGCACCGGTAATCGTCGCCCGGGAGCGCACCGGTGCGGCCCGGGCGCTGGTGGTCAACAGCGGCAACGCCAATGCCGCCACCGGAGGTCGGGGTCTCGCGGACGCCCGATCGACCTGCGCGCACTTGGCGTCGCGGATCGGTGTCGCCCACGCCGAAGTGCTGCCTTTCTCCACGGGGGTGATCGGCGAGTTCCTGGACATGGACGCCATGCGCCGGGGGATCGATGCGGCCGTGGCAGTCGCTCGGCCGGATGGCTGGGCGGACGCGGCCCGGGCGATCATGACGACGGACACGGCGCCCAAGGCGGTGTCGGTCACGGGCGTGGTCGGCGGGAACGCCATCCGCGCCACGGGAATGGTGAAGGGCGCCGGGATGATTCGCCCCGACATGGCCACCATGTTGGCCTTTCTCGGTACCGACGCCGCCGTTTGTGTGGACGCCGTCCAGTACTTGGCGCAGGATCTCGCGGATCGAAGTCTCAACCGTGTGACCGTAGACGGCGACACCTCCACCAACGACGCGTTCGTGGTGATGGCCACCGGGTGTGCGGGCGGCGAACCGGTGACGGGCCGCGCCGACCCGGGCTACGGCGAATTGCTCGACGCGTTGACGCCGTTGGCGGTGGAGCTCGCCCAACGCACGGCCCGGGACGGCGAGGGCGCCACGAAGTACGTGACCGTCGTCGTGGAAGAAGGGCGGACCAGCGCCGATTGCCTTGCCGTTGCCTATACGATCGCCCATTCGCCCCTGGTCAAGACAGCCATCTTTGCCGGGGATCCCAATTGGGGCCGATTCTGCATGGCCATTGGCCGGGCGGGCGTCGCCGGTCTCGACCCGGACAAGGTGGGTCTCTACCTCGACGACGTCTGCGTGGCGCGCGCCGGTCTGGTTGCGTCGGACTACACGGAGGAAGCGGGTGCCGGCGTCATGGCCAAAGACGAGTTCACGGTACGGGTCACGTTGGGGCAGGGCGACGCGTCCGAGACCGTGTGGACCACCGACCTATCCTACGAGTACGTCCGCATCAATGCCGAATACCGGACCTGACGGATACGGCGACAAGCCTCGAACGCGTTGGGCGGCGAGTCGCGCGATGGGGTCGCGCTAAGCGGTTTCCCCGCAGGCGCCGAGGTATTGAACGTGGAGCCGGTCCACCGCACCGCGGAGATCGTCGAGGCTGCCGTCGTTGGTGAGCACGTCGTCGGCCAAGGCCAACCGTGATTGCCGGTCGAGCTGGCTGGCGATGATAGACCGCACCTGGGATTCCGCCACGCCATCGCGAGCCTTCGTTCGCTCGATCTGCAGTTGTTCCGGGACATCGACCACCAGGATGCGATCGGCGCGGGGATCCCGGGCCCGCATCAGCGGGTTGACGAGAATGGCATAGGGCGATTCGGCCGCCGCCAGCCTGTCCCGAATCCACCGGTTGATCAGCGGATGCAGCAGCGACTCCAGCCACCGGCGTTCGGCAACGTCGTCGAATATCCGTTCGCGCAGCCCGCCTCGATTCAACGTGCCATCGCCGAGGAGCACGTCGGCCCCGAATCGTTCGGCGATCGCGGCCAATGCCGGCTGGCCGGGCTCAACCACGCGCCGCGCGGCGACATCGGCATCGGCGATCTCGATGCCCAAGGAGTGGAACGCCTCGGAGACGGCGGTTTTGCCGCTGCCGATTCCTCCGGCGATGCCAACGACGTAGGGCATCGCTACCGCAGGATCGGCAATGCGCCAGGCTGCGTAGAGAGGAACAGGACGGCGGTGCCGGCAGCGGCGAGAAACGGCCCGAACGGAATGGGTGTGCGGCGCGTTGCCGTTTGACGGAGGATCCTCACGAGGGCGTAGGCGAGACCGAGCAGCGCGGCGGTTAGAATGACCGCCGGCGCAAACTGCCAGCCAAGCCATGCCCCGATTGCGGCCATGAGCTTGAAATCGCCGTACCCCATGCCTTCGCGACCGGTCACGAGTCGGAACGCCCAGTAGACGAGCCATAGCGAGAGGTAGCCGACAACCGCGCCGAAGGTGGCTTCGACGAGCGTTGGCATCGCGTCGAACCAAAATGCCCCCAGCAGGCCGAGCCACAACAACGGCAGCGTCAATTGATCGGGCAGCAGGGTGGTTTCGGCGTCGATCGTCGCCAATGCCAGGAGCGTCATCAGGAAGATGTAGTACGCCAGTGCAACCCATTGCAGTCCCCACACGGCGACGACCGCAACGGCAAGGAGCGCGCTGGCGAGTTCCACCACCGGTAGCCGCACCGGAATGGGCACTCCGCAACCCGCGCAGCGTCCGCGCAGGACAATCCAACTGATGACGGGAATGTTGTGCGCGGCCTTCACGACGGTCCCGCAGGCTGGACAGTGGGACCGCGGCACGGCGAGATTGAACCGGACCACAGCGGGTGGCTCGATGTTCAATGTCTCCAGGGCACTCAAGCGCCACTGGCGTTGAAGCATGACCGGCAGCCGGTCGATCACCACGTTCAGGAAGCTGCCCAAGCAAAGCCCGGCCACCGATGCCAGCACCGTGGCGGTCCAGCCCGCTATGAGGATCTGCTCGATGATGTCGGTCTCCCGCTGCGGGTGGGCATTGTAGCCGAGCCCGTTTCCGCGGGTAGTTGCCCACGCACGGGTCAGCCGGCGAACGCGGTTCCGAGTTGGAACACGGGCAGGTACATGGCAACTACCAGACCCCCGACGACGACGCCGAGGACGGCCATCAACAGGGGTTCCACCAACGCGGTCAGGTTGTCGACCGCGGTGTCCAACTGATCCTCGAAGTGGGTCGCGGCGCGAGCCAGCATGTCGTCCAGATTGCCGGACTCCTCGCCGATCGCGACCATCTGCACGACGATGTCGGGGAAGACCCGGCACTCGAGCATCGAGGCGGCCAGCGGCCGTCCCGCCGCGACTTCGTGCCGCAAACGCTTGATCGCTCGCCTGTAGACGGTGTTGCCGGTGGTGTCGACAACGGCGTGCAGTGCGTCGACGAGGGGCATTCCGGCGGCAACGGACGTCGCCAGGGTGCGTGCGAACCTCGCCACCGAGGCCTTGACGACGATCTGCCCGGCAAGCGGTGCTTTGCCGATGCAGCGGTCGTAGAAGCTTCGAAAGGCCGGCGATCGACGACCCGCCGCCCCGATGCCGATGCCGCATCCAGCGGCGACCCCGAGCCAGATGGGCCAGTGCTCGCGGATCCCATCGGAGATTCCGATGACGAACTGCGTGAACGCCGGCAAGTCGGCACCGACGCCGGCGAACACGGTCTCGAACTGGGGCACGACGTAGATGAGCAGGAGCGTGGTGACCAACACGGCGGCTAGGACGACGACTGCGGGATAGGTCATCGCCTTGGCAAGCTTGCGCCGTGTGGCGACAGTTCGCTCGTGGTAGGTGGCGATCCGCTCCAGCATTGGCTCCAGGGCGCCGGATTGTTCGCCCACTCCCACCAGGGCGACGTACAGCTCGTCGAAGATGCGCGGGTACTTGCCAAGGGCGGCGGCGAGCGAGGCGCCTTCGGAGACCTCTTGGCCGACCGCGCCGATCACCGCTGCCAATGCCGGGTTGCGCGCGCTCCTGCCGACGACCTCGAACGCGCGAACCAGGGGCACCCCGGCGCGCATCATGGTGGCAAGCTGACGACTGAAGAGCGCGATGTCGGTTGCCTTTATGCGGCGTGACATGCGCCACGCTTTCGACGTCCCGGGGATGCGCTTCCGATACACGCGCCTGACCGCAATGCCCTGTCGACGCAGTGTGTCGCGCGCGGCACCACGGGAGCGGGCGCTCAGTTCACCGTTGGCATTGCGGCCGAGACGGTTGACGCCTCGCCAGACGTAGACGGCCGTTTCGGTCATGGCTCGCCTCGAGCGGTAACGCGGTTGATCTCCCGTAGGCTGGTCACGCCGCGTTTGACCTTGTCGAGGCCGGCGCGGCGGAGGTCGGGGAATCCGCCCGTCCGGGCGGCCGCGGCCAGTTCGATTGAGCTTGCGTCGGCGAGTACGAGCCGCTGCAGGTCCGGCGTGAGCGCCACAACTTCGTAGATTCCAGTACGCCCCGTATAGCCCTGGTCGCACCTTGCGCACCCGTGTTCTTCGGCGTCGAATACCACGATGCCGGCTTCGACGTCCGCCTCGTCGAATCCCTCCTCGAGCAAGACCGCCGGCGACAGCGGAAAGCGTCGCCGACAGGCGCGACAGAGTACCCGGGCCAGGCGCTGGGCGACGATGAGGGTCACGGCCGTAGCGACATTGAATGCCGGCACCCCCATCGCCCGCAGGCGCGAAAGTGTTGCGGCGGCGGAATTGGTGTGGAGAGTCGACAGCACGAGATGGCCGGTCTGGGCAGCCTTGATCGCCGTTTCCGCCGTGTCCTGGTCGCGTATTTCGCCGACCATGACGACATCGGGATCCTGGCGCAGGAAGGCGCGCAGGGCGGTGGCGAAATCCAACCCGACCCGGGGATTCACCTGGACCTGGTTGATGCCCTCGATGTTGATCTCCACGGGATCCTCCGCCGTGGCGATGTTGCGCTGCTCGTTGTTCAGAAGCTTGAGACCGGCGTATAGGCTCACCGTCTTGCCGCTGCCGGTGGGTCCGGTGACCAGGACCATGCCCTGGGGCTGGCTTAGGGCGTCGAGGAAGAGGCTGCGTTGCTCGTCCGCCATCCCCAGTTGGTCGACGTCGAGGCGGGCCGAGGACTGATCGAGAACACGCAGCACCATCTTCTCGCCGTGCATGGTCGGCAACGAGCTGACTCGAAAATCAACCGTGGGATCCGCGCCTTTCCCGACGCTGAACTTGATCCGGCCGTCCTGCGGCAGGCGCTTCTCGGTGATATCGAGGTTCGACATGACTTTGAGCCGCGCCGCCAGTCGGGGTCCGACGCTACTCGGCGGGCGGCTCGTCTCGCGCAGGATCCCGTTGACCCGCATGCGTATCCGGTAGGCGTTCTCGTATGGCTCGAAGTGGATGTCCGATGCGCCCGAGGCAACAGCACCGGTAAGAACCTCGTGCACATACTTGACGACGGGGGCCTCGTCGGCGTTTCGTTGCAGCGTGCCGAACGACGCAAGCTTCGACGCCGGTTCGTCGCCTTCGAGCTCCGCCAACTCGCGATCGCCCTTTCCCGAGCAATACCGTTCGATGGCCGTCTCCAATTCGGCCCGCGCGACCAGCACCCCTTCCATATGCGCACCGGCGTGGAACTTGATCTCGTCAAGGACCGCCAGGTCCCGAGGGTCGGCGATCGCGACCGAGAGCCGGTCGCCGTCGTGGCGAAGCGGCAGAACCCTGCGATGGCGGATGACGTCCTCGTCGAGAACGCCGCTCGGTATCGACGCGAGGTCGAAGGCCGACAGCTCCAGCAACGGGATCCCGAATTCGGCGGCCGTGCGAACGAGGGCGTCGGTGGCGTCCCCGCCGCTTTGCGCAGCGGCCGTGGGTGGTTCGGACTGCATGTCTTGGTGTTGGCCGGCAACGCGGTGTCCACGTTGCCGCCGCGATTTCCTCAACCCCAACGATGAGGGAACTCTAAACGGGCGCACGGTGTCGGCGAACCGGCAGATCTCCTACGGGACTGTCAGAAATTCGACTGACTTCCTGTAGGAAATGGCCGCTTCGGGGATGCCGGTCCTCGCGGGCGACGTATGTTCGCTGTCTCACCCGCCCAGTTCGGAGGACACGAGGCAATGGGATTCAGAACGCAACAGGGTTTTTCCCTCATCGAACTCATGATCGCCGTCGCGATCATCGGCGTCCTGGCGGCCGCGGCGATACCCGCCTACCGGAACTACGTCGAGAGTTCGAACATGACGAAGGTGAACAACCACTACCGACAGGGAATTCGGTTCGTCGAGGCGGAGTTTCGGAGGCTGCGCACGGAAATCGCGATCGGCACGCTCACCGCGGCCCAGGCCGACGTCGGCTACCCCCAGTCGGCGTGGATCGATGCCTTGAACGGCGACGGCGGCAAGGCGCCGGACGGGACCGACGCCTATGCTGCCGCCGCCAGCGATGCCGGCGGCGTGGTAGGCGTATCGACCGCAGGCACCTTTGCGGCCGACAACATCGTCGTGACCTTGACGAGACCCAAATACGGCGACTACGCGGCGGCGGAAACCCACGCCATAGCCTGGGCCGATGTCTGAGGTGCCTGCCAGGTGCGCGCGTTCCTTCCGTGTCGGCCGCGCACGGGGATTCTCGCTACTTGAACTCTTGATCGCCCTCGCCCTGATCGCTGTCATCGCCGCCATCGCCGTGCCGGTGTACCGGGACTACATCGGCACGGCACGGGATGCCGCCCTCGTCCGGCAGCTAACGGCGATGGAGGTATTCCAGGAGGACCGAAAGCTCCGCACCGGCGCATACGGCGTGGGAACCTACGATGCCGCAAAGGGCATCGCCACCCTCGCCACCGCCATCGGCTGGCGGCCATCGAGCGATGACGGCGTCGTCTACGTCGTCACCGCCAAAGCCGGCGAGAGCTGGACAGCGACGGCGACGGACTCAACCGGGCGGGCGATCTGCAGAGTGTTTCCCGGCGGACGACCGTGTGGCTAGCGGGGGCACGGTTCGACGATCCTTGTCGTAGTGCTTGACTACTGTGAACCAGAGATTACATTGTGCGAAGGTCGACGTCATTGAAAGCGCGACCTTCAAGCGCTGGCTTCGTAGCGTTCGGGACCGTGGTGCAGTGGCCGAATTAACCCGCGTTTGCGTAATATATCCCTCGGCAATCTGGGGGATGTGAAACCTGTGAGTTCTGGCGTTTTTGAAATCCGGATGCATCACGGGCCTCGGCTACCGCATCTACTGTCTGCGCGACGGGACCACGGTCGTCTTGCTAAGCGGCGGCGACAAGGGCAGCCAAGCGCGCGATATTGAACGTGCCGGGCAACTGGCTAAGGACTGGAGGCAGACATAGCCGAGACTTTCACCCGATGGGACGCTGCGGAACACCTCCACACCTACGAGGACGCGCGGCTATATGTGCAGGCATGTGCCGACGAGGATCCAGGCGACGGCAGCTTGATCCGCGCCGCCCTCAACGATGTGGCACGGGCTGGAAACATGGCTGGGCTCGCCCGCGAGGTCGGGATGAGCCGCGAGGGGCTATACAAGGCTCTGTCGGAGAATGGCAACCCGACGTTTGCGACCGTAATGCGGATCACGCGGGCGTTGGGGATGCAGTTGCGGATCGGTTGAGACGCGCCGTCGCGCAGACGGGGCATCTGGTCTGAACGCCAAGTCTCAGGTCCAACTGCGGTCCGAGGCTGTTGGCCCAACCGGCCCAACCCGGTAAGCTTCGCGCCCCCTGTGCCGGAATAGCTCAGTCGGCAGAGCAACTGATTCGTAATCAGTAGGTCGGCGGTTCAAGTCCGCCTTCCGGCACCAATTAAATCAACGGCTTGCGTGAATCGCGCCTCCGCGAGCGGCGGACGGGTCACCAGAAAGTCACCACGCGGACGTGCCGGAGATGCTGGGAGCGAACGGAACCGCCATCCGCAGGCACGTCGCCGGACTCCCGTTCACCGTCCACGGAATGCGTAGCACGTTCCGGCAATGGTGCGAGCGCGAGAAGGTGCGCTACGAAGTCGCGGAAACGGCCCTGGGCCACGCGGTCGGCGAGAAGGTCGAACGCGCCTACCAGCGCGACGACCTCCTGGCCGAACGGCGCGAAGTCATGGAGCGGTGGGCGGACTACCTGACGGAGTAGGCCAAGGGGCCAAGGCAAGGGGCGCATAGCGCCCCTTGCCTTGGGCGGATGGGGGTCACCGGGCGGCGAGCAGCCCAGAAAAGAACCTTAATTCCTGCCGGGCGCGGCTGATGACCGCCTCCACCACCAAGGACGCCAGAGGTGTTCTGGGGTGTGACCGTACTTCTCGATATGCACCCATACGCCTATCACGTACACGAGCACTCCGCCGAAAAGGCTCACCCAACTTGCGCCAAACCACGCTGCCACCGCGACGCAAAAGACGGGAACCGCGACAATACGCACCCAGCCCTTCGTCTTCTCTGTCATCAATCGTTCCATGGAAAATCTGGACACAGATCCATCACTGCTTCTATTACGCTAGCCGACGTGCTGCATAAAATACCCAAAGTCAAGGTACCCGTAAACCAGCAAACGGCTCCGGTTCCGGCTCCAATGAGCATGTGGCAGGCTAGCGGTTCAGCGATGTTGTCCACGTAGTCTTTCCGCATCTCGGGGAAACAGCCAAGCGATGGACGGGCGACAAGCCTTGTATAAGACGAGGTCGAACCCGACCCCGGCACGCATGCCGTTGCGGCACACATCCCCCCACCTTTATAGATTGTTCCATAGGCCATGCCGTCCGCCCAAGTCTGGCCAGCGGGGCAATTGTCCGGTCGGCAAAACGCACCGCCATCGACACTCACTTTAAGCTCCTGCGCCTCGCAGCGGCAACCTACGGGACCAAGTTTCTCGGGATCGTCGCCGCAGGGTGCCCCGAAGCCGTCGTGTCTCTTGTCTGTTCTCATGTGGCTTCCATCGGGCCACATCTGGGCAACGTAGTAGGTGCCCCAAAAACCGTACTTCTGACAGTCTTCGTAGGACGTGTAAAGGTTGCCATCCGGGCAGATCACGTAGTCGGTAATCCACTCCCATAATTCGTCCGGGAATCCGTAGACAAAGACGAGCTCCTCCCCAGCGGGGCAGCCGTGGTTGCCACATTGTCCAAGAGCCAAGGGTGGTTGCGAACTCCTCCTTGTCCAGATAGAGGGTCCACACGCAGACAATTAGCACCGCGACCACGACGCCTGCCGCGACACCGCGCCCCCAATTCTGTGCGCTCCGCTCGGCGCTCATCGCTTCTGCCTCAAGCCTACGTGCATGTCCGCAAATGCCTCGGCCATTGAGACAACGCGACTTGCGAATGTCGGATCGACGCGATTGTAGGCCTCAAGCTCCGAGGCGGGCGGCAACGGCCCAGAGTAGTGAGACTCCGAGATTGTCGTCGTTACTGTGGCGGCGGGTGTCTGCGGAGGTTGAGTAGTGGGCTGCTGTTTGGGGCGAGATGGCGAGGGCTTAGGTAGACCTTTTCTTCTGCGCGACATCTCGTGGCGTCTCCTCCATCATTGAGTCCATGCCGTAGCGCAGCGCACCGCCGACGCGACGGAAGTCTGACCTAAGCCGTTCGTTGAATGTCTCGCGTGGTAGGAAACGCCGGCAACTCGATGCCG
>CAZJRX010000061.1:0-4609 GCA_964548145.1 uncultured Pseudomonadales bacterium | reverse complement strand
AAATGCGACGGCAACCGACCTCCTCGGTGCGATATCCTCAGCCATGACCACTTCTCCTGCCGGCACAAACTAGCCGTACAAACAGTCGTCGGTCAAGCTGTTCGGTTTCTCGCAGTCACACCTCTCGGTTCGCCATCCCTCGGCTGCGTCAATCCCCAACGAACCGCATCGACAGGTCGAGGGGCGCAACGTTCTTCGTTAACTCCCCCACCGAGATGTAGTCCACGCCGGACCGGGCGACCTCGGCGACGTTGTCGAGGGTGATCCCGCCGGAAGCCTCCAGCGGTACTCTCGCCGCGGTCGCTGCAACGGCGGCGTGCAAGTCGGCGATCGAGAAGTTGTCCAGCAGGATGCGGTCCACGCCTGTTGCGATGGCGTCGGCGAGTTCGCGTTGGTCTTCGACCTCCACCTCGACGGGCATGCCAGGGTGGCAACCGCGCGCCTGGTACACCGCGGCGGCGATTCCCCCGGCTGCGGCGATGTGGTTCTCCTTGAGCAAAAGCGCGTCGTAGAGCCCCATGCGGTGGTTTTGGCCACCCCCGACGCGGACCGCGTACTTCTGGGCGACCCGTAGGCCGGGCAGCGTCTTGCGGGTATCCAGGATCACGGCCTCGGTCCCGGCGACGGCGTCGACGAAGCGACGGGTCCGGGTTGCCGTGCCGGAGAGTAGTTGCAGGAAGTTCAATACCGTGCGCTCCACGGTCAGCAGACTGCGGGCCGGCCCCGCAAGATCGACCAATGCGTCTTCGGTCTCGATGGCGGCGCCGTCGTCGACACGCCAGTCGAGACGAATCGCCGGGTCGACCTGTCGGCACGTTTCCACGGCCCACGGCTGCCCGCAGAATACCCCTGGCTCGCGGGTCACGATGCGGGCACGGGCATGCGCTTTCTCGTCGATGAGGTCGGCGCTCAAATCGCCGCTGCCGACGTCCTCGGCGAGCGCGGTCGCGACGTTGCGTTTGACCGTGTCGGCGTCGGGTTCCATATTGGCGAGTATATGTACACCGTAACGGTCGATCATTGGCTGCGGGGCGCAAGGCGATTGGCATCGCCGAACAACAGTGCGCGTCCGGATCCGGAGGGAATCTCCCTCGTCGTGATCCATGGCATCTCGCTGCCGCCGGGCAAGTTCGGGACGGGACTGGTCGAGGCGTTGTTCACCAATACCCTCGACACCACGGTCGATCCGTCGCTCGCGGATCTCGTGGGCGTGCGCGTATCGAGCCACCTCCTGGTCTCGCGTCGGGGTGGCGTGTCCCAGTTCGTGCCGTTCGATCGCTGCGCCTGGCACGCCGGCGTGTCGAGGCATCGGGGTCGCGAGCGGTGCAACGACTACTCGATCGGGATCGAACTCGAAGGCACGGACGACCGGCCCTACACCCGGTCGCAATACGACAGGCTCGTCGACGTGCTGGCCGCGCTCCTGGGCCACTATCCGCGCTTGTCGCTTGCCGGGATAGTCGGGCATTCGGAGATCGCGCCGGGGCGAAAGACCGACCCGGGCCCATCGTTCGACTGGCCTAGGCTTTACCGGGCGTTCGGGCGGTGAGCGGAGGCCTGCGCATCGGCATCGACCTCGGCGGTACGAAGATCGAAGCCGTGCTGCTCGATGGTGGGGGGAGTGTCGTTTCCCGGGAGCGGGTGGCGACACCCCGGGACTACGAGGGCACCGCGGCACTCCTCGCCGACTTGGTGGCTCGGATCGATGCCGCGTGCGGAGCAAGGCCGCCGGTCGGCATCGGCACGCCTGGCGCGTGGGTCGAGGCCACCCGGACGATGAAGAACTGCAACTCGACCTGGCTCAATGGCAAGCCGCTACTCGACGACCTGAACAAGGCATTGTGCGACCGGGTGCGAATCGCCAACGACGCCAATTGCTTCGCGCTGTCGGAGGCATTGGTCGGCGCGGGCCGGGGGGCGCACGTCGTGTTCGGCGTCATTCTGGGCACTGGTGTTGGTGGAGGCATCGTCGTGGACGGGCAATTGCTGGCCGGGGCCAACGCGGTGGCCGGCGAGTGGGGCCATACGCCGCTGCCCTACCTTCGCTCGGACCCGGCCACCGCGCGCCTCGAGGCCGGTCTCCCGGATCGGCCCTGCTACTGCGGCCGAACGAATTGCGTGGAGACGTTCCTATCGGGGCCGGGGCTCGCCAAAACCCACCGCGAGCTAACGGGCAGCGACGTGAACGCGGATGAGATCGAGAACGACGCGGCCAGCGTCGACCTCTATACGACGATGCTGGCCCGCTCGCTCGCGCAGATCGTCAATGTGGTCGATCCTGATGTCGTCGTGCTCGGCGGCGGTCTTTCCAACATCGAGGGACTGGCGGACGACGTGGCGACTCGCATGGGCCGCTACGGTTTCTCCCACGAGGGTCGTACGCGGGTCGTGCCGGCGGAGTACGGCGATGCGAGCGGCGTGCTGGGCGCCTGTTGGCTGTGGCCGGTGCCGGTGTGATGGCACGGGCCAGTCGCATGACTCAATCGGCGAGGAGGCGCTTCGCGAAATCGGCTTCCGAGGCGCAACCCTGCGCGGCCGCGACGAGGTCTTCCACCGCGGCCTCATCGAAGTTCGGCAGGCTCTCGGGGAATCCCGGCGAGACGGGGATGCCGCGCGAGCGGAGAATCTGACGAACCATCACAGCCTGGCCGTCCAATAGTCCTTCGGCACGGCCCGCGACCAACCCTTCGGCGCGGCCCGCCGCCAACCCTTCCGAGCGGCCCTCGGCCAACCCCTCGGCGCGGCCCTGGGCATGTCCTTCGTCCCGTTGCCATCGGAACAACGGGTTGTTCTGCGGCCCGGTTCCGCTGCGCGAACCCATGCCTTCGCCGACGCGTCGGAGTGTCGCGAAGGTCCGGCGCGACAGGGTCTCTTCGTTGAACGCCCAGTGGATTTCGTTCGCCGTCCAACTGGGAAACGCCCGGCTGGCCCCGGACGCTCTGTATCGCCCGCCGGTGAGCAGGTAGATCGTCAGTCCGGGACGAAGCGCGGACGGGCGGTTCGGGAAAGGAAAGTCGGGCACCTCCACCCACAGCTCGGGTGCGCCCCACGACTCGTACAGGGCGAGCTTGCCCCGGCGGACGTCCGTGGTGTTGTCCACCTCCAGAATCACGTCGGGAAGGTCGTGCTCGCCAACCACCAACTCGTGATCGGGGATGCCGAGACCCTCGGGATTGAGGTAGACGCACTGGTCCGGTTCCATCATGCGCAGCCGCCGACCGCCCGGGTCGTTCAGCAGGATGGACGTCGAGCCGAGACAGCGAATCGGCAAACCGCGCACCCCGGCGATCCAGGCCAACAGCATGGGCAGGTTGGCACCCGGCGACTCGTGGGTCGTCGTGTTGCCGTCCTCGCAGATCCAGGCCGTCTCGGCTTCGGCGTCCCAGAACTCCAAGCGACCTTCGTAGTCCACCACTTCGTCGATCGTCATGTGCCGCTCGACACATCCCGGGAACGCAAGCTCCGAGAGCGGTGGCCCGGGGTCGACCACGGGCCGCTGGCGACGCACTTCCTCCATGAGGTCGTGAGTTGAACGAATACTGCGCATGTAAGGGATTATACGTACCGACAACGATGCCTCAACGGTGGTCTAAACATCGACAGCGTCAATCGACCCCGGTCCGGTTCGACCTTGCCCTGCGCCGGGTCGAAGCGCACGCGGCCAGAGGCGGGCCGGGGGGTGATGGGCGCTATAATCCAAACCCGCACCAAGGACCGGCCATGGCAGATCCGAGGGAACAGCAACCGCCAGGGACCGTCGATCGAGAAGCAAGTCTCGACGGCGCGTTCGGCGTGAACGGCGCCGATCCGGATCCGGAGGAAACCGGCGAGTGGCTCGAAGCACTGGAGTACGTGCTCGACAACGCCGGTATCGACCGGGCCAACTTCCTCCTCGAACGCCTATCGTCCCGCCTCACTGAGACCGGCGCGCGGTTGCCGTATACGATCACGACGCCGTACCGGAACACCATCCCCGCGAACCACGAGGCGTTCATGCCGGGGGATCTCTTCATGGAGCGCCGGATCCGCTCGCTGATCCGATGGAACGCCTTGGCGATGGTCGTGCGCGCCAACCGCAAGAGCGGCGACCTCGGCGGCCACATCTCGACCTTTGCCTCGGCGGCGACCCTCTACGACGTCGGCTACAACTACTTTTTTCGGGGTCCTACCGACGAGCAGGCCGGCGATCTGATCTACTTCCAAGGCCATAGTTCGCCGGGCATCTACGCCCGGTCGTTCCTCGAGGGACGTCTGGACGAGGCGGCCCTGGATTCATTTCGCCAGGAAGTCGATGGCCAAGGCCTGTCCTCGTATCCGCACCCCTGGCTGATGCCCGACTACTGGCAGTTCCCCACGGTGTCCATGGGTTTGGGGCCGATCCAGGCGATCTACCAAGCGCACATCATGAAGTACCTGGACAGCCGCGGTCTCATTCCCATGGGCGATCGCAAGGTCTGGGCGTTCCTGGGCGACGGCGAGTGCGACGAGCCCGAGTCGCTGGGCGCGCTGGGACTCGCCGGGCGCGAGAAGCTCGACAACCTGATCTTCGTGGTGAACTGCAACCTGCAGCGCCTGGACGGGCCGGTGCGCGGCAACGGCAAGATCATCC
>CAZJRX010000060.1:6344-15511 GCA_964548145.1 uncultured Pseudomonadales bacterium | reverse complement strand
CCGGTGCCTTCCACTCGACGCCCTTGCCGGCGTCCATCCCCATGCCACCGAGGTTGGGGAAGTCCGGCGGCGTGTTGCGCCCGCCGACGAGCGTGGAGACGTAGGTCGGCGGTGCCTGAAAGTCCGGGTGGTCGGGGTCGGTGAACTTGGCGGCGGTCTCGCCGCAGACCTTTGCGTATTCCGCAAACCGAGAACCGTCGATCTCGAAGGTCGCTTCTTCGAACTCGCGGTTCAGGAACCGCTCGCGCAAATCCTGGATGTCGTCGTCTACTGCTTCGGGTTCAGCCACGTCTACCTCGTCGTTTGCTGGATCAATGCTGTCTTGGGATCGCCTGGAATCGCTCGGCCTTCAGGGCCGCCACCAATTCGGCCTCGGTGGTCACCGGATCCGGGAAATCGGTGGCGCAGCGGCCGACGTGGCTGACGATGTGCGAGTCGCTGCCGCCGATACCGAGGTATCCGAGCTCCTCTGCCATCCTTTTCGCGACGGCGTCCTCGTCGCCGCGACTGCCACCGTTGTAGATCTCGACGATGCGCACGCCATTGGGGATGCCGTGTTCAGCGAGGTGCGCCGACATGCCGACCCGGGGCCGGCCGGGATGGCAAGGCACGGCGACGGCATCGTGGGCGCTGCAATGTTCGATGACTTCCTCCAGCGGTAGGCCGATGCTGGTGAAGTCGAACGCCTCGTAGAGTGGCTGCGTGACGCCGAACACCAGCACGTGGCCGTATTCCGTCTCCACCTCGGATCCCTTGAGGATCACGAGGCCGTGCTTCTCGGCCAGCGCGCTGTAGTCGGATTCGAAATCGAACTGGCGGTGTTCCGTGAGAACGAACCCGTCGATAGGGATGCTGCGGGTGCGGATCCACTGGCAGTAGTTCTGCACCTTGGCGCGGCCATCGTCGGATTTGATGGAGTGCGTATGCAGATCGAGAATCAAGACGCTGCCTCCACGGGCGCCTGCTGCAGGCGGTCCCATTCGGCATCGAGATTGGCGAGCAACGCGGCTTCGCTGCCGCCGTTGTCGATTACCACGTCGGCGAGCGCAATCCGCTCGGCGTTGGCTAGCTGGGCGTCGATGCGCGCTTGGACGGCGGCTTCGTCGACGCCGTCCCGGGCCGTCGCGCGGGCGATGGCCACCCGGGGTTCCACGGTGACGACCCAGACCTCGTCGACATCGGCTTGCCAGTTGGCTTCAAGCAGCACCGCGGCTTCGAGGACGACGAACGACGCGCCGTCCCTTCTGGCCTGTTCGATCTCCTCCTTCGCCATGGCAAGAATCCCGGGCCAGGCGATATCGGTGAGTCGTTTCAACTGCTCGGGCGAACCGAAGACCTTGCCCCCCAATGCCCGACGGTCGATCTGTCCGTCGGGGCCGACGACGTCGTCGCCGAATGTGGCAACAACCTGGTCGAACGCCGGCCGCCCGGCTTCGTAGACCCGGTGCCCGAGCTTGTCGGCGTCGATCATGTGGGCGCCCTTGTCGGCGAGGTAGCGCGCCGCGGTGGACTTTCCCGAGGCGATCCCGCCGGTCAAACCGATAACGACCAAGTTCCTGCCGGCCCGTCTGCAAAACCGCCAATATTAGCGGCTTGCTTGTCGCCGTACTAGCCGAGTATGGTCTGCCGCCCGCCAACCGGGTGTCCCATGTCGTACCTGGACCTCGCCTATGTCCATCTCGTCACCGTGGTGCCGTGCTTCTTCATCGGGGCCTGGCTGTTTCTGCGGCGTAAGGGTACGACTGTCCACAAGCGGTTGGGACGCGCATACGCGGTACTGATCCTCGTCACGGCGATCGTCACGCTGCCGATGCCAGCGGCGGTCGGCCCGCAGTTCCTAGGCCACTTCGGATTCATCCATCTGTTCAGCGTATTGGTTCTGGTCAGCGTGCCGGTCGCCATCTACAGCATCCGTCACGGCAACGTGGTCGCCCACCGCCGCCACATGGTGGGTGTCTACGTGGGCGGTGTCCTTATCGCGGGCACCTTCGCGTTGATGCCCGGACGTCTGCTCTACACGTGGCTCTTCGCTTGACTCGGCGCGCGCATGGGTCCCCTTGGTTTCTACAGCCTCTGCCTCAAGACGAGCGATCTGGACGCGACCGTCGCCTACTGCCGGCGATTGGGCTTCGTGCCTACCGTCTCCGACGCCGGCGCATGGCGGTCGCGGGATCTGGGTGCCGACGGTACCGGGTGGGTCGGCATTGATCCGGACCGCCGCCGGTTGGGGCTGCTGCCGCATTCGATGCTGCCGCGCCTGAAGGACCGCTAACACGGCCCTTGCATTGAGGGCCTAGCTGGCAGGATCATCGGTACGTCGCATCGAAGGAGGTGGACGATGGCCAAATACATGCTACGTGCCAACTACACGCGCCAAGGTCTCACGGGGTTGCTGAAGGAAGGCGGCTCGGGGCGGCGCCAGGCATTGACCCGAACCGTGGAAGGAGTGGGCGGCACGGTGGAGGCGATGTACTACGCCTTCGGCGACTGCGACCTCTACCTGGTAGTCGATCTTCCCGACGAGACGTCAGCCGCGGCGTTGTCGATGGCGATTGGTGCGGCCGGCGCCCTGGATCTCAAGATGACGGTGTTGATCACCCCGGAAACCATCGACGAGGCGGTCGCCAAGAGCGTCTCCTACCGGGCACCGGGCGAATAGCTCGACCGGAACCGTCCGGTCCCGACGGGGAGTACCAAGCGAAGCTGGCCGCCCCCGGTCGTCTGCAGCCTTGTGTACGATTCGCGTTGCCAGTCACTGATCAGCGCACGCCACGACGTTGTTCAAGGGTTGCGCGGATCGCGCGTGCCTTGGATTCGGTAATTCCGTAGCTGGCGATCAGCAGCATCGCCACGATGGATGCCGCGAAAGGCACGGCAACGTCGAAAAGGCGCATCAGGAACAACGTCCGTTCGGTCTGTTCACCGGCCAGCGCAACGTCGAAGCCGGTGGCATTCAGCAGGAAACCGCCGGCTGCCAATGCGGCGGCCATACCGAGCTTGACCACCCACCAGAAGATAGCCCCGTACATGCCCTCGCGGCGTTCGCCGGATTCGAGTTCGTCCTGGTCGCAGACATCGGCGACCATCGACCCCATCAGGGTGAACAGGCTGCCGAGGCCAAAGGCCATGAGCGGCGCGGGCAACAGCAACAACCAAGGGTTGGCGGGGTCGTAGCAGAACCACTTCAACCCGTAGCCCACGGTCGAAACGCCGATGCAGATGAAGAACGCGTGTCGCTTGCCCAACCTCGTCCCGAGCCACGTCGTCAACACGATGACTCCGAAAGTCGCGACGGCCGACACCGTACCGGCCGTGCCCACCCAGTAGGCCGCAGCGTCCTGGTCGCCGCCGAAGACGTAGAAGATGATGACGTACGACTGGAAAGCGGCGACCAGTTGGAAGCCGTTGAAAACCAGAAACGTCGCGCCGCAGAGCTTCAGGAAGTCGAGGGAACGCAGAGTCTTGCCGAAGCCGGTGATGAACCCCATCACCGCATCGATTCCGGCGGACAAGGCGTTTGCCGCCGCCGCGCGGGGCGGGTTCTGCGGTTCTTGGGCGGAATGACGTTCCTTGAGGAAGAGCGCTGGAAGAACACCGAGTCCGGCGAAACCCAACGCGACAACCACCGCCAGCACTGCGGCGCCTTCGCGCATGTCCGTGAAGGTAGGACGCTCCATGAACCACAGGAACCACGGGGCGATTAGCCAAGCCCCCTGGGCGATGAAGTTCTGCACGCCCATCAACCGGGTCCGCTCGTTGTAGTCCGGCGTCAGTTCGTAGCCGAGGGCGACCCAGGGCGTGGCGAACACCGTGTAGGCGAGATAGAAGACGAACGACCCGATGAGGAAGTACGTGAAGTAGAACGTTTCGCTGCGACCGTCGGGCAACTGCCAAAGCAGGGCGAGCAGGATCGGTGCGGCGATGGCACCGAGGAAGATGTAGGGACGTCGTCTGCCCCAGCGCGACCGCGTGTGGTCGGAGATGTGGCCCATCACCGGATCGGTGATGGCGTCGGTAAGGCGCGGCAGGGCGCCGAGCAGGCCCACCAGCGCCGGGTTCATGCCGTAGCCCAGGTTGAGGGCGATCATCATGCCGCCGCTGCCGGCGGCCAGCAGGTTGTTGGCGAGCCCACCCGCGCCGTAGGCACCCATCTTGAGGGGGTGGATGCGGTCTTCGGGGGCTGTCTCCGGGTGACGCCGTGCTGCGGTCACCGCCTGCCGTACACCTGGAAGGGGATATTCGCGTGCGCCGCGTGGCCTTGGCCGTCGTAGGCCATGACGTAGAGCCGATAGGCGCCGGGAGATGCCGGTGCCAGGATCGACACCGTCGCCTGGTCGGCATCGTCGCCGATCAAGCCGTCGATGTCTTCGATTTCCGCCTCCAGGTCGCCGCCCACGACGGTCTCGGCGCTCTCGGGCTTGATGCGCCAGCGAAAGGTGATCGGGTCGCCATCCGGATCGGCCACCTTGACCTTGGCGGTGTAGCGTTTTCCTGCGGCCAGGCGAACGCTGTCGGTGGCCGGACGTCGGGCCAGCGTCAGCGATTCGAGTAGCGGTGCCTGGTTCGAGGACGCCCGTCCGGTCCAGACGTATTGCAGGACATCGACGGCGGAGGTCGACTCGCCGGTCGGTGTGAAAAGACTGAACCAGGTGTGCGTGCGCTCCTGCTTCTGACCCCAGAGAAAGGCGTATGAGCCGAGCCCCGGGCCGAGAAAGGGCTCTATCAGCGTCTGGTAGCCCTTGAGGTAGTGCTGTGCCTTCTCGGTGCTCGTCTGTTCGATGGGCGCGCCCCAACGGGTCTTGCCGACCTCCCAGTGGCCGAGCGGGCCCCACTCGGTCACCATGAATGGGCCCTTCCTGAGGTAGTGGATGGCCTTGGGCATCAGGAACAGCGCGCCGTAGGCCTGGATGCTGAGGAAATCGAGGTCGGGTGCGCGTTCGCGCACGAGGTTGACGGTCTCCTCGTCCATCGCGGTGATCGTCGTGGTCGTGGGGTGATTCGGATCGAGGTCATGGATCATGCGGGAGAGTTCGTTAACCTCGTCATAGACCCTCGGATTGGTGAAGTTCATGTCGAGTTCGTTGCCGATGATCCAGGCGAGGAGGGCCGGATGGGCCCGATGGGCCATGACGGCATCCCGGACCCCTTGCCGCTGTTCGGCAATGCTCGTTTCATCGTCGTAGTCGAAACCGAAGCGCTCGGCCGCGACCGGCAGACCGAGGGACACCGTCAAGCCGTGACGCTGCGCATCGTCCAGTGTCGCTTGTGCGGTCTCCACGCCCCAGGTGCGAAGCGAGTTTCCACCCCGGACCGCAAGTGTCGCCACATCGATGCCCGACAGGCCGGCGCCCTTGACCACGTACGGCTCGCCGTCGCGGAGCAGCGTGTAGCCGTCGTCGGTCACGGCGACCTCGACCGGAACCGCGGCCTGCGTCGCGATGGCGAGGGATGCAAGCGATGCGCGCAATGCTGCGGGACCTGATCGAATCATCGCTTGGCCGCTGTCGAGGGTCTCGCCATGGAATCCCGGGTGACCAGCTCGCAGTCGAAGGTCTCCTGTCTCGGCGGCTCCCCGGCAATCGTTGCGATGAGCAGCTCCGTGGCGCGGGAGGCGATGGCCGCGATGGGCTGCCGTACCGTCGTCAGTGCCGGCCAGGTATGGGTCGCGGTTGGCGAATCGTCGAACCCGGCAACCGAGAGTGATTCCGGTACGCGGATCCCCCGCTCGTGGGCGGCGACCACGACGCCCGCGGCCGTGTCGTCGTTGCAGGCGATGATGGCCGTAGGCGTTTCGGCCAGTTGACTGAGGGTGCGGAGTCCGCGTTGGCCCGAGTCGAAGTCGAAACTGCCGTCGACGATCAGGGCGGCGTCGGGTCTTAGACCGTGATCCCCCAGGCAATCGAGATGGCCGGCAAGGCGTTTGCGGCTGGCGCCGTGCCTTGGATCGCCTTGGATGAAGCCGATGCGCCGATGACCGAGACCGAGCACGTGTTCGGTAAGTGCGCGGCTCGCCTGTACGTCGTCAGGGCTGACCGATGGCCATTGGGGATTCGTCTCCGCCGGCGAGATCTGGGCGAAGGCGATGCCGCTTTCGAGCAACAGCGACGTGATATCCGCCCGGTCGGTGACCGGTGCCGTCAAAAGAACGCCGTCGACGCGCGTTTGGCGCACGAACTGACGCACCCTGTCCGCGGGCACGTCGTCGGGGCAGGGCCTGAGGAGTAGGGCATGGCCCGTTGCCTCGCAGGTGGCGTATGCGCCCTCTAGGAGCCGTTGGATGTAGCTGAATTCGTGCGGATTTTCATAAAGCAAGCCCAGGGAAAACGTCCGCCGCCCCGCCAAGCCGCGGGCGGCGGGGAGCGGTTCGTAGTCGAGGGCCGCCACGGCCTCGAGCACCCGGTCCCGGGTTTCGGGGCGCACATTCGGCTCGTTGTTGACGACCCGGGAGACCGTCTTGATCGACACGTCGGCATGGTCGGCGACTTCCCGAATGGTCGCACCGCGGCGTCCCGCGGTTGCATCGCCGCGTTTCATGGGTGACTCGCCGGCGGCGACTACAGGTCGCCGAACCGGTAGCTTGCACGCACGCCCGCTAATCGTGGTCGCGTGAAGAACCGGGTGTTGTCGAACTGGGTGATGATCTGAGCCGCCTCGTGAACCTCGCCGGTGACGTTGCTCATGAATCCTTCCACGCGGAGCCGACCGTTATTGTGCGAGAAGCCGACCCCTGCGTCGACGGAGACGAAGCCATCCACTCGATCGTTGAGGCGCAGCCTCGGGTTGTCCGGGTAGCGGAAGTCGATGCTGTTGAAGATGGTCCGGAACTGATCGTCACGCCAACCGACGGAGATCACGTAGTCGACGACTCCCCACTTCGTGCCGAAGGCCTGGGACAGCGAGCCGTTCAACTGGAACCGCGGCGTATGCGGCAGACGGCGGCCGTCGATAGACCGGAACACGGCCTCCTCGGGCGCGACATCCGCCTGGAAGCGGAAGTCCTGGATCGGTAGCGCCTTGGCGATGCTCGCCTCGAGCCATAGCGCCGTCCAATTGAAGTTGAAGCCGTGGGGAAGCTGGAAGCCGCCGTCGAGTTGGATTCCGTAGATGTTGGAGTCTGCCGCGTTGTAGCTGAACGAGACGACGAGCGACCCGGCGCCCGTCTCGGACGGATCGACCAGCGTCGCGCCGCCGACCGTGAAGTCGAGAGCCTGTTCCACGGACAACAGCGACGTGAACACCTGGTCGGTGTAGTCGTAGTAGAAGGCCGAGGCGTTGAAGCGGGTGGGCACCGTGCCGAGGTCGAAGTCGTTCTTCCAGCCCGCCTCGTAGACCAGCACCTGCTCCTCGTCGTAGGTCGGCGCCACGGGCAAGCCGATCTCGCCGGTGAACGTGTCGTTGAAGCCACCGGACTTGTGGCCCGTGGAGATCATGAAATAGCCGAGCGCGCCGTCGAGGTCCCGCTCGATGCGCATCCGCCAGTCCACGAAGTTGTTCTCCATCTCGCCGAACTGCGGCGTGATCGAGGTATTGGGATTGATGATTGCCACGAAACTGTAGAGGCCGTCCGGCGGGCAGTAGAAGTCGTCCTGGTTCAGGGTGTCGACGCAGGGCACCTTGTCCTCCTGCGCCGCACCGCCGCCGTAGGTTCCGTTGGCGAAGGTCGCCTCGACATTGTCCCGGGCGCCGAACCGGGCGATCCCATCAAAGTAGAACGCCAGGTATTCCTGGTCGGAGACGTTGCCGTCGCGGTCCTGGTCGGGGTTGAAAATCGTGCGGTCCCGGGCGGCGAATCGGAAGCCTTCGGTACCGACGCGTACACCGCCGCAGCAGGAGAAGTTGCGGCCACCGAGGGCGAACGCGTAACGGGCGTTCACGCCGACCCGGGACTTCTCCTCTTCCGTATAGCGCACGCCGAAGGTCAGCCGCGTCAGGTCGGTCAGGTGGTACGTGACATCGCTGTACACCGACGTCGAACTGGAATCGGTGTTCGGCTGGTTGAACTCGATGCCCTGGAAGAACAGTCCCCTGTCCCCGGCGGAGCCGAGGAACGTGTATTGATCCTCCTCGAACCAGAACAGGCCCGCGGTCCAGGTCCAGGCACCCGAGTCGCCGAAGAAGCGCAGCTCCTGGATATCCGAGACGCTGTCGGTGATGAATTGGAACCGGGACCAGTTGTCGTACACCTCGTCGACCGGTTGCAGTTCGTCGGCGACGCCGAGCCAATCGGGTGACAGCGGGGTGGCGGCGTCGTAGTCGTAGAGCAGGTCGCGCCGGCCTGCGGTGTATTCCAGCGTGCCCCAGTCGAAATCGTAGGTGACTTCGATCTTGGCACCCCAGTGCACCGTGTCGAGGATCGGCGTAAACGCCCGGGCGTAGACATCGCGGGGATCGTCGATGTCGCTCGGTTTGACCCCGTTGCCGAGCGGGTTGGCGTAGTTGGTGCCAGTCCAACCCGTGCCTGTTTCGTGGACGCGATCGGTCGCCACCAGAACGCTCAGGCGGTCGCTGACGTCGACAAGCACTTGCAGCCGATAGCCCGTGTTGTCAGCGGCTTCGGCGGTCTCCAGACCGAGTGGCCCGACATCGTTGTAGTAGGAATCGTGTTTGGTCGAGTAGCCTGCCAGACGCACGGCGGCGTTGTCGCCAAGGGGTAGGTTGACGACGCCGCGGTAGACCTCGGCGTTGTAGTCGCCGGCCTCCGCCTCGAGAGCGAGTTCCGTTCGGCCGATGCCGGGGCGCCAGGGAATGATGTTGACCGAACCGGCGGTGGCGTTCCGCCCGCGCAGGGTGCCCTGCGGTCCGACGTTGACCTCCACCCGGCCGATATCGAAGAAGGCGGAGCCGATGCCACTGGTACGTGGCAAGTAGACGCCGTCTAGGTGCGTGGCAGCCGCTGGATCCCCGAGTTCGGTGTTGTTGGAGGAACCGACGCCGCGGATCCAGACCTCCACGTTGCCGCCCTTGTTGCCGATCTCGAGACCGGGGGCGAGTTCGCTTAGGTCGGTGACGTCCTGGACGCCCTGCATCTTGAGGTCATCGCCCTGGAAGCTGTAGGCCGTGACCCCGAGATCCTGCAGGTTCTGCTCGCGCCGCTCGACGCTGACGACGACTTCCTCGACGTATTCGCCGGACTCGTCATCGGTCTCTTCCGGCTCTTGTCCTGCGAC
>CAZJRX010000060.1:0-6334 GCA_964548145.1 uncultured Pseudomonadales bacterium | reverse complement strand
TACCGGCCGCGAATGCGGCGATCGCCCGACGGATTGCGCTTTGCGTTGCTTTGCTCATGGCTCCTCCCTTGCTCGACGCTATTGCGGGGGCAGAAGGCGCACGTTGTCGATGCGCGCCACCGCCCCGTTGGCGTTCTCCCAATCGGGAAAGAACAGCACCAGTTTGAGATCGGAAAGATCCAGGGCCGCGAACTCGGTGTCGAGATCGAAGCTGTAGGTTTGCCAGTCGGCGTTCGGCACCGGGTTCCCACCTTCCGTCATGAGGATGTCCACGGCGGTTGAAGCGTCGCTGCTCTCAAGCTTGACATGCCATTGGGAGCCGTCGGGGGGCGGGGACACCTCCTTGAAGTCGAATTCGAGGGTTCCCCCGGCCACCGCGCTGGCGTCCAGGCCGGCGGTCGCCTGCAACCCCGTCACGGTGCCGCTGGCGCCGAAGGACAGTTCGATCACGTTGCCGCGGTCGGCATCGTCTTCCACCTCGCCGAACGTGGCGCCGCCGCAGCAGTCCCAGAGGAACCAGCCTTCGGCGGGCGCATCCGTGTAGAGTTCGATGGGGCCGCTCCCGGGCAGAAAGCGGACGTTGTCGATGCGGCCGACCGCGCCGTCGGCGTTGGCCCAGTCCGGGAAAATCATGACGAGTTTAAGAGCGCTCAAGTCGAGACCGGCGAGGTCGCCAGTCAAGGAGAAGCTGTAGTGTTGCCAGTCTGCGCCGGGCTCGGGATTTTCCGCAGCGGTGAGCAATACCTCGACCGCAGTCGCCGCGTCGCTGCTTTCGAGCTTGAGGCGCCAAACCGAGCCCTCCGGCGGCGGACTCACCTCCTTGAAGTCGAATTCCAGCGTGCCCGACGCCAATGCACTGACATCAACGCCTTCGACGGCCTGAAACCCGGTAACCGTGCCACCGGCGCCGAAAGCGAGTTCGACGACGTTGCCGTGGTCGGCATCGTCTTCCACCTCGCCGAACGTGGCGCCGCCGCAGCAGTCCCAGAGGAACCAACCCTCGGCCACGGACTCGTCGTAGAGCACCACGGCGCCGACACCCGAGGGTCCGTCGCCCGGCAACCACTGAACGTTGTCCAGATGAAAAGTCAGCGCGCTGGTTTGGGCCGTGGGGAAAACCACGATGCCGGTGTTGACCGTAGTCAGGTTCAGCCCGCCGCCGAGTAGCTGGGCTACGGGGATCTGGACCGTCTCCCACGCACCGTCGCCGACCTTGCCGATGCGTTGGTCGCCGCTCGTGCACGGAAAGACACAGTCGATCTTCATCGTCATGCCGTCCTCGTTGGCACCGTAGTCGTCGACCTTGATGTCGAAACTCACCACGCCGGGGGCGTACGCGCCGAGGTCGATGCCCATGCTGGACTGGATGAACCACACGCCGAACGCCTCGCTGTCGGAGAACGTCACTTCGAGGATCTGTCCCCGTGCCGGGTCATCCGCCGCGATTTCCCGCCACTGGACCTTGTTGGCGGGGTTGTTGCCGTCTGCATAGTTGGCCCAACCCGATCCCGAGTCCGCACCGTTGATGCCGACGTCCCAGACCGGATCTACCCCGTCGATGTAGACCGGTTGCGGCTCGCCTGCCGGCGGTGGCGGCGGGGCGGGCGGCGTGATGCCGCAGTCGCCGTCGCCGACGTGGCCACAAATGAGGCGGATGTTGTCCACCTGGACATGCGCGAAGCTCGTCGGTTCGAGCACGAATAGACTGAGTACCTGGCCTAAGTCGACGGGGCCGCCGCCGAAGTGGCCGGGGTTGTGGGCGATGTCGCTGACCTGGACGGTGACCGTCGTCCACTCGTCCTTGGCTAGCGTTGAAACAAGGACGTCGACGAAGCCGAGGTCGGGAAAGCCGCTGTCGATCTTGACCTGCAGGCTGCTGTCCGGATCGGTTTCGTCCCCGAACAGATAGAGATCGAATTGCAGCTCGCCGGCGTAGTTTCCGGGATCCGATGCGTTGCCCATGCCGAAAAGGGTCTGCCGAGTCAGGCTTGCGGGGAAGATCGAGAAGTTGCCGCCGCCGGATGTGTTGACGTCGATCACCATGCCTCGGTCGCCTCCGGCGTCGACTTCGGTCAGGACAAGTGCGCCACCGGCGTCGTAGACGCCAAAATCGAGCGGCTCGATGTCCTCGGTGCCGGGGAAGCGCAGGGGACCCACCGCGTCCACGTAGAGATCGTAGACCGCCCGATAGACGTTCCCTGGTAGGGGCGGCGTGACCGAGGGAGAGGTGTAGTCCGCGAATCCGTCGCATCCGAGACCTGTTTCGGCATCGAGGTTGCACTGGTATACGCGGACATAGTCGACTAACAGCTCACCCGGCAACGCACCGGCTGATGGCGCGCCCGGCAGGTTGCCGCCCACGGCGAGGTTCAACAACAGGTGGAACGGTCGGTCGAACGGTGCCGACTCGCCACCGGATACGTGGGCGTTGGTATCGGCGTCCTTGTAGTAGTTCCAGTAGGTGGAACGTCGGACCGTGAAGTAGTGCGCCCCGTCGACGAACCAGCGGATCTCCTGTTCGTCCCACTCCAGGGCGTAGACGTGGAAACCGTCTGATGGGTCGATCTCGGCGTGCTTGGCGTAGGTGAAGGTGTTTAGCGGCCACGCCATCCCGTAGTGGAGAGCGGCTTGGGTGAACGGGTTCGGATCCCTCGAAAACACCTCCATGATGTCGATCTCGCCGCCGGCCGCCCAGGTGCCGTAGTCGGAGTCGGTGGGCAGCATCCAGAACGCGGACCACAGGCCCTGGCCGCCGGCGGCCTGGATGCTCGCTTCCACGCGACCGTAGGTGATGTCGAGGTTGCCCGATGTGTTGATGCGCCCGGACGTGTAGCCGCGCCCATCGGTCGCCGTTTCCTGGCGGGCGGTGATGACCAGGTTGCCGCCGGCGACGGTGATGTTGCCCGCCTGGTAGCTCTGCAATTCGTTGTTGCCCCATCCGGGAATGCCTTCGGCGGTACCGTCGCCGGTTTGGATGTTCCAGTTGGCCGTGTCGAGCGAACTGCCGTCGAACTCGTCGGACCAGACGAGTTCCCATCCCTTCGGGGTCAGAATGTTGGTTGGCTCGTTCCCACCCTCGGCAGAGTCGGTATTGCCACCGCCGCAACCGACGAGGACGAACATGGCCAGCAACGCGGCGCCAAGGCCAAGGGACGGGGACATCCCGTGTCGCCGGGTCAGCAAGCACGCCATGGTCGTTCCCCTCACAAGCGTGTGATTCGGCTAGGCTATGCGCCTTTGACAACGTTGTCAACCGCGCGTTTCACAGGCCTGTTTCACGGGCCATGGCGTCTCACAGGCCACCCGCCGCGACATAGGCGCAAAGGCAATGGGTAGCGATCCGGGCGGGGATCGGGCGCCAAGTCCCGTGCCGATTCTCGCGTACTGGCACCTTCCCGAGCGGGTCGATAGAGTGATCGTCTTTCGGGAGTCGGGGCGGACGTGCCCAACGTTGTCTTCATCCACCCGGACGGTTCGTGCGAAGCGCATCGAGCCGAGCCTGGGCGCAGCGTGATGGATTGCGCCGTCGACAACGGGGTTGTGGGCATTCGCGCCCAATGCGGTGGCGGCTGCACGTGTTCAACCTGCCACGGCTTTGTCGACGAGGTTTGGTTCGATGCGGTGGGCCGTCCGGTCGGCGACGAGGCGGACATTCTCGACTTCGTGCCGGGCCGGCGTGCCACCAGTCGCCTGACCTGTCAGATCGTTGTTCGCGATTGTCTGGACGGCGTCGTCATTCACGTGCCGCCGCCGGAGTAGAACGGCGCGGTTCGCGTGCGACCAGACATGCCCGAACCAGCGTTTCCCGATCGGTTCTTCGAGCGCGAGGACGAGGCGGCGGACTCGGCGTTCTACCGGGAGCCCCGGTTCGTGGCTCACATCGACGACGACACCATTGCGGCGCTGAAGGCCTACTACGGGGAGTTCCTGCCGACGGGGGCGCGGGTGCTCGACCTGATGTCGTCGTGGATCTCCCACCTGCCCGAGGTCGACTACGCCCGCGTTGCGGGGCTGGGCATGAACGAGCGGGAACTCGCCGCAAATCCGCGTCTTACCGACCACGTGGTTCACGACCTGAACATCGATCCGACTCTGCCTTACGGTGACCGCGCGTTCGACCGTGCCCTAATCGCCGTGTCCATCCAATATCTGGTGCGTCCCCGGGCCGTGTTCCGCGATCTCTACCGAGTCCTGGCCCCGGGCGGTCGCGTTGCCGTCGCCATGTCCCACCGGTGTTTTCCGACCAAGGCGATCCTGGCGTTCCGGGCGCTGGGACCGAGCGACCGCGTCCGGCTGGTCTCGACCTATCTGCACCAGGCCGGGTTCGTCGACATCCATTTCGACGACCGCTCGCCGGCGTCCGCCGACCCGCTTTGGATCGTGGCAGGCACACGAGGCGGATCGTCCGAGGCGCTGTCGTCCGGTTGAAAACTGTTTATTCATCCAGTATGTTGCGCGGATGGACCAATGGACCCGCATCGTGGTCCACGCGGACATGGACGCGTTCTATGCGGCCGTGGAGCAACTCGACGATCCGAGCCTGCGCGGCAAGCCCGTACTGGTGGGTCCGACGAGTCCGCGCGGGGTCGTATTGACTGCGAGCTACGAAGCCCGGCCGTATGGCGTCGCCAGCGCCATGCCGGTCGGGGAGGCCATGCGTCGATGCCCGCAAGCAGTCATCGCGGTGCCGCGTTTCGAACGCTACCAGGAGATCTCGTCGCAGGTCATGGACGCGCTGGCCGACTTCTCGCCACGGGTCGAGCCGTTGTCCATGGACGAGGCTTTCGTCGACATGACCGGTGCCGAGCGGTTGTTCGGGCCACCCCGCGAGATGGGGTGGAGGATCAAGCAGGCGATTCGCCAGGCGACGGGGCTCGATATCTCGGTGGGTGTCGCGAGCACCAAGTACGTGGCCAAGGTCGCGAGCGCCCACGACAAACCGGATGGGTTGACCGTGGTGCCCGCCGCGAGCGCCAAAGCGTGGCTCGCGCCGCTGCCGGTCTCGCGTCTGTGGGGTGCCGGCCGAAAGACCGTGCCGCGCCTGCACGCCCTGGGCTTGCGGACCATTGGCGACGTCGCGACGGCAGAGGCCGTGGTCCTCGACCGTCTGGGCAGCCTCGGCGAGCATTTCCACGCCCTGGCCAACGCTCGCGACCCCCGGCCGGTGCGGCGAACGCGGGTTGCCAAGAGCATCGGGTCCGACCGGACACTGGCCAGCGACGTATCCCGCCGCGAGGACATCGAACGTCATCTGCGCCGGGCGGCGGACCGGATCGGGCGCAGGCTGCGTGCGAAACGCTACGTGGCCCGCGGGGTTCGCGTGCGGTTGAAGACCCGCCGGTTCGAGATGCTGACCCGGCAGCTCAAGCTCCGCAAACCGGTGGACCTGGGGTGTGAACTCCTGGCTGCGGGACGGGGTCTGCTCGATCGCTTCGGTGATCCGGGCCCGTTCCGGCTTGTCGGGATGGCGGCGTTCGATCTCGCTGCGCGCGATGGCGACCGGCAACTCGATCTATTCGAGGATCGCGCGGCACGGGAGCTGGAAACGACCGTCGACGATCTGATTGGGCGTTTCGGCCACGGCGTCCTGATGCGTGCACGGGATCTCGCCGATTGGGGTACGGTGGTCGGCAACGGCGTCAATCTCGATTTCCTGGAACGTGACGAGGTCACGCGGGCCGACGAAGTCTTGGCGATTGCGGAGACAGAGAAATCCTTGCCGAGTTGCTGAGGCGTAACATCGCGATCCTGCTCGTCGCGCAGATGGTTGCTATCACGGCGACGATCTCGCTCATTACCCTGGGCGGGATCGTCGGCAGGCATCTCGCCCCGACGCCTGCGCTGTCGACGCTGCCGTTGTCGTTGTTCGTCGTGGGAACGGCGGTCGCCACCGTGCCAGCGTCGTGGTTGATGTCCAAGGTGGGTCGCGCCCGGGGCTTTGCAGGCGGTGCCACGCTCGGCCTCATCGGCGCAGCGCTATCGATGATGGCGATGGCGGCGGCCAGTTTCGCGCTGTTCTGCTTGGGCGGCTTGTTCGTCGGATTCGCGGCCGCCTTCTCGCAGCAGTACCGCTTCGCCGCTGCGGAAAGCGTCTCGGAAGCCTACGCAGCACACGCGGTGTCGGTGATCCTTCTGGGTTCAATTGCTGGCGCGGTGCTGGGACCGGAACTCGCGGTGCGGGGCGAGTCGTGGATCGACGGTGCGCCCTTCGCGGGTACGTTCATGGGAATCGGCGCGTGCTACGTCGTTGCCGGCGCGTTGTTGTTGATGCTGCGGGACAGCGGGGAACCGACGACGGCCCTCCCGGTCGGTGACGTCCGGCCCTTGCGCCGTA
>CAZJRX010000059.1:0-15569 GCA_964548145.1 uncultured Pseudomonadales bacterium | reverse complement strand
GATGGATGCGGCCGCCGCGATCGCCCGACGTGAAGGCGTGATCATCAACGCCGCGAAACAGCCCGGCTTCAACATCGAGAAACTGCGCGCGGCGCAGGGCAAGTCCGCCGAAATCCACTGACGCTGCGGACGGCCACGATGGCGAGCGTTCTACCTGCGTTCTCCCTCGCCGACATGGCGGGCGAGGACCGCACGTTCCCCACCGGTTCGCCGGCGCTGGTCTGCTTCGTCAAGGAGGACTGTCCCACCTGCAACCTGGTGATGCCGCTCCTGCAAGCGGCCCACGATGCGGGGGACGTGCCGTTGCTCGCGGCGGGACAGACCGCAGAGGGCAACCGCACGCTGATCGACCGGCACGGTCTCACCATGCCGCTCCTGGACGACTCGACGCTGAAGGTGTCGTTCGCCTACGACGTGGAGACCGTGCCGCTGGTGCTGCTTGCCAACGCCGAGGGCGAAGAGGTCGACCGTCTGGTCGGCTTTGACCGAGCCGAATGGCGGACGTTCTTCGACAGTCATCTTCCCAATGCGGAGGTGGACTGGGACGCACTTCCCAAGTGGCGGCCCGGCTGCGGCTCGCTGACCCAGGATCCGGTGATCGCCGAGCGTCTGCGGGCCGAGTCGGAGAACAGTCCGCTACGTGCCCGCAAGATCGAAATCGCCCCGGCGGATGACGTCCACGAGTTCCTGTTCGACCAGGGCTTTACCGATGGCCTGCCCGTGGTGCCGCCAACGCCCGAACGGGTCCTGCGCATGCTTGGGGGAACGCGGCGGGACAGCCAGGAATTGATCGCGGAGATGCCGCCGAACTACGCCCCGGCCACCGTCGAGAAGATCGCCATCAACGCCGTGCTCGCCGGCTGCAAGCCGGAATACCTGCCCGTGGTGATCGCCACCATCGAGGCGATCTGCAACAAGACCTTCAACATTCACGGGGTGAACGCCACCACCATGGGCGCGGCCCCGGTGATGATCGTCAACGGGCCCATCCGTGATCGGATCGGGATGAACATGCGGTTGGGCGTGCTCGGGCAAGGATCCCGGGCGAATGCGGCCATCGGGCGGGCGGTGCGCCTGGCGGTGCGCAATATCGGCGGCGCGAAGCCAGGTGGGACCGAGCGCTCCACGTTGGGCAACCCGATGAAGTTCACCATGTGCTTTCCCGAGTGGGAGGAACGCAGTCCGTGGGCGCCGTTGCACGTCGAACGGGGGTTCGCTCCGGAGGACTCGGTCGTCACGGTGTTCGCCATGTCGAGCGGCCCCGCGCTTTGCGTCGATCAGTCGTCGCGCACGGCGAAGCAACTGGCGGGCAGCTTCGGCCTATCGATGGAAGCCGCACACCACGTCCGTGCCCACAACGCCGGTGACACGCTGCTTGTGATCTCGCCGGAGCACGTCGACACCTTACAACGCGACGGCTTCACCAAGGACGACATCCGCGAGCAGATCCAAAAGGTGACGGCGCGACCGCTTGCCGACCTAGCGTCCACCGAGGACGCAGGTGGCGGTATTCCAGCCGAACGCCTGGCTGCGATGCCCGAGGAGCGGCGCAACCGACCGACGCCGAAGTTCGCCTCGAAGGACAACATCCATATCGTTGTGGCCGGGGCGGAAGCCGGCAAGTTCTCGGGGGTCTTCCACGGCTGGGCGGGCGGCGAGACCGGCTCCATGCCGGTATCGCAGCGAATTGAAGATTGAGTTCGCCACTCAATCGCGTTAGACATTGCGGGACTAGATAACGGAGGGATTATGGCAACGATTCTTGACCCGACCGATGAGCGGGTGCCGGTGGCGCGGACCGTGACGCCGCGCACGGGTTCGATCCGCGGCAACGTCGCGCTGCTCGACATCGCGAAGCCGCGGGGCAACATCCTGCTCGACCGGCTTGAAACGCGGCTTGCCGAGCGCTTGCCCGATGTCACCATCAACCGCTACGCGAAGCCGACGTTCACCAAGCCGGCCCCGGACGCGCTGCGCCGGGACATCCGCGACGGCAACGACTTCGTGATCGAGGCGCTAGCCGACTGAGGCTCCTGTACCACGTGCAGTTTGCATGACACGGTATGGTTCGAGATCCAGGGAGTTCCCTCGGTCAGCATCGCTTCCTCGGAGTTCGTCGACGCGGCCACGGCGCAAGCCGAAGCCCTCGGCATGAACGACGCGCGCCGCGTGTTCGTCGCGCATCCCATCCAGGACGCGACGGACGACGAGATGCGCGCCAAGGCGGACGCCTGCGTCGATGCGGTGGTGGATGCGTTGACCTCGTAGGGGCGACCCTGGGGCGACCCTAACGCGCCCGACAGGGCGCGCGGTCGCCCGACCCGTCAACGAAGGTCTTCACGTTCGTAAAGCTCGCCTCGGTCTCGGGGTGGCTTCCAACGCAGCTCGTATCCCCTGCGAAGGCGCTTCAATGCGCGGGTACGGGCCTTGTCGAATCGAAGATCCGCTTTCAGCATAGACCGGAGCTGACCCGCAACGAGTTGACTTAGAGACGTGCCCCTTTGGGCCGCGAGCACCTTGGCCTCGCGAGCGGTCTCTTCATCGATACGGATGGTGATGTTGGTCATCATTGCTGTGTAGCACAGAAACTGTGTTACACGAAATTACTTCACGGGCCTGTGAATGGCAGGCTACGATTCGACGCGGGCGCGACACGGTAAAACCCGCCACGATTGTTGAAGAGCCGATCCCGTGCCAGACAGACCCAATATCCTATTGATCTTCTCCGACCAGCACCGGGGTGACGCCCTCGGATGTGTCGGAAATCCGGCAGTTCGAACACCGAATCTGGACGGCCTGGCCGCCGAGGGCGTGATTTTCAGGAACTGCAACACGAACTCGCCGCTCTGCATGCCGGCACGTGCTTCATTGATGACGGGCCTGTACGTCAACGAACATGGCGTATGGGGAAATCGAACCGAGGCGAATCGCCACGGACCGAGTCACGTGAGGAACATCCGGGACGCCGGGTACTGCACCGGCGTCATCGGCAAGACCCACTTTCGCCTCTACCAGGCAGACGACGGACACACGCGCGACCATGCATCCGGACTGCATGACTGGGGGTACGAGTTCGCCCACGAGACCAAGGACACCATTCCCTCGGCGACGCACCGCTGCTACTACACGGACTTTCTGGCCGAGAGAGGAAAACTGCAGGTCTACGAGGACTGTGCGCGAAACTTCCGGCTGGGGCAAAGCAGTGGACTCCTCCGCCCCTGGGAGCACCTCCCCCATCTCCTCGACGAGGACGAGCACATCGACATGTACATCGCCAACACGGCGGCGGCGTGGATTCGAGGCTACGGCGAAGACAAGCCCTTCTACCTGCAGGTCTGTCTGACGGGACCACATCCTCCGTTTGACGCGCCGGCCCGATACCGTGACATGTTCGACCCCGAGGACATGCCCCCGGCGATCATGGAAGCTCCAGCCGAGCCTGTCTCGCCCCAGGTCCGGAGAATGTATTCGAGAAGGGGACTCAAGGAGATGACGGCGTCTCAGTGTCGAACACTCACAAGCCACTACTACGCGAAGGTCGCATTCGACGACCACGCGATCGGCGTAGTCCTCCAGGCCATGCGGGATCGGGGCCTGATGGACAACACGTGGATCGTCTATACCTCCGACCACGGCGAAATGCTCGGCGATCACCGGTTTTGCCAGAAGAACGTGTTCTATGAGGGCGCCCTCAATATCCCGTTTATCGTGAGGCCACCCGGTGGCACCGAGCCCTGGTCGGCCCATGGCCTGACGGACCACCTGGACATTTCCGCCACGTTGCTTGACGTCGCGAATGCCGCGCATCCTGGGGCGGACTACGGTGCCTCTTTGGTCTCGAAAGTCGCCTCCGGTCCGGAATCCCTCGATGCCCAACAGGGTAAGGCAGTGGTCTTCAGCGAAGTGAGCCTGTATTCGATGGCCCGCACCGAGCGGTACAAGATGACCATCGACTCATTGACGCACGAGCCCCTGGAACTTTACGACATGAAGAACGATCCGAACGAGCTCCTCAACCTGGTGAACGAGTCGCGGCTTTCGGGCGTGCGCCAACGGTTCCTTGAGGAGTCCTTCGGTCACCTATTGGCCAACCTGAACGAGCCGCAACTCAAGGTGCATCAGAGCGGCGGTATCCCAACCAGGCTTCACCAGGAATATCCGGAGTACTGATCGCTGCGGGTCGATGTAGTCCGTTATTGGCGGAAATTGCGCAGGACTTTCCGGGCTAATGGACAGCGCCACTGGCGCGCAGCTCCTCGATCTCGTTCGGCGCGAATCCGAATTCGATCAGCACACGGTCGCTGTCGGCACCCGGGTCCGGCGCGGCATGGTCGAAACGCTCGGGGTGCGGGAAACCCGACAGGTTGATCGGCGAGCGGATGAGGCTCACCTCGCCAAGCTCCTCGTGGCTGGCGGGCTTCGCCATCTTGAGATGCTTCGCCTGGGGATTTTCGAACCCGCCTCGGATGTCGCCGATGGGACCGCAGGGGACACCCGCGGCGTTCAACTTCGCAACGACATCCTCCACCGGCAGGTCAGCGATGGCTTTCTCGATCTCCGCGTTCAACTCGGCCTTGGCCGCACGGCGTTTGCGCACCGAGTCGTAGCGCGGGTCGGCGTATAGCGCGTCGGCACCGACGGCACCGCAGAAGCTCTTCCACATACGATCCGACGGCGCCGCGATATTGACGTGGCCGTCCTTGCACCGGAATGCGCCCATGGGGGTCGCGGTGGGATGGTCGTTGCCCTGCTGGGCGGGAACGTCGCCCAGCATCGTGTAGCGGGCGCCCTGGAAGTCGAGTTTGTTCAGCATCGCTTCCAGCAAAGACGTGTGCACCCACTGCCCTTCGCCGGTCTTCTCCCGGTGCAGGAGCGCCAGCAGGATGCCCTGGCCCAGGAACATGCCGGCGGCGGTGTCGCTGATGGCGATGCCGACCCGCATCGGTCCCCGGCCCGGTTCCCCGGTGATGGACATCAGGCCGCTCATGCCTTGGACGATCTGATCCACACCCGGACGCTTGCTGTAGGGTCCGTCCTGGCCGAAACCGGAGATGCTCGCGTAGATGATCGACTCGTTGACCGCCTTGACCGACTCGTAGTCGACCTTCAGCCGATGCTTCACGTCGGCACGGAAATTCTCGACGATGACATCGGCTTTCGCGGCCAGGGTCATGAACAACGCGTGGCCCTCGGGGTCCTTCAGGTTGATGCAGACGCTGCGCTTGTTGCGGTGCAGGTTCTGCTCGTCGGGTCCGCGACGGGCACCGGTCATCGCGCCGCCCACGGCCGCAGGCGCTTCGATCTTGATCACGTCGGCACCCCAGTCGGCGAGAAGCCGCACGGCCGTCGGTCCAGCACGGGCGATGGTTAGGTCGAGGACGGTGTACCCGGCGAGGGGCCCGTTCATGGCGGACTCCGAAGAATGGAAAGCGCTAGCCTACCCTCTCGATCACGAGGGCCGAAAGGGCAGCATTCTGGAGCAGCATTCTGGAAGGGTGTAGGACAGATCTTCGGTCGAGGGCGACCAACCTCGTAGGGGCGACCGCGCGCCCTGGCGGGCGCGTTGTGGTCGCCCGCGGCGTCGGTCGACTGCCACGAGAATGCGGAGCATTCTCGATACGCGCCCGAAGGGCGCGCCGGGACGCCACAAGGGCGTCCCCTACCAATGCCCTCTACGGCGATTCCAGCGGTAGAGCAAGACGGCAAAGGCGTTGTACGCGAACCGCACCAATTGCCGGACCAAAGGAAGCCGAACCAAGCGGGCCACCCAGCGCCGTCGAGGTGTGGTCGCCATCAACTCGGTGATCGCGTCGGCGCCCACGTGCAGCCCGCCTTGGGCGTCGACAACGTGCAGCCGCTCGCGAACGAACTCAAGATCTGCGCCGATCTCTCCTGCTGCCTGGTTCTCCGCGTGTACGTCGACCCACTCGACCGGAGCACCGCAGGCGTCGAGCTTCACCCGCTGGCACCGAATGCCGGCATCGCAGACCGGACAGGCGCTGTTGTAGTAGACCTTGATCATCGGTGGCACCCGTCAGGACAGCGCTTTGGCGAGGGCGGCACGGATCTCGGGCTGGTGGAACTCGAAACCGCTGTCGAGCGCCTTTGGCCGGAACCGCTCGTTGGCTCGCCAGCATAAGTTCCCGCGCCATGTCACCGAGGGCACCCACTAGCAAGAACCGAGGTAGTGCGAACCATGCCGGCCGACGTAGGGCCTGGGCCAGCGCCTTGGTGAACACCCTATTGGTAACCGCGTGGGGCGCAACGGCGTTCACAGGACCACGAATCGCTTCATGGGTTGAGGCGAAGGCGATCAGCCGTGCAAGGTCGTCTCGTTCGATCCAGGACATCCACTGCCTGCCCCCGTTTGGTGACGAGCCAGGGCTTGGCTTGAGAAAGGCGGTTGTGAATTTTGGGCCGTTATTCACGTAATAAGTGAATATCGCGCTGTCAAAGAGAATTGTGTACGATCGAACTTCGCACTAGGCATAGGCTATGGACCGCAAGTCACGACAACAAGGTCTGTCGGTCGCCAACGAGTTGGTGGCACAAGGGCACTCGACTTTCACTTTCGAGGAGCTGGAATGCCGTCTCGGGAAGTCGAAGACAGCCACGGCCAACCTCCTCAAACGGATGGAGAAAGCGGGCCTGATCGATCGTGTGCGACACGGGCACTACACGGTACGCCAGTTGGGGGTGCTCGGTACGCCGGCGGTCGCTGAGGACCTTGCACTTTCCGTCGGTACGGCGTTCAAGGGGCTGCCACATCGCATCGCCTGGCGAAGCGCCCTTTACGAGCACGACCTAGTCGCTCACCCTGCACGCACGATCCAGGTGGCGACTTTGCGCCGGGTGCGGACACAGGCGCTCTCCAGTCGCCGGCTGAAGGTGGTAGTCGAGCCGCTTGAGAGACTCGACATGGGCAGGATTCCGATCGGCATTTCCTACATCTCGGACCTGCATCGCGCTGTCTTAGATGCCGCCGACCGTCCGCGACTCGTCGGGGGAGCGGAAGTGTTGGCAGAGGCATTGGCCACCGCCGCCCCGAGTCTGAAGTCCGAGGTCCTCATCGACTACGCAAGCCGCCTAGGCTACGCGGCGGCACTCCGGCGGCTCGGCTCGCTCGCCGACAACCTGACATTGCGCCCGCTCGCCGGTGCACTCGAGCCTATCAAACGGATTACTGCGGATCTGGACCTCGAACCGAGTTCGAAGGAACCCATGGTCTTGCGGGACAAGCGGTGGCGCGTTCGCTGGCCACGGACTGTGGCTGAGTTGCAGGCCGTCGTCAGTCAATGAGCAGTCTGGGATTGATCACCAAGCAGGCCGAGCGAGACGGGGTGTCCACCCCGACCGTGGAGCGCGACTACGTACTCGCCCACATCATCGCCGGCCTCGGGAGCCTGGGTAGCGACCACGGGTTGGTGTTCAAAGGCGGCACGGCACTCCGGTGGACATTTGGGCTTGTCCCGTCCCGGATCAAACGCCGATGTGTCGCGGTCCGTCCAATGCCGGCCATCGCGAGTCCGAGCGACCAGACGATCGCCCCTACGCTCATTGACGACTCCCCATGGCAGTACCGAGCCCTCGGTTCACTGCACCGTAGACCGTTTCGTTCCCCTCCCGGGGATGGCGCGGTACGTTCTGGGCCATCACCAACGACAGCAGCGCGAAACCCGCGCCGATAAGGAACACCAGGGCCCGGGACTCCAGCCAGACGAGGCCGAGTAGAGCCGGGATCACCACGGCGGCGATGTGGTTGATCGTGAACGACACCCCCGCCGTGGACGCGATGTCCGCCGGATCCGCGATCTTCTGGAAGTACGTCTTGATGGCGATTGCCAGCGCGAAGAACATGTGGTCGAGGATGTAGAGGCCGGCGGCCACGTAGGCGTTCTCGACGAAGGCGTAGGCGGTGAACACCAGGATCAGGCCGCAGTACTCGAACGTGAGCGCGTGGCGTTCGCCGATGCGACCGATCCAGGCGCCGATCCGCTCCGCGAAGAGCCAGTTGAAAAGGTGGTTGGCGAGCATCAGCGCGACGATGTTCTCCGCCGAATAGCCGAACTTCTCGACCATCAGGAAGCCGGCGAAGACCACGAAGATCTGGCGTCTTGCGCCGGAGAGGAACGTCAGGCCGTAGTAGAGCCAGTAGCGGCCCCGAAGCACGATCTCCTTGCGCTGGGGCGTCGCGCCCTGGAAATGCGGATAGCCCATGAGGAGGATGGCGATCAGCAACGCGCCGCCGCCTGCCGCCAGGTAGATCCAGCGGTATTCGAGGTCGAACACCTTGAGGGCGACGTACATCGCCCCGAACGCCACCAGCGAGGTCGCCGATCCGACGCCGATCAGGCGACCGAGGATGCGCGGCGCCTCTTCCTTGGAAAGCCATTGCAGGGACAGCGACTGGCGAATGGTCTCGAAGTAGTGGAAGCCGATGGACATGAGGACGGCGGTGAAATAGAGGCCGTACTCGCTGGGGAAGAAGCCGGTCAGCGCCACGCCCAGCCCGAACACCGCAACGGAAACCACGGCGAAGGTCTGTTCTCGCAACACGAGGATCACGAACACGGCGGTGAAGGCGAGGAAGCCGGGAATCTCCCGGAGACTCTGCAGGATGCCGATTTCGCGCCCGGTGAACGCCGCTTGCTCGATGGCGAAGTTGTCGAGCAGCGCCCGCCAGGCCGCGAAGCCCAAGGGCATCGCGATGCTCGCGAGCACGAGGAAGGCGACCGGCGTGCGCCAACGTTCGGGGATCACGGCCAATCAGCCGTCGTAGAAGCCGGGCGGATGCAGTCCCAGCAAACGTCGTTCGCGTTTCGAACGGATGCGCTCGAGCGCGGCGAGGTCGACGTGGTTCACCGTGGCGGTGCGTTTGATGCGCTGGGCAATATCCCGACGCCCGTAGTGCACCTGCAGAAAGAAGCGGCCCTTGTCGCCCTCCCGTGTCGGCAGCCGGCGGTGCCAGACGTCGGAGGTGAACAACGCCACATCCCCGGCCTCCGCCGTTAGCGGCAGTGCGCTGCGCCCTTGGCAGGTAAGCGTCTCGTCCATGCGCCGGTCGAAGGGCGGCGGCTGTCCGGACGTGTGGCTGCCCGGAATGACCGCAGTCGGACCGCATTCGATGGGACAGTCTTCAAGGAAGATGTGCACGCCGATGGCGAACACGGGGTACGGAACCTCGGCGGGCCAAGGCGTGCCCGGCGGGCGGGGAATATGGGGTCCCGCGTCGATATGCCAGCCGCCGCCACCGTGGCGATGCTCGGTATCCGCCGGGTTGCGCCAGCAGGTGTTGGCGAGAATATGGCAGTCCTCCCCCAGGAGCGGTTCGATCACGTCCAGGATTTCCCGTCGACCGGCGAGTTTCTGGGCCCGCGGGCTCTTGTTGAACATCTCGTAGCGGAAGTCTTCGTCCTGGACGCCGGCGCGGCCGTCCCGGGGCCGGCTGGCATAGATTCCGGCGATCTCGTTGCGGATCGGCCCAAGTTGCCTGGGGGATAGCACGCCGCGCAGAACCGCATAGCCTTCCCGTTCCAACTGCCGACTGGCCTCCGGGACCTCGCCCTCCCGGGGGAAAAGGTAGCCACCAACGCGCCTAAGCATGGGCGGCTTCCTGCTTGTCGATGGCCCAAGAGTTCTCGCCCTCGCCGGCCACGGTGGTCCGTCGCATGACCCGCGGCTCGTCGAGTGGCCAGGCGTGTCCCCGGTGCAGCACGCAGCGGTTGTCCCAGGCGACGATGTCCCCGGCCTGCCATCGATGGCGGAATATCCGGGGTGGCTGGCAGGCCGCCTCGGTGAGCTTGGCCAACAGCGCCCTGCCCTCTTCCTCGTCCATGCCGAGGACGTGCGAGGCATGGCGTCCGATGTAGAGATTCTTCCGACCCGTCGCGGGGTGTGTCCGCACCAGAGGATGCTGCACCGGCGGCAGCGCATCCCGCTCCTCTTGCGTGAGCAGCGCGATGCCGCCGACCTTGCCCTGGGACTAGGCGTAGGAATGGACTGCCACCAACCCGTCGAGGCGCGCCTGGGTAGCCGCATCCAGCGCATCCCAGGCGGCCCGCATGTCCGCCCACTCCGTATCGCCGCCGGAGTCCGGGACCTCCAACGCACGCAACAGCGATGCCTTGGCGGCGACCTTCTTGAACGAAGAGTCCGTATGCCAGTAGCGGTTGCCCTTCAGGAACAGCCCGAGGGCATCGTCCGGCTTGGCGATGCGGCCATCCCCGGCGACGTTCGAGAGCAGGGAGATTTCCTGGCGTTCAGTGCGTTTCGACAACGTCCGCTCCAGCGGCCCGAACCGGCGGCTGAAGGCGATGTGCTCGTCCTCCGTAAGGTTCGCCTTCGGGAAGACGAGCACGGCGTGCCGATGGAAGGCGTCTTCGATGCCTCCCCACTCGTCGTCTGAGAGCGCGTTCAGGGAGACGCCGGTCACCGTCGCGCCCAATGTCGCGACACTTGGCGCGATCTTCACCGTATTCGCCATGCCAATCAAGGAAGGCGGCAATTCTGCCACAATGGCGTTACGAGCCTCCGCGTTGCGGGCGTCTCGGACCGAGCGGAGGCAATACGAAGAGTGATATGCAATCTGAGTACGATTTCTCACTTGGCGAGCGGGGCAAGTTCTATCGAAACGAAGCAGACATCCACTTGCCGGTGTATCTGGACGATCCGGTAAGGAACTACCTGGTGGCACGCGCAAGAGAAAAAGGCGTGGAGCTAAACGAGTTGGTCAACGCGCTTCTCAAACAGGATATCGCCTTGATCGAGGCGGCCAAGTAGCGCGACCGCGCTGGCATTCTCGAGCGCGTCCCATCTGCACAGATGAGCAGGGGTTTCTTGACTCGGCAAGATTGCCTCGCACCGGTCCACGGTAGGAGCGACGCCGAGCGGGCGACCACAAGAGTCGCCCCAGGGTCGCCCCTACGGCACGCGCCTCGTCGGTCTGACGCGGTGCCTCGTTAGAACTCCAGCGCCTACTGCCCGTCCCGCTTGAGGCTCGTGTACACGCGGTCCACGAATCCCAGCGACTGCATTTCCGGTCCGTAGGTCTCGTCGAAATCGGCCGTCGGACGCGCCGCCACGATCTCCAAGAGGCTCTTGCCCTCGTTCATCATCGCCAGGACGCGTTCCCGAACCGTCTTCAGCATCTCGATGTACGCCTTTAGCGCCGCGGCGTCCGTAACCGGGCCGTGGCCGGGAATCACGATGCCGTCGTCGCCGATCTCGGCCAGTATGGTCTCGCAGAAGCGGATCATGCCGTTCACGCCGCCACCGCTGTCGACGTCGATGAACGGGTAGCCGGCGTTGTTGAACACATCCCCGAAATGCACCGCGTTGTGCTTGCGGAAGATCACCGCGGTGTCGCCGGCCGTGTGCGCAGGCCCGGCGTGAATGAGGTCGATCGCACCGCCGTTGAAGTGGAAACGCATGCGATCGTCGTAGGTGATCACCGGGCGTGCGTCCGGGGGATAGGCTTGCTGTCGATACTTCGTGATAACGAGGTTGATCGGGTTCGATGTCGCCATCATCTGTGCCGACTGCTCGTGGGCGACGATCCAGGTGCCGGCAGGCCCCACCGCCAGGTTCCCCTCGGCGTGGTCGAAGTGCCAGTGTGTGTTGACGGCGAAGTCGATGCCGTCGCCGCCGATCTCCTTGATCGCCGCCTCCACCTTCGGAATCATCTCCGGGAACATGTTGTCGACGATGAGCACGCCCTGCTCGCCCACGGACACGCCGATGTTGCCGCCGACGCCGAACAGCACGTAGAGGCCGTCGCCAACTTTCTCCGTCGTGATGGGCGTTGCGTCGAAGTCCCAGTTGAACCGCGCCAACAGTTCGCTGAGCGACAGTTCCTCTTCCTGGGCGCCCGTCGACGCGGCCGTCAATGCCGCCAATGCCAACAGCTTCCTCATCTCCCCTCCAAAGCCGGATCGATCAGTCCGGCAAGCCGAGAATGCGTTTCGCGATGATGTTCAACTGGATCTCCGACGTTCCACCTTCGATGGAATTGGCCAGCGACCGGAGCCACTCCCGGGTCGCCGACAGTTCACGGCCGTCGAAGCCGTCGCCCTCCCAGCCGAGCATCTGGCTACCCATCATGTCGAGCATGAGGTTGTAGCGGGCCTTGTTCTGCTCGGTGCCGTAGAGCTTGAACATGGACGACAGGAAGGTCGGTGCGCCGCCGGAGCGCAGTTCCTCGCCGTTGCGGCGAACCGTCAGACCGAACGCCCGGTCGGTGATCCGGTGCGCGATCAAACGTTTGCGCAGTTCCGGATCGGCGATCTGGCCGCCATCCTGGCCCACGTAGCGCCGGGCCAGGTCGGCCATGGGATTACCGCCGCCGCCGCCACCGCCACCGCCGATGGACGTGCGTTCGTACTGCAGCAGGCGCTTGCCAACGGTCCAGCCCTTGCCGCGTTCGCCCACCAGATTGCGCTTCGGTACGCGCACGTTGTCGAGAAAGGTCTGGCAGAACGGCGATGCGCCGCTGATGAGCTGGATGGGTTTGACGGTGACGCCCGGGGTTTCCATGTCGAACAGGATGAACGAGATGCCCTCGTGCTTCGGGGCATCCGGCTCGGTGCGCACCAGGCAGAACATCCAGTCCGCGAAGTTCGCACCGGAGGTCCAGATCTTCGAGCCGTTGACGATGAAGTCGTCGCCGTCGTCGACCGCCTTGGTCTGTAAACTCGCGAGGTCCGAACCGGATCCGGGTTCGCTGTAGCCCTGGCACCACCAGATGTCGCCGCGGACGATCTTCGGCAGATGCTCGTGCTTCTGCTCCTCGGAGCCGTATTCCAGCAGTGCGGGGCCGATCATCGAGAGTCCCATCCCCGTGTGGGCCGGCCGCGCGCGGATGCGGCGCATCTCCTCGCCTAAGATCCCCGCCTCTTCCTTGGTGAGCCCGCCGCCGCCGTATTCCTTGGGCCAAGTCGGCGCCGTCCAGCCTTTCTCGGCCATGCGGTCGAGCCAGAGCTTGACCTCCGGGTTCGGATACGTGGCCCGGCGGCCGCCGCCGGTGCCTTCGCCAGGTCCCGCCGGCTGGCGGATGGTGGGCGGACAGTTGTCTTCCAGCCAGTCCCGCGCTTCTTCTCGAAAACTCATGCCTGCTGCTTCTCCTCTCGTTCTGGTTCCACCGGTTCGACTTCTCGTCCGCGAACGACAACCTTGACCGGCTGCTGCACGGTCTGCAAGTCCGCCAGTGGATCCCCACGGACAAATAGTAGATCGGCGACCATGCCTTCGCGCAAGGTTCCCGTGACTGCGGCGAGGCCCAGCGCCGCCGCGCACTCGCTGGTGGCGCACTTCAGGACCTCGATGGGCTCGAGTTCCGCCAGCCGCGCAAAGACCGGCAGCGCCCGGGCGAGATCCTGGTGGCGGACATTGGGAATCCCGGCATCCGTGGAGGCAACCAGCCGGCAGCCGGCAGCCTTCATGCCGCGCATGTTCTCGCGAATCCGAACGGCGAACTCCTCCGGAAAACGGCCCCAACCCGCGTTGATGGTCGGAGATACCCACACGCCCCGGCGAGCGATCTCGGCAGCAACGTCCGGATCGTAGGGTTCGCGCTTGCCGTCGCCGCCGATCCACGAGCAGTGCTCGATGCTACGCACGCCGGCATTTGCCGCGTGGCGAATACCCGGCGTCCCATGGCAATGGGCGGCGACCTCATAGCCGAGCTCGTTGGCCGCGGCGACGATTGCGGTCGTCGTCGCCTGATCGAACTGCGCGTCCTTCGGTTGACTGTTCGGGGTTTGCATACCGCCGGTGGCCATGACTTTGATTAGGTCGACCCCGTGGGCGTGTTGGCGCTCGATAACCGCCTTCGCCGCTTCCAAGTCTGCCGATTCGCCACCCCAGAAGTGGCAGTGGCCTTTGACCGAGGTGACCGGTTGGCCGGCACACAGCAGGCGCGGTCCAAGGATCTTGCCGGCGTTGATCCGGTCGCGGAGTTCCAACTCCAGCCAGTTGCCGCCGCCCAAGTCGCGGGCGGTGGTGATGCCGTGGCGAACCATGGCCTCCGCACGCTCTTTCATCTTCTTGCGGATGACCCGGGGTTTTTGCGCCAACTGATCCTTGAGCGATGCGATGGCCGGATCGAGAACCATGTGGACATGGGCGTCGATCAGCCCGGGGATCGCGGTCAGGCCAGCGCAGTTCTCGCCGGACCAGCCGTTTCCCAATCCGACGATTGCGTCGCCTTCGATGGCGATGGCATTGAAAGGCGCGTAGTCGGCCGCCGTACCGTCCCAGATGCGCAGATTGGAATAGACCGTCATCTGCCCAGTCGCCAACCGCGCCACATGTCCTCGCCTACCGGCGCGTCGTCGGCGAAGCACTTGGCGTCCTTGAACCACTCGAACTGGCCGATGCGCTTGTGCTCCTCGGGCGAGAGCACGTCCCGGTCCAGGGTGAAGTCGGCGAACACGGCCCAGCGGATGGAATCGCCGAGGTGCACCCCCGACGAGTGCACCGTCCGACCGTGCCAGAAGATGACATCGCCCTTCTCGCCCGCGAACTCCACGGGCTCGATCTCGGCGACAACCTGCCGGACGGCGTCTCGGAAACCGGGAAGCGGGGACCAGTTCGCCTCGAAGCGGTGTGCGCGGAACATGATCGTGTGGCTCGCCGGATAGACCGTGAAGCCACCGTTGCGGGGCGGCACGTCGTCGAGATAGGCGCAAGCGTTGAGCTGTTGGCAGACCTGATCGGTGTGCGGGCCGAGCGGTCGCGTCAACCGCCCCGGGTCGGCCGGATCGCCTTCGTCGGCCTTGGGGAACACCGCATAGACGCCGCGTGTCCGTTGGCTCTCTCTGAGATCCTCGCCGAGAATCGCCTCGGCCACCGCGCGGACCTTCGGGTGGTTCGGGACGAGGTCCACCAGGTAGTCGGCACTGCCGAGATCATGCAGCTTCACGGTGTGGCCGGCGTAGACGAGGCGCTGGCGACCCTGGTAGGGACCACACGCGTCCGGCCGCGGCATCGGCGCCCACTTGGGGCTTACCCAGGTCGACGAGTCGCGGCGCGAAGGTGCCGTCGCCCCCTCGGCCATCGGCACATGGCGTCTCAAGTAGGCCCAGGTCTTGCGAAGCGCTGTCTCTGCCGCCGCCCTGTCGATCAGGCGTTTCTTGACGAGAAACCCGTTGGCCATGAAGAAACGGATCTCCGCTTCGGACACCGTCTCCGTTGGAGCTGCCAAGTCCGGCGCTTCGAAGACGACGCTCGGTTTCTTCTCGATGGGTGGTGACATCGGTGGGGCGGACGGCGGCCTTTCGATCGTCTGTTCCATCGGACCAAGCCAAACCCGTCGCCCCAAGCAACGGCATTGTAATAGATCGAGGCGGAGCACCGCCCCCGCGAATCCCCACCGGGCGACCACAAGTGTCGCCGGGTGTGCAACGAATCCCAAAGCCGGACAACGCGGGGCCGTCGTTGTAGGTGTCGCCCAAGGGGGCGTCCTTGCGGGTCCCGTCCCCGCGTACGCAGGTTGTGGCATAGACCGACGGGCGACCGCGGGCACCGACTGACACGACAGGATCGCCTGTACGGTGGCCCTTCGTCATAAGAGT